>JAGUZX010000047.1 GCA_020060545.1 Desulfovibrio sp. | reverse complement strand
TGGAGCGGCTGAAAAGTATGGAACGGCTGGAGGACGACGCGCGGCGGCGCGGCGCCCTGGAGCCGCGCCTGGACGCGGCCGGGGTCAAGGAAGCGGAGCTGAAAAAAGTAATCACCGAGTGGCCCCGGGTGGAAGAGCGGGTGCAGGGGCTCTTTCAGCAGGCGGAAAACGGGCAGAAGCAGCTCGCGGCGCTGGAGCAGGAGCTCCGGGAAGCCGGGGCGGTCCTGGAGGCGCGCCGGCAGAGAGAGCTGCTCGAGCGCGCCCGGCCGCTGCAGGAGCAGATCACGGCAATCGAAGCGGCGCTGGCCGCCCTGCCCCTGGTGGGCAAAGCCGAGCTCGCTTTTCTGGAGCAGAAGCTCCAGGAGCTGGCCAGGCTCAAGTCCGTGGCCGAAGCGATGAAACTGAAAGCACGCTTCCGCACAAACAAGCCGCTGGAGCTGCTGGTCACCGCGGGGCTGGAAGAGCCCCGGCGCCTGCCGGTGGAGGCGGAAGCCTCCCTGGAAGGGGCGGGCAGGCTGCTTTTGGAAGGCCCCGGCTGGACCCTGGAGGTCCAATCGGGCGAGGGGGATGTAACGCAGCTGCTGGAGCGGGCGCGGCGGGCCCGGGCCGATTTTGAAGCGAAGCTTAAGGAGCTGGCGGTAAAAGAGATCGGGGAAGCGCGGGCGGTCCGCGTCAAGTATGAGGAGCTGGAAAAAGCGCTGGAGGGCGCCCGCATCCGGCTGGAAGGGTACCTGGGCGGGATCACTTTCAGCGCGCTGGAGGCTGCCGCGGCCAATCTGGGGCCCGACAAGCCGGTGCGCGACCCGGAGCTGATCAAGGGCGCCGCCGGCGAGCTCAAGGTCTCCCTCGGCGCCCTAAAGGTGAAGCTGGAGCAGGAGCAGGAGAAGCTCAAAAGCTGGACGGCGGTGTTCGAGAGCCTGGACAGCGCCGTGGAGGCGATGGCGGAGCTCAAGCGGCAGGCCCTCGAGATCAAAAAAGAGCTGGAAGCGCTTGCCCCCCTGCCGGCGGAGTTCGGCTCCGCCGATAAGTTCATCGACGCGCTGAAAGAGATGCGCGGGCGGCGCGACGCGCTGAAAGACCAAATCGCCGGGCTGAAGGTAAAGCTGATCGAGGCGCAAAGCCGGCTGCCGGAAGAGTCCACGGAAGAGCTGGCGGCGGCGCTGCGCCTGGCCGGCGAGGAGCTGGCGCGGCTGAAACGCCAGGGAGAGGCGATCCGCCTGGTCCGGGCCGAGTTCAGCGCTCTTAAAGCGGAGATGGACTCGGACACTCTGGCGCCGCTGGCGAAGTCTTTCGCGCACAACCTCGCCGTGGTGACCAATAACCGCTACACCGCGGCGCGCCTGGACGGCGCCGTGCCGGGTGCAATCAGCTCGGGCGACGGCAGGGCTCTGCCGGTGGAGCTGCTCTCCACGGGGACGGCCGGCGGCGCGGCCCTGGCGCTGCGGCTGGCCATGGCCGCCTACCTGCTTAAAGAAGCGGGCGGCTTCCTGGTCATGGACGATCCGCTGGTGAACTTAGACCCCGAGCGCAAAAAGGCGGCGGCTATTCTCATCCGGGAATTCGCCCGGGAGAAGCAGCTCATCGTCACCACCTGCGACCCCGCCACCGCGGCGCTCCTGGGCGGAAACGTGATCGCCGTCCACAATTGAATACAATAATTAATTCGCCGCATGAAGTGAATGCCCGCGGGTCGGATCCAGGGGCGCGATGGCGGATTTAAGATCCGCAAACGCCCGGTTCAATTTAGCGGCCTCCCGGCGCAGTTCAGCCACGCTGTGACCGTAAATATGCTCCGCGCCTTGCTGAAAGAGATAAGCTTTAATTGCTTTATCGGCGGCTTGCTGGCAAAAGAAACAGCATGCATTATACCTGCCGCCTTCATACAGGTATCGGGCATCGTCAAGGTCCGCCTGGGATTGGGTTAACCATCGCAGGCCTTCATTGGATGAGTTTATTCTCATACACTACTCTCCCGTTTTCAAGGATGTTCTGTACAAACCGGTTTGGGCTTTTTTGCATTGCAGCAAATTCTTCCGGTGTATAGACCAGTATATCTGTGGCAAGGTTTGGGTTTAAATGCTTCATTAGATCGATGGCACGGGATAGAAATGCTTGATCTGTTTTCTGGATTACAATCAGATCAAGGTCGCTTTTTATACCGATCCGGCCGCCGGTCATGGAACCGAATAGAATCACCTTTTCCACGCCTGCGATGGTCTGAAGTGTTGTAACTGCATGCGCCAGTTCAGCGGCGAGCTCTTTTTGCCGTTCCCGGTTCCCAAGATAGGTGACTTTCATTTTATTTCAGGCCTTTCTTTGTCCATGAAAGCATAGTTTGAGCCATGCTGTGCTAAGTTGACCGGTTCTTTTCATGCTATTATAGCGGTAAGCGGAGAAACTGTCAACCATATAATACCAATTAACAGGCAGAAAAAGGTGTTTGCCCTTGTCAGGTGGTCATGTTGAAGAATGCGGTGAGAAGCTCGTCGCGGCGCCCGGCCGGCAGCAGGTCGAGAGCGGTGTTCAGCGGCGCCATGCGCTCGGGCAAATCAATTCCGCTGAGCCCGGCGAGCGGGATGAGCGCGAGCATAATCTCTTCGATCGGTTTACCGGCAACCTGGCCAACGATACGGGAGAACGCCGCGCGATCGACGCCCGGCCCCCTTTGCCGCAGCGTCTCCACCGTTTCGCGCAAATCCTGCAAAAACAGCTGCGTGTGGGGCACGTTGGCGTGGCTCACGCTCACGTGCAGGTTGGCGGGGCCGCCGCCGCAGGCAAACTGCGGGATCATCTGCCAGCCGCGCAGGCGCATTTCATCGTCGATCTCGAAGACATTGAGTTCGTCCGCGGCGATGGTGAACATGCACATGTCGGGCTCGCCCAGCACGCGGATACCCTCGATGCCGGATATG
The DNA here is from genome assembly GCA_020060545.1 of Desulfovibrio sp. GTDB lineage: Bacteria > Bacillota > Dethiobacteria > DTU022 > DTU022 > JAGUZX01. Next base: position 25,789 of record JAGUZX010000047.1, on the reverse strand, counting down.
CCCGCGAGCATCCGCCGGGTTGCCTCCTGGGACCGGCGCATGATCTCCCGGAAGCCTTCTTCGCCGAAAAAACGCAGCACGGCCCAGGCGGCGGCAATGGGGCCGCCGGTGCGGCTGCTTTGCGCCGTGGGGTTGATCACGGCGTACCCGGTGGTCGAGGTGCAGACAAACCAGGCGTGTTTCCGCAGGTCACGGTTGCGGTATAAAATCACCGACGCGTTCTTCGGGGTGTAACCGTACTTGTGCAGGTCGGCGGAGATGCTGGTGACGCCCGGCACGGAGAAGTCGAAATCGCGCACTTTTTCGCCCATGCGCCTCAATATGGAGAGATAGATCCCGCCAACACACCCGTCCACGTGGAAAAGAATGCCCTTTTCCCGCGCCGCCGCCGCCATTTCCGCGATGGGGTCAATGGTGCCGTGCGAGAAGTTTGGGGCGGATCCTGCGGCGAGGATCGTATTCGGCCCGAGGGCTTCCCGGAAGGCCCGGATATCGGCACGGAAGCTTTTCAACTCGACCGGGGTCTGCACCACGCGCAGCCCGCAGTAATGGGCGGCCTTGAGAAAGGCGGGGTGCGCGGTCACCGGCAGCACCAGTTCCGGCCCGGTAATGTGGGGGCGATTCTCGCGGGCCCAGTCGCGCGCCGTTTTAACGGCCATGATGATGCTTTCCGTGCCGCCGCTGGTGATGTTGCCGGTTACTTCATCATCGGCACGCAGCAGCCCGGCCACGGAAGCAACAACATCACGCTCCAGCCTGCCGATGCTGGGGTACATGTTGACGTAGAGGGCGTTCTGGGCCAGAAAGCGGGTGTACGCCTCCACGGCGAGGGCGTGGGCCTCCTCGCCGGGATCATAGACACCGGTGAGCACCCTGCCGGTACGCCAGTTGACATCGCCGCCGGTAAAACCCGCCAGCTCTTCCAGAACAGTTTCCCGCGGAGTGCCTTTCGGCTGCATTACGCCCATCGGTGATCACCCTTTTCCTTTAAATTAGCCAACCAGGCAAACCGGAGAATCTCCAATCATTTCCGGCGGTCGACCATCTTTAATTTTAAGCTAATGACAATTCTCTTTCAAGTATAACCGTACCTTTTAACTTAACCAGCTAAAGATTGGCAATTTTTATATATCTTTAAATTGTCAAGCATTTCACCGTATGGTAGCGTTTTCTAGCAAAAGAGTGCGCCGGCTGCAGGTGCCCGCCGCCATTGCCGGTCGGCAAGAAAAATCAATTTCTCCAGCCGGCAACCGCCCAAGCGGTCACCGCCAGGACTGTCATAAACAAGAAGTGCGCCACAAGTGACATATGCTTCACAGTTATCCACCTCAAATGACGTTACTTTTTATGGTGACAAAGGCGCTGCTAAAGCTAGATTGTGTATTTACCGGTTTAGTATCCCTGAAAAATCATGATCACCGATAGGAAAATCTTCATCGGCAAGGAATAAAGTTTTACCCGGCCAATTAAATCATTCAGCGAAGGGTGTGAAGCTGCCGATGCGGGAAACGATGACACCGCGGGAGAGGGTCCTGGCGGCCCTGGAGCACCGGGAACCCGACCGGGTGCCCCTAGATTTCGCCTCCACCTGTAACAGCGGCATTAACGTGCTTGCTTACAACCGGCTTAAAAAACACTTGGGCCTCGATACGGTTACCTACATGCGGGACCCCATCCTGATGCTGGCATCGCCGGAGTTGGAAGAGGGGCTGGAGCTGCTGAAAATGGCCGGCGGCGACCTGCTGCCGCTGCCACGTTACTACAACCTCGGCGTCCCCGCCCGCGACTGGCGCGAGTGGATCTTGAAAGACGGTTCCACCTGCCTGGTGCCGGGCGGTTTCAACCCCGAGAAACAAGAAGACGGTTCCCTGGAGTTGTCCCTGCTCAACGGCCTCGCCAGGCTGGCCATGCCGGCGCAGGGCCGGCACTTCAATATGGTCAACCGGCCCCTGGGTTTTATCGAGGAGCAGTCCCAGCTGGAGGCGATCCTGCCCCTGCTCCGGGAGAGCGGCGCCTTTTCCATTTCCGGTGCGGAGCTGGCGATCCTCCGGGCCACCGCGGAGCGGCTGCGGCGCGAAACGGATTACGCCGTCGTGGCCACGGGGGGGGCGCTCTTCTTCTCCCTTTACCAGGTGGGGCAGGAGCTCTTCGGCTACGAGAAGTTTTTCATGCTCATGGCTTCGCGGCCCGACCTGGTGCACTGCTGGCTTGAATTCATTGCCTCGACCTGTATCGAGCGGCTGGAAAGCTACCTGAGGGTTCTCGGTCCATACCTGGACGTAATCATGATGGGCGACGACTACGGCTTTCAAGCCGGGCCCCAGATCTCGCCAAAGCTGTTCCGCGAGCTGTTCAAGCCGCACCTGCTGCGGATCTGCCGCGCGGTAAAGGAGTCTGCGCCCGGGATTAAAATCCTACTGCACTCCTGCGGCGGAGTGGCGCCCTTCATCCCCGACTTCATCGAAGCGGGCATCGACGCGCTCAGCCCGGTGCAGATCACCGCCGCGGGGATGGATCCCGTCCGGCTGAAAAAAGAGTTTGGCCGGGAAATCGCCTTTTGGGGAGGCGGAGTGCGCACGCAGACTGCGCTGTCAAAAGGCTCGCCGGCCGATGTAGCCGGCGAGGTGAGGGAGCTGCTCGATATTTTCAAACCCGGAGGCGGTTACATTTTTAGCCCCATTCACGATCTCCAGGAAGATGTTGCACCCGAATTGGTTTTGGCCATTTACCGAACCGCGCGGGAGTACGGGTTTTACTAGTCTATCCTGCTGCCGCAGCTGCGGTGCGACTAACAGCCTGCCTTTGTCGCAGGCTTCTTCTTGGTTCAGGAAATATGCGCAGCAGCAGGAGCAGCAAAAACAGACACCCTCCACCGCGGCATCCGCTATGCCGCGGTACGGCCTGGGCACCAGCCGGTTTAGGCGGGCCTCTTCCAGGATATCCCCTGCCTGCTTAGATTCAATTTTCAAGGTCTGACCCCGCTGCAACTGCTGACCCCGCTGCAACTGCAATGCGCTGCAGGTAGATGCCGGCTCCCAGGGCAGCAATGCCTCCCGCCAGGGCGTTGATTAACTGGGGAAACATTAGGACCTGGACCAGGGGGGCGGGCAAGGCGAGGAGAAGCTGAACCGCGCCGGCAATGATTATAAATTTGGCCAGGGAAGCCGCGATCACTCCCAGCCAGCGCCGGAGGGCTCCAGCCCGGTACAGCAACCCGAATAGTAAGCAGTAAGCGGCATTGCCCAGCATGATAAAGGGGACCGCGGGGGCCAGGGGGACCGGGAGGATCCCTACTATTAAGGCAATCCACGGGGTTACGGAACCGATCACAACCCCGCCGGCGGTGCCCGCAAGGATGGTGGAGAGAATGAGCATGAAGTTCACCAGGGGGCCGGTAATCGCCGGGGGAAATCCGAACCCCTGGATGGCCAGCGTCAGGGCCAAAAGCATGGCCGTGCGGGCAAGGGTCTTCACTGAAATCAGGAACGAAGTTTTCATTTTTGACAGCCCCTTGATTTAAAATGAGGATGCGTTGGCTTTAAAGAGAGCCTTCCATGGGTTTCCCCAAAAACGGGCAGTCATCTCTTTATCCCTATTAAATGATAAGCAGCCGCATCTGCTTTTATTACTCTTTTAAGGGGGGCAAGCCTTGAAATATTAATCGAAAAAAATTTTTTATTTGCCGGAAGGAGATTGCGAAAAGGTAGAGAATAGTAAAACTACAATCAAAAACGATCAAATAATAACCGTAATAGTTCATAAATAGCTTCAAAATATAACACAAATTAACCATATATTTCATTCAACGTGTTAACGGCAAGCTGGGGAAAGTGCCGGGAAAACATTAAGTACAAAAAGGTGATGAATGATGCTGGCGGCTGAACGCTTGCAAATGATTCTGGACGAAATCAACAGGAGCGGCGTTGTTACCATCGACTCGTTATGCGCTCAATTCAACGTTTCAAAACCGACCATCCGGCGGGATTTAAAAAGACTGGAAGCCTTAAATAAGATTAGCAGGACGCACGGCGGGGCTTTGTCAAGATTCAAGGGCACCGCGTTCGACCCTCCCTTTCAAATCAGGAAAGAATGGTACATCGAGGAAAAAGGGAGAATTGCCGAAGCGGCCATCGATTACATACATAACCATGAAACAATCATCCTGGACTCGGGCACTACCACGCTGGAGCTGGCAAAGAGGCTGGGATCGAGAAAAAAGGTGATTATCGCCACCAACGATATCGCCATCGCCATGGAGCTGGCCGATAAAAAGAACATCGATTTGATCCTGATCGGCGGCGCGCTGCGTAAAGATTTTTATACCCTGATCGGCAGTTTTACCGAGACCATGCTGCAAAATATCCGGGTGGACAAAGTATTTCTTGGCGCCGATTCAATCGATTTAGACCTTGGTTTCATGAATTATAACCTGGAAGAGATACCGGTGAAAAGATTAATGTTGAAAGCGGCAAAAGAAAAAATAGTTTTATGCGACCATTCCAAGTTTGAGACGATCGCTTTTGCCAAAATATGCTCATTTGATGAAATTGACAGGCTGGTCACCGGGAAAGAAATCAACCCGGAAATTCATAGGCGGCTGGTGGAGTGCAATCTAAAGGTCGAACTGGTTTAAACGGCAGCATTTTCAAAGGAGGTAGAGCAAAATGATCAAACACCATCTAAAGGAAGAGGTTGCCCGGGCGACAAGGCTGTTCTGGGAAAAAGGATTGACGCCCGGACAAGATTCCGGAGATACCAGCCTGCGCGATCAAGAGACGGGATATGTCTATATCTGCCCCCGGCCTGACGATAAACTGAAAATCCCCAACTGGGGTGTGATCAAGGCGGATGATATTGCCGTAATGGATTTGGAGGGCAACCTGCTCGAGGATAACGGCATCCTGGCCACGGTTGAAGCACCGATGCATTTAGCCATTTATAAGGCCAGGCCCGAAATAAATGCGATTATTCATTCGCACGCCACTTTCTCTTCCTGCTTTGCCATCACCGGCAAAAATATTCCGCTGGCTCTTGCCGAACAGGCGCTGTTTTTGGGGGGAGAAATCGCCTGCGCGGCATATGGCAAAGTCGGTTCTACAGAGCTCGCGGCAAACATTGTGAAAGCGCTGGGCGGTGGCAAGATGGCGGCGCTGATGCGCAATCACGGCGCTGTTTGCCTGGGGAAGGATTTTGAGGAAGCATTTATTGTCTCCGACTTTCTCGAAAAGGGAGCGCAGACCGTCATTTATGCCAGCATCCTGGGAAAAGTGATCGCGATCGATCCGGATGACATTTTGGATGAGAGCCTGCTTTAAAATTCTTACACACGAGCGCCATGGAGGGTTTTTATTTGGACGATTTAAGAATTAAACTCGAAAATATCGGCAAAGAATTTTCCACGGTTGGCGGCCCGGTTGTGGTGATCGACGGAATTAGCTTTGCAGTCAAAGATAAAGAGTTTGTGACCATCATGGGCCCGAGCGGCTGCGGCAAATCAATCCTGCTTAAAATATTGGGAGGCGTGCTTAAGCCAACCAGGGGCAGTATATTTCTTGCCGGCAAAAAGTACAGTGCGGGGCTGCCGAAAGATGAAAAGAAGAACATCGGGCTCATTTTTCAAACCCACAATTTGCTGCCCTGGCGCAGCGTGAGAAAAAATCTGATGCTCCCCCTGGAAGTCTTGAAGCTTAAAGGAGAAAAATGGGAGAACCGGGTTGACGAGCTGCTGGAAATGGTCGGGCTGGCCGATTTTAGGGATGCCTATCCCTACGAACTCTCGGGCGGCATGCAGCAGCGAATCGGGATGATTAGAGGAATGGTGCATGATCCGGGCCTTCTGTTAATGGATCAGCCTTTTGGGGCGCTCGACGCGATTACGAGAAAGCAGTTGAGTTATGAGCTGTTGGACATATGGGCAAAAACAAAGAAAACGGTTTTGATGATCACAAATGATATCGACGAAGCGCTGCTGCTTTCCTCCAAAATTTTAATCATGTCGCCGGCTCCCGGAAAAATCGTTCAAGAACTGGTTGTCGATTTGCCGCTGGAGATACGCAATCTGCAGATCCGAAAAAATGAACGTTATATCCGGTTGCGGGACACGCTTAAACAATTGGTGCGCGCTGGACAAGATATGGCGGGGGTGAACCTAAGTGAAAAAAAAGGACTTTAGCAGGCTCAATTTCCTCGCGCCGGTGCTGGTTTTTATTGTCATCTTTATTTCGTGGGAAACAATCGTAAACGTTTTTCATATCCCCAGGCAGGTGCTGCCTTCGCCGGTGAACATCTTTAAGTCGCTGTTTGACAATTTTATCCCGCTGCTGTCCTCTCACTTCTTGATCACTTTGCGCACGATCCTGACCGGGTTTGTGATCGCCGTTCCGACCGGGATTCTCCTGGGTGCGGTATTGTCACAGTATAAAATTCTTGAAAAGGCGATTTCACCATACGTGATTATTCTGGTTACCACGCCGCTCATTGTTTTGGTGCCGTTGTTTATGCTTTGGCTGGGGTTCGGCACCAACGTGAGAATTTTAGCGGTTATCGCCCAGGCGATTCCGGTCATCATGCTCAATTCGATCACCGGCTTTAACAGTGTGGAAAAAACAAAGCTGGAGCTGATGGAATCCTTAGGCGCGACTAAATGGCAAACCTTTGTCAAGGTAACCTTCCCCAATGCCTTGTCGCACGTTTTTACCGGGATTACGCTCGGCGGGGTGTTTTCCACGATCTCCGTAATCAGCGCAGAGATCGTCGGCGGAAAGACCGGCCTGGGCAACAGGATTATTTATTTTTCCGGGTTTATCGAAACCGAGCTGGCCTTTGCGTGTATTTTGCTGGTGATCTTGATCGGGGTTACCCTGGCCACCTCAATTGGTGTAGTGAGAGATACGGTCATCAAGTGGAAAAACTAGGCAAGGTGGGAAGCGGCTTGAACGATACAATCATAAAGATGCAGGATGTCGAAAAAATATACCCTACGAAAAAGGGCCCGCTGGTAGCGGTTCAGGATGTTAATTTTGCGATTAACAAGGAGGATTTTGTATCGCTGGTGGGGCCAAGCGGCTGCGGCAAATCAACTATTATCAGAATTTTGGGAGGCATCCTGGATCAGACCAGGGGCACCGTCACCTACTTTGACCGGGAATTCAGCAGCGGCGTCAAGGGCGATATTTTAAGCAAAATCGGCTTTGTTTTTCAATCGCATAATTTACTGCCCTGGTTGTCGATTAAAAAAAACCTGTCGCTCCCGTTGGAGATATTCAAACTGTCGGGGGCCAAATGGGAAAAACGGATCGACGAGCTGCTGGAGATGGTTGGCTTAACGGCTTATAAAAATGCTTACCCGGCGGAGTTGTCCAGCGGGATGCAGCAAAGGATTGGGGTGATCAGGGCCCTGGTCCATGACCCGGAGATACTTTTGATGGACGAACCTTTCGGCTCGCTCGACAGCATCACCAGAGAGCTGTTGAACTTTGAGCTGTTGTCAATCTGGCAGAAAACCAGGAAAACCATTCTTTTTATCACTCACAACGTTGAAGAATCAATCCTTTTGTCTTCGAGGGTCTTTGTCATGGCCACCAACCCGGGAAGGATTATCGAGGCTATCGACATCGACCTGCCCAGGCCGAGAACGCAGAGTATTTCAAACGACCCCCGGTATCTTGAATATGAAGCGACGATTACCGGCTTAATCGATCAATTTAGAGGGGTGGACGCAGTTGAGGAAGTTTAAGAATCTCGATTTTATCGCGCCTCTGATCACACTTGTTGTTCTATTCAGCGGTTTGGAGTTATTTGTCCGCTTGTTTAATGTGCCCCGGTGGATATTGCCGGCCCCGTCGAAGATCATTGCCACTTTCGTGAAAGAGTTTTTCCCGCTGATGCTGACCCATTTTTTGGCGACCATACAAGTGGTCGGCACCGGATTTATTGCCGGCGTCCTGATCGGTGTCACTCTGGCAATTTTACTTTACCAGTATAAAATACTGGACAAGGCCTTTTCACCGTATGTGGTGATGCTGGTTACAACACCGCTGATCACCCTGGTCCCTTTGTTGATGTTATGGCTGGGCTTCGGCAATGACGTCAAGATTATCGCGGTGTCCATTCAAACTTTTCCCATCGTGCTGATGAATTCCCTGACCGGATTCAATAACGTGGAAGTGATCAAGCTGGAACTGATGAAATCGATGGGCGCCGGCAAGCTGCACACGTTCAAAAAAGTGATCTTCCCCAGCGCCTTGCCCAGTGTTTTCACGGGGATAAAACTGGGCGGCATCTTTGCGACCATCGCCGCGATCGGGGCCGAATTTGTGGGCGGCAATGTGGGGCTTGGCAACCGGATCGTTTTTTATACCAGCTATATACAAACCGAGCGAGCGTTTGCTTTTATCTTCCTGGTCTCGCTGATCGGCATCTCCCTTTATCTTTTATTGACATTTATCCAAAGCAGAATCATCAGGTGGGAAATTTGACGATTGTCCCGTGAAAAGATTGCCGCTTAATTGAGGTTTGTAAATGCAGCGCCGCCGCCCGGCAACCAGGGCAGGCTATTAATTGGAGGGATGCGCCCGGTAAATATCATTTTTAACTAGATTATTATCGTTGTAGCATAATCAGTAAACTGGGAGGAGGAGCTAACTATGACCAGGGAAACAGTGCTGCGGTATATTGATCAGCATGCGGCGGAGATGATCGATTTTCTGAAAAAATATGTGAGCATCCCTTCCGTGAATACGGGGATTGAAGGTGAAGGGAAAGAGAAAGAGGTGCAGGAGTGGCTTGCAGAGACCCTGCGCGGTTACGGGCTTGCTGTCGATACGTGGGCGGAAGACGCCAAAAAGGTGCGCCCCAATGTCGTGGCCACGCTCAAGGGAAAAGGCGGAGGACAAGATTTGATCCTGAACGGGCACTCCGACGTGGTAGCCGTCAATGAGCCTGAAAAGTGGACCGCCGATCCCTGGAACCCCGTCATCCGCGACGGGAAGCTGTTCGGCCGCGGCGCCAGCGACATGAAGGGCGGCAATGCCGCCGCGATCTGGGCGGTTAAAGCTTTAAAGGATTGCGGCGCCGATTTAAAGGGAGACGTTTTTCTGCAGCTGGTGGTGGGGGAAGAATCAAACGAAGGGAAAACCATCGGCACGACTGCGGCGATCAAAAGAGGCTACAAAGCGCCTTTTGCCATTGTCGTTGAGCCTACAAACCTGGAGATTCATCTGGCTTCCGTAAGCCTCTTCTTTTTCGAGATCATCGTTCCGGGCAAGGCGGTCCATGTCTGCTGCCGCAACCAGGTCGTCTTCCCCCAGCCGTACGGCCTCGCATGCGGCGCGCAGGTGGGAGTCGATGCGGTCAAGAAAGCGCTGCCTTTTATCGAGCTGTTTTACAAGCTGGAGGCGGAGTGGAACCAACGCTGGCGGGACCCGATCCTGGGCGCCGGAGGACATCCTACTTTCGACAAGCAGGGGGTGGGGGTCTTTACCGTGAACCCGGCGATTATCGAGGGAGGCACTTATCTGGCCTCGATTTCGGGCCAAGTCAAGATCACCTACTCGGTATGGCACCCGAACAGTGTACCCGCGGAAACAATTTGGGAAGAGATCCGGCAAGCCGTAAGCGCGCTGGCCTCCACCGATGACTGGTTAAAAGAGCATCCGCCCGTGATCAATGTGCCGATTTTGCAGGAGTGGAAAGGATACGCAGTATCCGAGGATTTGCCGGGGGTTGTTTCATTGAAGCGGGCGATCAAGAATACCCTGCGCCAGGAAGCCGTTATCTCCGGGTTTAAGGCGGTGTGCGATTCCACTTATCTGAATAACAACGGTATCCCGGCCGTAACGTTTGGCCCGGGCAACCTGGACCTCGGCGTTCACGGCGATGACGAGTATATCCCCATCAGCCAGTTAATCGATGCGGCCAAGGTGTACGCTTCATTTATTCTGGACTGGTGCGGATAAGCTGAGCCTAAACGATATTGAAGAAGGAGGCAATTGATATGAGCGCAAAAGGGGTTGTCAAAAGCATCAAGCAGGCGAAGGCTTTCATGGATGAGGGAGAACTGGTCAGGGAGTATTATCGCACCGGGAGGCTGACATTTGGCGTCTCCGAACTGGCGCCGGGCAAAGTCGGCGGGCTGGATCCCGGGCATGCGGAAGCGGACGAGGTATTTTACTGCGCCCAGGGCCGCCTCCTCTGCTATTTCCCGGAAGAAGACAAGTATTACGAACTTGAAAAAGGAGATGCACTGCTCATTCCGCAGGGCACCGGCCATAAGCTGTTCAATATCGGCGACGAAAAGGGCGTTATTGTCTGGTGCTGCGCGCCGCGCCCTTAATCGAGCCGATTCCAATACTAGGACGGGGGGAGTTGACGCCTCAATGAGTGAACTCATTCTCAGTGTAGACCTGGGCACTACCGCCTTAAAAATCGCCCTGTTTAACCAGTCCGGGGAACTTAAAGCCCTGTCGGCACAAGAATACGCCCTTCTCACACCGGCAACTTCTTTTGTCGAGGTAAACGCCAATACGTATTGGGAGTCGTTCAAGAAAGGGCTCCTGGAGATTAAACACAAGTATAACTATGCCCCCGGCGCGGTCACCGCTTTAGGCCTATCGGCCCAGGGCGAAACGCTGTTTTTCCTGGACAAAAATAACAGCCCTTTACGGAACGCGATTGTTTGGATGGATAACCGGGCGCAAGAAGAAGCAGCGCAATTGACCGCGGAGTTTACGGATGAAGAGTGCTACAGAGTTACCGGCCAGGTCAGCTTTGATCCCTGCTGGCCCGCGGCAAAAATATTGTGGATTAAAAAGCATGAGCCTGAGCTTTTTGCTCAAACAGCCAGGTTTATGTTAATCGAAGATTATTTTATCCACAGGTTAACCGGACAGTTTGTTTCCGAAGGGTCTCTGTTGTGCTCGACAACCTACTGGAATATCACCACCAAGGCCTGGTGGCGCGAAATGCTCGGCTACCTGGGCATTTCGGAAGAACGCCTGCCGGAAATCAAGGAGCCGGGCCAGGCGATCGGCCCGATTTTACCCGCAGTTGCGGCTGAATTGGGGTTAAGCAAAGAGATCGTGGTTTGCACCGGGGCGTTGGATCAGGCCGCCGGCGCGATCGGGGTCGGCAATATCGCCGAAGGCATTTTCTCGGAGAATATCGGCGCCGCGCTGGCGATCTGCGCGCCGGTAAACAAGCCGGTCTATGACCCGAACCGGTCCATGCCCTTGCACTATTTTGCCATCCCGGATATGTACATGATGCACACCTTTACGACCGGCGGCATGGCGCTGCGCTGGTTTAGGGACAAATTTTGTGACCTTGAGATCAGTGCCGCCAATTTAATGGGCGAAGATGCGTATGGTTTGCTCACGAAAGAGGCGGCAAATGTGGCGCCGGGCAGTGAAGGGCTGGTCATGCTGCCCCATCTCAGCGGCTCCATGGCACCGGATGTCAACTCGAAGGCCAGGGGGGTCTATTTCGGTTTTACCTTGAAGCATCAAAAACAGCATTTTATCAGGGCGCTCATGGAATCGTTGGGCTACATTGTGCGCCGGAATATTGATGCTTTGAGCGGGATGGGGATTGAAGTTCAAGAAATCCGCTCGCTGGGCGGCGGCTCCCGGAGCAAGCTGTGGAATCAGATCAAGGCGGATATTACCGGGAAGCAGCTGGTAACCCTTAAATGCGAGGAAGCGGCTTGCCTGGGCGCCGCGATACTCGCCGGGAAAGCGACAGGTCTTTTCTCGGACATTAAAACCGCCTGCAACCGGATGGCGCTAATCGAGGAGAGGTTCTATCCAAACACGGCCAATGCCGAAGTTTACGGCAGCGGCTATGAAATCTATAAAAAGTTGTTTTTCGATTTGACCGGCTTGTTTGAGTCCAGTTTTGTCCAGTAAGTTTCCTCGCCAGAGGAAAATCAAAATAATCAAGGAGGGTGCCAATAGTGAGGAAGACAGCAGCAGTGGTGGGTATCGTATTAGCGCTCGTATTAGTGTTCGGCATGGTGGGTTGCAGCAGTGATTCTGGAAAGGACCCGGATACGACCCTTAGGGAAGTAACCTTGGTTCTTCCTCGCTCGGAAGAGGTTCTGGACGACGCCCACATTGTCGCCGCGGATTTTCTCGGCTATTTTGCGGAAGAGGGTATCAAGCTTAAAGTTGAACAGTCCTATGGAACTTCCGATGTCCGGATGCTGGCTTCCGGACAAGCTGACGTTGCTTACCCGTCGCCCTATATTTTGCTGATGGGTCTTGGCAATGACTTGCCGATTATATCGGTATACCAGCAGGACGTCAGGAATATCTTCGGGTTTTCTGTGTTGCCGGACAGCGGCATCAATGCAATCGCCGACCTTAAAGGCAAAAAGATATCCCTCGGCGATGCAAGCTGGGCGGCTATTGCCAACCCGATGCTGCAGCGGGCCGGCTTGGACCCTGAAAAGGATGTCGAATATGTGGTTGCCGGTGAAAACAGGGCTCAGATGGTAGCCGAAGGAAAACTGGATGCCGTGCTTACATGGCAAAAAGAATTCCAGCTTTGGGATGCCCAAAACATCAAGCTGAAGTATTTAACCGGCGAAGCCGTCCTGGATAACTGCAGCAACAGCCTGGCATTTAGAATTGAAACAGTGGAAAAAGATCCCGATTTAATCATTGGCTTTGCCAGGGCGGTGGCTAAGGGCACTTACTTTACCAAACTTAACCCCCAGGCAACCACCGAAATGGTTTTGGCCAGGTTTCCCTCGATTAAAATCAACCACAAGGACGCCATCAAAGCGATCGAGGGCTTGATTTATATCACCCATAACGAAGATACCGATCGCTACGGTTATGGCTATCACAACAGTGATGCCTGGGCCCTCAACGTTGAGGATGCAGTCAGAAATGGTATGATTAGCAAGGCGATTCCCTTTAGCAACATTTTCACCAATCAATTTTTAGCGCAAATCAACGATTTTGACCGCAAAGCCGTTGAAGATGATGCGGCAAACTACAAGCTAAAATTGGAATGGTAGTTGTTAAAGCGGATCTAAGTTAGCATTTTAATCATCAGCTACCATTCTCTTAATCAAACCATCGTTGCACTCATGGGAGAATGGTAGCTGATTCTCTTCTTAGCGGTAATATTTGAAATATTCCTCATCGCTTACAAGGCAAAAAGACTGGAGTGAAAAAAGATAATGAGATCCGAACTGATAGTCATGTTAACGCATGAAGATAAAACAGTAAAAAACGCAAATGAAATATTTGAAGCGTGCAAAGATTTGCCGGTAAAGCACTGGGGTTTTAAAGACATTGGACTGCCGAAAGAAGAAATGATCCGCCTGGTTAAAAACATGAAAGTTTCGGGAAAGACAACTTGCCTGGAAGTAGTTTCTTATGATGAACAATCCTGTTTGCAGGCTGCGGCCCTGGCCGTGGAATGTGAATTTGACTATTTGATGGGGACGGTTTTCTACCCCAATGTGTATAACTATATCAAGAAGGAATCGATCAAGTATACCCCGTTTTGCGGTAAAGTCAGCGGCAGCCCGAGCGTTTTGGAAGGTTCGCTTGACGAGATTATCGCTGAGGCCAAAAAAATAGAAGCGATGGGCATTGACGGCTTTGATTTGCTGGCGTACAGATACGTGGGAAACCCGGAGGTTTTGGCGGAAAGATTTGTCAAGGCGATCAAAGCTCCCGTCTGCATCGCCGGCAGTATAAACAGTTATCAAAGGCTTGATTTTATCGCTCAAATAAACCCGTGGAGTTTTACGATGGGCAGCGCATTATTTGAGGGGAAATTTGTGCCGGGAGGCACGTTTAAAGAAAACCTGATCGCCGTATGGGAGTATATGCATTCATGACCGGGCGGGAAAGATATTCATGACAGGGCCGGAAAGTTAGCGGGCTTGACATGTAAAAAGGGTTTTCCGCTCCGGTAAACCCTTTTGCCGCCGGCCTGTCTTGAGTCATGGGGGGATGATCAATTTAATTTAACGCCCGATCTCCATTCCCTGCCCGGCCAGGTAGGGGGCCTGGTTTTGCAGCCTGATCACGCCCTGCACGCGGGCCGTTTTGCCGGCGGGCACGTTAACCGTAAAATCGTAAAACTGGACAAAAAGGTTGTTCGCGCCGTCGGTCAAGATCAACCAGCAGCCGGAAGTTTGACAGACCCGGGCGATTTTCGCTTCGATGATCACATTGCGCCCCTCGTACGCAGCGGGGTCGCCGGCGATGGCGGATATGGACGCCGCTTCGCCTGCCGCGCTGTCGATGTCCTGGCCGTATACCTTTCCCCGGCCGGTGGAAGGTTGGAACAGGCGGTAAGCCCCAAAGGATAAAATTGCCAGGATGATTATACTAATGAAGATTTTTTTTGACATCGCCGGTTTTCCTCCCGTCCTTCAAGGTGATGCAGCGCGGCAGCGACGCGGCCAGTTCGTTGTTGTGCGTGACGATGCAGACGGTGGTGCCGGCTTGATTAATCGTTTCGAAAAGGGCAAACACTTCCCTGGCCGTCCGGCTGTCCAGGTTGCCCGTAGGTTCGTCCGCCAGCAGGATGGCCGGATTATTCGCCAGGGCCCGGGCCACGGCGACGCGCTGGATCTCCCCGCCGCTTAACTGGCCCGGCAGGTGATGCATGCGCTGGGATAAACCGACCAGTTCCAGCAACTCCGCCGCTTTCCGCGGCGCGCGGGCCGTCCCGGCAAAATACAGCGGCAGCATCACATTTTGCAGCGCCGTCATCGTGGGCACCAGCAAGAGCTGCTGGAATATAAAACCGATTGTTTTGCGGCGCATCTGGTCGACCTCTTTTTTGCCCAGGCCGGACACGGGGTATCCGTCAATGAGAATCCGGCCGCTCGTGGGCTGATCCAGCAGGCCGAGCAGATTCATCAAAGTTGATTTCCCTGAACCGGAAGGGCCCAGGATCCCGGCAAATTCGCCTTTTTCCAGCTCGAGGGTCAGGTCGTCCAGGGCACGGACTGTCTCCCGCCCGCGTTGATAAGTTTTGGTCAGGCCTTCGACTTTAATCACTTTTAAAGACCTCCTTTTTATTCATTTTTTAATGAATCAACCGGATTGAGCCGGGCCGCGCGGATGGCCGGGTAAAGCGTGGCGGCGGCGCCCAGCAGCACGGGCAGGAGTATCGACACGACCGCCGCGTCAAGCGAGAGCTGCCCTACCGGTTGGGACGGCATGACCGGCACGAAATATTGCAGCACCCTGTCGCCGGCAAGGGCGACCAGGGAGCCCGCGGCGACCCCAAGGACGCTGCCGGCAAAGCAGATTGCCGTTCCTTCGGTGATAAACAGCTTGAAAATCTGCCTGTCGGAGGCGCCGATCGCTTTCATCAGACCGATCTCGCGCGTGCGCTCGAAGATTGTCATCATCATGGTGTTCATTGTTCCCAGGCCGCCGATGACCAGGGCCAGCAGCATCACCATCAACAGGATATTTTCACCGGTTTGCATTAAGTTCCGGATCGTGCCCATCACCTGGGCGATGGTAACAGCCTGCACGTCCGGCAGCTGCTCCACTTGCGCAATGGTTTCCGGGAGCTTGCTTAAGTCGGCAACCTGGATATTGATCGAGACGACGCGGCCTTCCAGGTTCAGCAGCCTTTGCGCCGTTTCCAGGGTGGTAAAAGCGGCATAGTCGTCTTTTGATCCGGTGCTCTCGATAATGCCGACCACTTTTAAAGGGGCCGCCTTGCCGCCGGCTATGACGTTGATCGTATCGCCGATGCCCCTGTATTCATCGCTGTTTGCGATAAAGGCGGCATGTTCTTCGCTGCCCAGCATGATCTCGCCGTAGTTTGACGGAAAATCCCCCTCGATTTTCCACCAGGATTTTAATTTCAGTTCCTCCGTGGTAATCCCGATCAGGGGGTGGGACAGCCCGAGGTACTCAAAAGCGCCGTAGACGTTGGGTGAGGCCGTGGTCACATTGGGGATGCCGCCGATCTCGGCGGTGACAGTATCGGGCAGCGTGGCGGGGACCTGCCCGCCGATCATGATTACCGCGATCGCCTCGTAGGGGCAGCCTTTGGCTACAGCGACAACCTGGGCGCCCATATTTTCCAGCTCCGACTTCATCCCCGTTTCATAACCCTGGCGCAGTGAGAGTAAACTGAAAAGAGCTGCCGCCGCGATGGCAATGCCGAGCATCGATAAAGCGGTCCTTATTTTACGGCGGCGGATACCATCCCAAACGATAGTGAGCATGTTCATTACCGGGATCGCTCCTTCTTCTCCATTTTGATCGTGCGGGAAACCAGGAAGCGGTAATCTACTACAAGTCATAGTAATTAAAGGCAAGTCTTTAATTCCCGCCTAAAGCTGTGTTTGTGGCAGCGGTTCTTATTCCTCTTTCCGCGCGAATGTTTTAATGATCCTACTGATCATATCGGCAATGTCACCTTATTCTAACCAACCTTCCCTCCTGATGTCAAGATTTATTTTTAGGATGGCAGTTCAGGAGGGTCGTATGTACATTGTGACATTATTGACATTTACCATATATATCGCTAAAAAGCAAAGCAGTTGCATTTGACGACAAGCGGTGCAACGCGGCCCCAAAACGGCACCGTAAACACCGATGCCGATCAGGGAAGGGCTAAGGCCTCTCTAAGATGGGGTGAAAAAAAGGGCGTGCGTCAGAGCTCTGAACGCGCCCGGTTAAACTTGACAAACCATAGCTTAGATGCTAATATACTTAGATGCTTAGGTAATTCCGTAAGAGTACCGCGCCGTGGAGGAATTCCGCTGCGCCAGGCGGCGGCACGTGAACTGCCGGAAGCTTTCGATGAGCATGATTCGGTTCCGCCCGGGGATCTGTAAAATAATGGGCGGGTGAAATTGGTAAAAGGCGCAACCCTAGGAGGAAAAGAAATTGAGCGAGACGGAAATGACAGGCGAAGCCATTATCGAAGTGACGGAACTGACCAAGAAATACGGCGATTTGACGGCGGTGGACTGTGTTTCTTTCACTGTCCGGCGCGGGGAAATTTTCGCTTTTTTGGGGCCAAACGGGGCCGGCAAAACAACGACGATTAAAATGCTGACCACCCTGCTGGCGCCGACCGGTGGAGCGATACGGCTCAACGGTTATGACCCGGTCCGGGAGCAGGATGCCGTTAGGCGCTCTTTCGGGATTGTATTTCAGGATCCCAGCCTGGACAACGAGCTCACCGCGTACGAAAATATGGTCTTTCATGCGGTGCTGTTCCGAATACCGCCGCAGCTCCGGAAAGAGCGGATCAAAGCGCTGCTTGAACTGGTGCAGCTTTGGGAGCGCAAAGACGAGCAGGTGAAAAAATTTTCAGGCGGGATGAAGCGCAGGCTGGAGATCGCCAGGGGACTGCTGCACCTGCCGCAAATTCTCTTCCTGGACGAACCAACCCTGGGGCTGGATCCCCAGACCCGCCACCTGCTCTGGGAGCACATCAGGGAGCTGAACAAAAAAGAGCAAATTACCGTATTTTTAACGACACACATTATGGAAGAGGCCGAACGGGTCGCCGGCACTGTGGCGGTAATCGACCATGGTAAAATCATCGACCAGGGCTCCCCCGGGGCGCTGGCTGAGCGGACCGGCACCGCTTCGCTGGAGGAGGCGTTCCTGGCGCTGACGGGCAAAGCGATCCGGGAAGAGGAACCCGAAAGCGCCAATATAATGTTAAAACGGATGTTTAGAGGGAGATGGTAAACGGTGAGCGTAATCTATATTCTCTGGCTGCGCCAGATGAAGCGTTACTTTCGTTCACGGGCGCGGATTATCGGGGCGCTGGGCCAACCCCTGCTTTACCTCTTTGCGCTCGGGTTCGGGTTTGGCGCCGTGTTCGAGCGGGCCGGTGAAGGCAACTACCTGCAGTTCCTGGTCCCGGGCATTATAGCCATGAGTATCCTGTTTACATCCATGTTCAACGGGCTCGAAATTATCTGGGACCGTCAATTCGGCTTCCTGAAAGAGACGCTGGTGGCGCCGGTTTCCAGGGTGCAGATCATGCTGGGCCGGACCCTGGGCGGCGCCACCGTAGCCGTTTTCCAGGGCATGATTATTCTGGCCATCTCTTTTTTAATCGGTTTTCGCCTCGCCAACCCGTTGGCTATGCCGGCGGCGTTAGTTTTCATGTTTCTAATTGCCACTCTCTTTACCGCCCTGGGCACGGCGATCGCGTCGTTGCTTGATGATATGCAAGGCTTCCAGCTGATTATGAACTTCCTGGTGATGCCGCTTTTTTTCCTCTCCGGCGCCCTCTTTCCGCTGAAGGACCTGCCCGTGGCGGTTAGCGTTATCGTGCGCTTAAACCCGCTCTCCTACGGGGTCGACGGGCTGCGCGGCGCCCTGATCGGCCTGTTCCAGCTGGGGATATGGGCCAACTTCGCGGTGCTGGCGGCAAGCAGCCTGATCCTGGTAATGATCGGGGCTTACCTGTTCTCCAAGATCCAGGTCTAACCAACAGCAATGAAGCGTTGCGACTAATCCGGCAAACCGGAGAAGCATAACTCGAAAAAGCTGCTGATATAAATGTCCCCGTCATTTTGAAACCCGATCTCCCACAGGACTTTTACCGCGGCAATCGCCGCGCAGAGGCCGGCTTTCATCTCCAGTGCGCCCCTGCCGTAGATCCCGCCCTGCTCGTACCTGCCGCTTAGAGGATCGCCATAAGGTTCGCCGGTTTTGTTCCGGCTCCTGCTTGCAAGGACCGGCGCAAGAAAAGGCCCAAGCAGGAATTGACGGATTGACGGCAAAATTATACAGCGGGAATCAAAAAACCCGGGTCATTAAAACGACGGGGGATAGGAGAGGACACCGGTGAAAATCCTGGTTACGGGAGCCGGCGGGTTGATCGGGGCCCATCTTGTGGAGGAGCTGGTGCGGAGCGGGCACCGGGTGAGAGGGCTGCTGCTGCCCGGCGAAGCGCCCGGGCGGCTGGAAGAGTTGGGGGTGGAAATATGCCGCGGCGACATCACCCGCCCGGAAAGCCTGGCCGGGGTGGCCGGCGGCATCGAGCTGGTTTTCCACCTGGCAACGCGGGTTTCGGACTGGGGGAACCGCTCCCTTTTCCGTTCGGTCATGGTAGGCGGCACCGAAAATATCCTGCGGGAAGCCGCCGGCAAGGCGAGCCGTTTTGTCTATTTAAGTTCAAACGCCGTCTACGGGTTCGGGATCCACATGCGGGGGCTGACGGAAGAGGCCCCCCTGCGCAAAGTCGGAGTGCCATACGGGGATACAAAGGTCGAGGCGGAAGAGCTGGTCCGCGCTTTCTGCCCGGCTAACGGGCTTCAACATGTGATCATCCGCCCCACGAACGTGATCGGTCCGAACAGCGTTTGGGTTAAGGACGTCCTCAACGCGTTCCGGCGCGGCCCGGTGCCTCTTGTAGACGGGGGGAACTACAACGCCGCTTTGCTTGACGTGTCAAGCCTGGTCAAAGGGCTGCGGCTTGTTGTCGAAAAAAAACCCCCGCCGGGCAGCGTATACAACTTTTGCGATGACTGGGAGGTGACCTGGGAACGGTATGTTTGCGACCTGGGATCGCTGATCGCGAAGCGGCCGGCTTTCAGCCTTCCATTCCGCGCGGCCTGGCTGGCCGGGGCGGCGATGGAAGCGGCACTTACGCCGCTCAAGATCAGGCCCCTTGTCACCCGGCTGGCTGCCGGGGTGATGGGAAGGGAAAACAACCTGGACTGCAGCCGGGCCAAAGCTGAGCTCGGCTGGCAAAGCGGCATTGCCTACGAGGAGTCTTTCGAAAAAATCAAGCGGTGGTTCAACAGCTCAGCAGAACGATCAGCCTGAACAGCATCACGCCGCCGAAGATGACCAGCACGGCGCCCACGACGCAGTCGAGGATTACGGTTGCGCGGCGGCTGCGCCCCAGGGGCAGAAAACGGCCGAAGCAGCTGGCCAGGCCGAGAAAGAGCAGGGTCGCTGTAACGCACCCGGCGGCGTAAAGCACCGCCTCACCCGGGTCGGCCAGGAGCCCCGCGGCCAGCAGGGCGCCGAAAGTGCCGGACCAGAAAACCACGGTCAGGGGGTTCACCGCCGTCAGCTTCAACCCGTAAGCGAAACTGCCTCCTCCAAAACCGCCCCGGTGCGGGACCGGTTCCGCAGGCCTGGCCGGGTTTTCCTTTCCGCCGGTCTGTGCTTTGCACCAGTAACGCAGGCCGAAATAAACCAGTATCGACGCTCCCGCCGCCAGGATCACCCCCTGCAGCATTTTAACCTGCAGCAGGGCGGCGATCCCGGTGAAAGAGATCGCGATATAAAGGGCGTCCACCAGCGCTACCCCCAGGGTCATTTTCAAAGCCTCACGGCTTCCCTCGGTGATCGCCTTGTGCAGCAGCGCGAAAAAAACCGGGCCCACCGAAAGCTGCAGGGTTAAACCCAGGAGAAGCCCTTTCCAAAAGCCCATCATTCAAGGCCCCCCTTTCAGGGTGTATATCAAGGGGACGGTTCTCTTGATATATTACCTGAAAACCCAGGTCAGAAGAAAAAAATAGTTCAATAAGGCCAGTTTTCATCCTTCTGATGGTATCCCCATAAAAATGGGGATCTGGTGTCTATTTAGCTACTGTACAATAAAGCCTTTTTCAACCAGGTGCTGCAAGACTTCCTCCAGGTTTTTACCCTGCTTCGCGCAGCCCTGGGCCAGGGTGGTTTTCCGGCCGAGGGTTTGCCGGACCACGGGGTTAGCCACCCCCAGGAAACCCAGTTCTTTGAGGATAGGGATTAACTCGGGATATTCCTCCGTTAAGGCGTAAATCGTTTTATGAGGGTCGATCGTTTTGGTCAAGAAGTCTCTGCTCTCCTTCCCTGGTTTTGTGGCCGGTGATATCCTGGGCCACCTCCAGAGTGCCCAGGTAGTTGCCGCTCCGGTCGCGGACGGCCAGGAACTCGATGTAAATCAGCCGCCCTTTAAAATTAAGCCAGAATTCGGCCCGGTCCCGGGCGCCTTCCTTGAAAGAAACCAGAATTTTTTCCACCAGGTCTACGCTCTGAGGCGGGTGGCAGTTTTGCACCTTCCTTCCAATGACGGACCTGGTGCGAACGAAGATCCGGTTTGCTGAATCGGTGAAATAACGGACGGTATCGTCTGGTCCCACAAAGGTCAGCTCCACCGGCAAGATATTTAAGATATGCATCAGTTCTTGCAGGGATAGGCGCCCCGTGGGGAAAACGGCGCGTTCGTCTTTCCACCCCGGCTCCTCGGCTACGGCGTGTTTCAACTCCCGGATCAGGCTCTCCGTCTCCGCCGGTTTTTCGATAAAGGCGTAGCCGACCTCGTCACTTTCTTTAAGAATCTCCACCCAGGCATCGGTATTCAGCTTTTCCAGGGAAGTGGGGAAGAGGATATTCTCCTCTTTAAAGATCATCCCTTCGATCTCTTCAACGAGCGGGTTGAGGGTACCGCTTATGAATGCGTCAAGCTGCTCCCGGGTGGCAACCGTTTCGACTGCGGAAAGTGTTTGCTTGTAAAGGTCCCGGATTTCGTTGTCTTTACCCCACATTACCTTCGAAGGGCCCATAAAGCCCGCTTTTTCCAGGTAAGGGAACAGCAGCTGCTCCTTGCGGGTATAGTGCAGCTCGATTTCCGCCAGTTTTGTCAAAAGCGCCCTGATCTCCCGCACCGCCACAGCGGGGCCGGCTCCTGCAGCTTCCCCCACCTTTTGCAGGGCACCTGTAATCTTCTCGATTTCCCGGTTTTCCAGCTTGAAAAGGTGAACGGGATGGGCCGGGCTTTCCTCCCGGGCCGCGTTCCGTTCCAGGGCCGCTTGAAAAATAAGGGCGTGGACGTTGCAGAACTTTTTGATCTCGTCGGGCGACATCCCCTCGTCGATCAGCGACTGCTCAATAGAGGCAATTTCCGTGGAGGATATCTCTCCCACTTCTTGCTCAAAACGATCCCTGGCTTCTTCCACCGTTAATCCCCGGTGCAGATCCAGGATAATCTCCCTGATTGCTTTTTTCCTGTCATTTCCGCTTTCAGCCATGCCTGTCCCTCCCTGGTGAATGATGTCACGGCAACATGGAATGTGAATTATTGACAAATTCTTTATTCGCTAAGGCGCTTGCAAATCCCTTTGTACCCAAAACAAGTTTGAGGAAATAAATCAGGGGGACGGTTCTCTTGATATACAAAGAACTATCTTGATAAACGCTTATGTCCCCCCCTGACGGGGATACCAGCAGAAGGATGAAATGGCATCTGGTTATTTTTAGCGTAGACAACTCCGATCTATAGATCAGGAGAGCCGTCCCCCTGATATATCAAGAGAACCGTCCCCTTGATATATTGTCCGGGGCAGGGAAATTTTACTTGATGTAGAACTATCCCTACAGGGCAAGTGAGTGAGCCAGTCAGCCGGCGGCGAGAAATTCTGAGGCAAGGGGGTGTCCGATGGCGGGGGACAGTATAGTCAAGGTTCACGGGCTTGGTAAACGCTACAGCCTTTTAGCCGGGTGGGCGTTGAAAGATGTTTCTTTAACAATATCCCCCGGTGAGGTTTACGGCCTGATCGGTGAAAACGGGGCCGGGAAAACGACGCTGATCCGGATCATCCTCGGCCTGATCGCCCCCACAAAAGGCCAAGTCAGCTTATCGCGCAGCGTGCGCCTGGGCTATGTCCCGGAGCAGCCTTCGTTTTACCATACTTTCAAAGTGCGCGAACACCTTTATTTCACGGGCGGGATCGCCGGCTTGTGGGGAAAAAGGCTGCGGCGGAGGGTGGAAGAAGTTTTAGAGACGGTCGACCTCTCTGGAAAAGCCGGGGCCAGGGTCGGCACTCTTTCGCGGGGCATGCTGCAGCGCCTGGGGATCGCCCAGGCCATTCTGGACGAACCGGAACTGGTCGTGATGGACGAACCGGCGGGTGGCCTCGATCCCCTGGGCCAAAAAGAGATCAGGGACCTGATTGCGCTGCTCAACCGATCGGGGAAAACCATTCTATTCAGTTCGCACTACCTGGTGGAAATCGAGCGGGTTTGCCACCGCGTGGGGATCCTGCATCGCGGAGTACTGGCGCTGGATTCCACCCTGCCGGCGCTGGTTCGGGAACGGAAACAAAACGTAATTATTGAGACGGACGCCCCCGCCGAGAAGCTGAAGCAGCTGCTGGCGGCTGACGGGCTGGAGGCCGGCGTGGAAGGAAGCAGACTTCTTTTTCATAACTTAAGCGATGAAATCTACTACGGGCTCGTAAAAGCGTTGAGTCAAAACCGGATCCGGATCCTGGAGCTTAAAAACCCCGGTTCGCTCCTGGAGGAGGTTTTTATCGGCGTTACCGGTGAAAGGAGGGACCGGTGTTGAGAACAGCCGCCCTTGTCCGGGGCTTCTCGGCGGATCATTTCCGGACCAACGCCGTCCTGGTGGAAGCGATTGCGGTGGCTTTGTTTTTAGCCATCTTTCTTGAACCGAAAGGGATGCCTTACCGGTGGCCGTACCTGGCCATGTCGCTCTGCATTATGGCCATGTTCATGGCGGCGCTGGTGACGAGCCTGCTGGCCTGGCGGAACTCCGTCCAGAAGATAGACCAGCCGGTTCTCAAGGCGGGAAGGCTGCGCTGTTACTGCGGCATATTGCTCGCTGCGCTGGCAATCACGATTTTCTGGGTTTTAATTATCGCCGCTTATATTTATGTTTTTTTACTGCAGCGCTCCCTGCCGGAGGGGATCGCCACCCTGGCGGCCGCCGTGCTGGGGCTGGTGCTGGTGGTAGCGGCCCTTTTCCTGCTGTTCTCTTCCCTTGTGGGGAGAGCTTATGAGCCCCCCCTGGCGGTTATTTTGGTTATAATCGGTTTGAGCAGCTCATACTTTATCAACCTTGGCCCACCCTGGAGCAATGCGGTCATTTTATTTCCTCCTTTGCTTGAAAATGTGCAGGCTCTATCCGGCGCCGGCGCCGCCCTGCCCCTGGCCAGAACCCTGGTTTATTTCGCCGTGCTCCTGGCGGCGGGCTTGCTTCGTTTCAGCCGGCGCGAATTTACAAGTTACTGAATCAGATTATCATGGGAAACCGGGAGGGGTATTTATGTACGCCCGTTTGAAGCCGTTATTATTAATCCTCGTGATCTCACTGGGGGCCCTTTGGGGTGCGCTGTCCTGGGCGGCCGCGTCAAAGCGGCAGGCCCCCTCTTTTGAGCTAAAGGTAAGCGCCGAAGATCTTTCCTTCGAAGGGGAAAGGGCGTTTGAATTTGTCGAAGCCTTGGCGGTCGGGTTTCCGTACCGCCACAGCGGCGCCGTGAACAACCGTCTCGCCGCCTCCTGGCTGCTGGAACAGTTCAAGGGCCTGGGGCTGGAGGCGTATCGCGATGATTTTCCCACTGTGCTCTACAGCCGCCCCGCGCCGATGACCAACGTGGTGGGGGTAAAGCGGGGCGGGACCCGCGAGGCGATCGTAGTGGTAGCCCATTACGACCAGGCCACCACAACCGTGCAGGGAGCGGACAATGATGCCTCCGGTGTGGGGATTACGCTCCACCTGGCTGAAATATTCGCCCCCGAGGAAACTTATTATACCCTTATTTTCCTGATTTCGGACGGGGAAGAATACGGCATGCTGGGCGCAAAGCGCTTTATTGACACTTACCCCCGCCCGGATGAGATTATCGCCGCGGTTTCACTTGACAACATCGGCCGTTACAACGCTTACGGCCTCGGGATTGCTCCCATCGGCCAGGGCAAGGGATACACCGACCTGTGGCTGGTCCGGCTGACCCAGCAGATCGCCGAAGAGGCCGGGCTGTGGCGCCCCACCTTTCCCGACCCGGTGACCCAGGTCCTCGAGCGGGCGGTCTTGATCTCATTTACCGACCAGGGGCCCTTTTTAACCCGCGGCGTTCCGGCGCTCGGCTTGGGCGCACACGCGGAGGCCTGGCCGTATTACCACTTGCCCACGGATACCATTGACCGGATCGGCCCCGCTACCCTGGAACAGGCGGGAAAGCTCACCGAGGCGGTTATCCGCGAGCTTAACTTGCGCGAGGCGGCCCCGCCCGCCCAGCAGGATTATCTTTACCTGGATCGCCCGGCTGGAGGGCTTTTTGTCCCCGGCCTGCCGCTGGCGGCGGTGCGGGCCGCCTTGCTGGTCCCGCTGGTTCTGGCGGCGGCGTATTATTACAACCGCGCGCGTGGCGCCGGCAAGGGCGCAATCAAGTTTTTACCGCATGCCCTGGTCAATGCGATCCCGCCCCTGGCCGGGCTGCTGTCGCTCTATCTCCTCAATGCGGCGGCGTTATTCCCGCAGTTTACTTTTTACCCCGCGCCTCCTCTGGATCCGATCCTTTACCGGCCGCGCTACTTTGGCATCCTGCTTTTTGCCGCGGCGGTCGTCCTGGGCGCTTTTCTGGCCCGCTACCTGCGCCGGCGCCGGCTGCCGCCTCTCGATCCGGCAAGCGCCAAAGCGGCGGCGCTGCTCCTTTTAACCGTTGTGGCGGCGGCGATATTGATCAAGAACGGTTACGCCCTGGTCTTTATCCTGCCGGCGATCTTCTTTTGGCCGTTCCTGCCGGGATGCTTCCCCAAGAGCAAGGCGGGTAAAATAACGAGCCTGGTTCTTTTCTTTGCCGGCGGGGCCGCGATTTTTTTACTGCTCTACCAGTATGGATTAAGAATCCAGCTGGGCGGCTATATTCTCTGGTACCTGCTGCTGATGCTTTCCCTGCGTATGACCGCGCCTTACACCGCGCTGGCGGCCTGCCTGGTGATCGGATCCGGGTTGACCTTGCTGGGGGTCGGGGTAAAGGCGGCCGCCGCCGGGGAGGATAATAGTGCCAGCGGCAGCGCCGGCACCG
>JAGUZX010000001.1 GCA_020060545.1 Desulfovibrio sp. | reverse complement strand
GGGCTCTTCCCGCCCGCCCCGGGCGGCCGGGAGGCGGAAACCGCCGTTTTCTACCCGCTCCCCTTCCTGGGCGGGCTGGGCTGGTCCTTTCCGGGCCGCGGCTTTAGCAACCGGGGGGTGGGAGGCCTGGCCAAACCCTCCCGCTTAAAAGAGCAGTTCAACCGCCTCTTTCCCGGCGCGCTGCGGCGGGGCGGCGGCGGGATGCTGAGCGCCTGGCCCCTTCCCTTCACCGGCCCCCTTAGCCGCCCGGCCCGGGAGAACCTGCTCCTGGCCGGCGATGCCGCCGGGCTGGTGGACCCTTTCTCCGGGGAGGGAGTTTTCCACGCCTTGCAAAGCGCCCGCCTGGCGGCGGCCGCCATCCGGCGATCCCTGGCGGAAAAAATACCGGCCGGCGAGCTCTACGCCGCGCTTTTCCGCGGCCATTTCCGGCGCGGCTTTCTCCCGTCTCTTCTGGGCACGCTGGCGCTCCATGCCCGCGCCGCCGCCGCCCCGGGGACGCTGCCCCGGCCGGTAGCCGCGATCATGCAGAACAGGCACTGGTACGCCCTGGATCCTCCGCCCGGCGGGCCGGTTTGAGCTTTTGCGCCCCGCCGCGCAAAGAGCGAGTTTTTAAGCTTTTGATTTAAAATTAAGAAAGGGGGAGCCGCTTTCCTCTCCCCGTTGCGATGGGGAGTATCCAGCGGCGATTTTCATGAAACGTTTCCTGGAGCTGGCCCGTCTTTTCCCGCGTTCTTCCCGGCTGCCATTTTTGATCGGCTCCGTGATCCCCGTGGGCCTGGGGACCGCCCTCGCCTTTGTCGAGCGGGGCCTTTTCGCCCCGGGGCGGTTCACCCTGACCGTCCTGGGCATGGCCGGGGCCCACCTGGCGGTCAACTTTTTCAACGATTATTTTGACTTCCGCTACGGGGTGGATACGGCTCACCCGCCGCGGCCTTTCAGCGGGGGCAGCCAGGTGATCCAGGAGGGGCTGGAGACACCGGCCGAGGTTTTGGCCCAGGCCCTCCTCATGAGCGGCCTGGCCGTTGCGGCCGCCCTGGCCCTGGCCGCCGCCTCCGGCCCGGGGGTGCTCTTTTTCGCCGCCCTGGGCGGGTTCCTGGGCTATTTTTATTCCGCGCGGCCCCTGCTGCTGAGCTGGCGCGGCCTGGGGGAGCTTGTGACAGGGTTTTGCTTCGGCCCCCTGGTGGTGGCCGGTTCCTACTTCGTCCAGGCCGGGCATATTTCCGCGGCCGGCCTGGTGCTCTCCCTGGTCCCGGGGGCGCTGATCACGGCGCTCCTCTTCGTCAACCAGTACCCCGATTACCACCAGGACCTCCGGGCCGGTAAAAAAACGCTGGTGGTGCGCCTGGGCCCGCGCCGCGCCCTGCCGCTGCTCTACCTGCTCCTCGCCGCGGCTTTTGCCCCGCTTTTCCTGGCCCGGGCCCTCCCTCATCCTCTTGCCCCGCCCCTGCCCCTGCCCCTCGTCAACCTGGCCCTGGTCGGGTTGATTCCGGCGGCGCTGGCGGCTTACTTCCTGACCGTGGAAAAGGAAGGCCGGGCGGACAATAAACCCGGCCAGCTCATGCTCGTCACCTATACCGTGACTCTCTCCCTGCTCCTGCTGGGGACCTTCATCCCGTAGCGCGCTTGACGAAGGCGCTGAAGAGGGAGCGTGAAGCGGGGTGATCCAGCGCTTCGGGGTGCCACTGGACGGCGAGGGCAAAGCGGTGGGCGGGGCTTTCCAGCGCCTCCACGACGCCGTCAGGCGCCGCCGCGGAAACGATCAGCCCGGGCGCCACCGCACCGGCGGCCTGGTGGTGAAAACTGTTCACCGCCAGGTGGCCCTCTCCCAGCAGCGCGGCGAGGCGGGTGCCCGCGAAGACGGCCGCGCTGTGCGACGGGGCGAAGGGGGGCGCTTTTTGCCGGTGCTGGAGCAAACCGGGTCCCGTCAAGTCCTGGATCAGGGTGCCGCCGGCGGCCACATTCAAAAGCTGCAGGCCGCGGCAGATTCCCAGCAGCGGCAGGTCCCGTTCAAGCGCCTCGCGGGCGAGGCCGATCTCCCACTCGTCCCGCTGCGGGTCCACGTCGTCCAGGCCGGGACGCGGCTCCGTCCCGTAAAAAAGAGGCGCCACATCGCCGCCCCCGCTCAAAAGCAGCCCTTGAAGCCGGCCCAATATTTCCGCCGCGCCCGCCCCCCCGTCAAGCGGGGGGATCATTACGGGAATCCCGCCGGCCGCTTCGATGCAGCGGCAATAAGACGGCATGAGCCAGAAGCGGTCCGTTTCGTAATCACGCACCAGGGTAATCCCGATCAGCGGTTTCTGCCATTGTCCGGCCATCCTTTGCTCTCCTCCTCGCAGATGGTTCCAGTTTTCAGGATACACCACCGGGCCGCCCCGGTAAAGAAAATAATCGCGGGCGGGGACAAAAAACTCGCAAAAAAACTCCCGGCTTGCTGAACCCGGGAGCCTTCCCATGCCGGCTGTTTCGGCCGCGGGGGCGCGTCACGTTGCGCCCTTTGCGCGGATACCGGCCAAAATATGCAGGGGCGGCGCGTGCGCCGCCCGTCATATGTCAATGCCAGTGCCTGACACCGTTGAGTCCTAGAACTCGATCAATCCCAGGCTGATCCGCAGCGCTTCGTCCACCCGCTGCATGATCCGGTCATCGAGCTCCGTGACCTTCTTTTGCAGCCTCTGCTTGTCGATGGTCCGGATCTGCTCGAGCAGAATGACGGAATCCTTTTCGAGGTTGTATTCGGCAGCGTTTATCTCGACATGGGTCGGCAGCTTGGCCTTGTCAATTTGCGAAGTAATCGCCGCGATAATGACCGTGGGGCTGTAACGGTTGCCAACATCATTCTGGATAATTAAAACCGGCCTCACCCCGCCCTGCTCCGAGCCGACCACGGGGCTTAAATCCGCGTAGAAAATATAGCCTCTTTTAACCTCCACCTGATTCACTCTCCGCTAACCATTTCTTCTGCGATCCGGCCGGCCTCGTTTTCGGCATAAAGGGCTTCATTCGATAGGGCCAGGTTCAACTTGGCCATCTCCAGGTACCCTTTTTGCATCCGCTCGCGGATCTGCCTTTTTTTCCGTTCCTGGAGGTAAAGTTTCATTGCTTCCCGGATGAATTCGCTCCGGGTTCTTTTTTCCGAGGCTACGATCCCGTCTACTTCGGTTAAAAGATTGTGCGGTAAGCTGATCATAATTCTTTTCGTTTCTGCCACGATACCCTGCACCCCCTTGGAATGGTAATCATAGACCAGGCCGTTCTTTCTTTCCATACCCGGTATTATACGGTTCTGTCTAATAGTTATGCAACCCGTCCCGGAAAAAGAAGCTCAGCCGGCAAATATTTTTTCGCCCAGGATATCCCGGATCAACGTCACGCGCCCCTCCCGCAGGTAGAGGCGGGGCACTCGCTTGCCTACCGCGCAAAGGATTTCGTAACTGATCGTATCCAGCGCCCCGGCCACCTCTTCGACCGTGACCGCCTCCTCCCCCTGCGCCCCGTAAAGGACAACCTCGTCTCCCCGGGCCGCGCCCGGCACGCCGCTGAGATCGATCATGAGCTGGTCCATGCAAACCCGGCCCACCACCGGGACCCGCCGCCCCCGCACCAGGACCTCCCCCCGGTTGGAGAGGCGCCTGCTGTAGCCGTCCGCGTACCCGGCGGGGACCGTCCCGATCACGGCCCGGCCGGCGGTCCGGTAGGTGCAGCCGTAGCTGATCGGCGTGCCCGCGGGGACCTCCTTGACAAAGCTAATCCTGCTCTTGAACGCCAGCGCGGGCTTGAGTTTCACCGGGCCCTGCTCCAGC
>JAGUZX010000123.1 GCA_020060545.1 Desulfovibrio sp. | reverse complement strand
CAGAGCTTCCCCGGCCCGCCGGCCAGGTCCGGCAGCCGGCAGTCCCCGCCCCGGCGCAGCCGCATCAGCTCGATGCCTTGCCAGGGCTGCAGGGCGCGCACCAAAACGGCTTCCCCAATCCCCGCGGGGGCGGTCACCACGTTAAAGCAGTAATGCGCGCCGTAAATGAAATAGATATACGCCGTCCCGGGAGGGCCGAACATGGGCGCGTTGCGCCTGGTTTGGCCCCGGAAGGCGTGGCAGGCCGGGTCATCGCCGCTTAAATAGGCCTCGGTTTCCACGATCAGCCCCGCCGCCAACCCCGCGGCGGTTTCGTGACAGAGAAGCCGCCCGAGCAGCGCCCGGGCCACGGTGACGGTATCCCGGGTATAGAAGGAAGGCTCCAGCGGTTGCAGCAGCGCGCTTTCACCCCTTGCGGCTGAGCTGTTTTTTTCGTAAAAGCGCCCGCAGTTCCGGCAGGGGCAGGGTGTTGACGACCTGGCCGGCTTCCAGCCAGCCCCGCCGGGCCGCCGTAACCCCATAGGGCATATCTTCCATCGTGGCGATGCTGTGGGCGTCCGTGCTGACGGCCAGGCGCACCCCGGCGTCACGGGCGCGGCGAATATGCGCCTCGGGCAGATCCAGCCGCTGCGGAGAGGCGTTGATCTCGATGATCGTGCCGGTAGCGGCGGCCTGCCGGATCAGCGCTTCCTCGTCCACCTGGTAACCGCCCCGGCTGCCCAGGAGGCGGCCGGTGGGGTGCCCGATGATATGCACCGACGGGTGTTCCATCGCCCGGCAGAGCCGGCCGGTCATCTCCGCCCGGCTCTGCCGGAAGTTGCTGTGCACAGAGGCGACCACCAGCTCCAGCCCGGCCAAAAGTTTGTCGGGCAGGTCCAGGGAGCCGTCGGAGTTGATATTGACCTCCATCCCGGTAAAAAGGTAACATCCGCCGTTTGTTTCGTTCAGGTGCCTGATGGCCTCGCACTGCAAGCGGAGTTTTTCCGGCGTAAGGCCTCCGGCGATGCGCAGCGCCGGGGAGTGGTCTGTAATGGCGGCATAGGCGTAACCCATCGCGGACGCGGCAGCGGCGATCGCCTCGAGCGAAGCGGTGCCGTCGCTCCAATCGCTGTGCAGGTGGAGATCGCCCCGGATCTGCTCCGCTTCCAGCAGGACGGGGAGCCGGCCCGACAGGGCGGCTTCCCATTCGCCCTCATCTTCCCGCAGCTCCGGCGGGATAAAGGGCAGTTCCAGCGCCCGGTAAAGGTCTTCTTCCGCATGCAGGGGCAGCCCCCGGCCGGCGGCGTCTCGCAAGCCTTCGCCGGTCAGGGTAAAACCGAACTCCCGGGCACGGCCGGCCAGCCGCTCCCAGTGTTCCGCCGACGCGGTCAGCTTCACCAGGGCGGCCGGAAACGCTTCTTCACTGACCAGGTGCAGGGATACAGGCAGGCCGAAGAGGGTCTCCAGGTGAAGCGGGCCTTCCTCCCGCTCGGCCTGGTTGATCGACGCCGCCCACGGCAGTCCGCGCAGGGCCCGGATCAAGGCCTCCCGGCCGCCTGCGGGGCTTAAAACCGCCACCCCTTCTACCGCCGCTACCGCTTCCTTGCCCCGCCTTACTTCGCCGGCCGTGCGGTAGAGCTTGACAAGCGGGAGCTCTTCCAAATAGCGCCGGAGCTGTTCAGCCAGCGGCACCGCCACACCGCGGTGAAAAAGCTCCTGTTCCCGGCTCCGCTCCTGAAAATAGGCGATAATATTTCTCTCCAGGGCGCCGCCCAACCCGGGCAGGCTCCGGACCCGGCCGTTTTGGGCGGCCCGTTCCAGCTCGCCCATGTTGGAGAGGCGCAGCCCCTGCACCAGGGCGGCGGCTGTTTTATAACCAACCCCGGGGATGGCGAAAAGCGCCAGCAGTTCCGGGGGGACCTCGTTTTCCAACCTGGCCAAAAAGGCGCTCTGACCGGTGGCTACCAGTTCTTCGATTTTGGCCCTCAGGGCTTTCCCGATGCCGGGCAGCCGGTCCAGCCTTCCCTCGTCAATCAACACAGCCAGGGGCTCGGATAGTCGGATTACCTGCCGCGCCGCCTGGCTGTAAGCCCGCACTTTAAAATCGTTCTCGCCCTTCAGCGCCAGCAGGCCGGCCATCCGCTCCAGCGCCGCCGCAACTTCCCAGTTCTGCAATTTTCCAGGCTCACCTTTCAAGCTTCCCCGCCGGTTACAGTTTGCAGGAAGAACTTCAGGAAAAGCTCTTTCAGGGCGGCGGTAACGGGAGGCAGGTAAATTTCCGCCCACCCGGCTACTTTTGAGCCGTTTACGGCGTCCATGCAAAACTGCAGCGGCGCCAGGGAAGCCAAACTCACCAGCATATAAGCAAAAGCGATCCCGATCAGGCCGCCGATCGCCGCGCCGCCGGCCCGGTTAAGCAGCCCGATGACCGGGATCCGGTTAATGGACTTGAAACCGGCGGCAATCAGGCGCAATACAATTTGCAGGATCAGGAACAGCGCCAGGAAAGTGATTACCGCGGCTGCCATCTGGTGCACCCGATCGATGGAAATATCGACGCCGAGGCCGTGGATCACTTCCCAGTAAGGGAGCAGGGAGGCCGGGTCAAGATAAGAGGCGACGTAACCGCTCAAGATGCGGCTCCCGGTAAAAGCCAGCGCGATCACGACAAAGAAACCGAACAGGTTGAAGAGCTGTTTGATCAAACCCCCGGCGAAACCG
Source organism: Desulfovibrio sp. (assembly GCA_020060545.1). GTDB lineage: Bacteria > Bacillota > Dethiobacteria > DTU022 > DTU022 > JAGUZX01. Next base: position 35,236 of record JAGUZX010000123.1, on the reverse strand, counting down.
AAGATGGTATACAAAGCGATGACGCCGAGCAGCAAAAAATCAAACCAGTTCATCCTCTTCACCCCTTTCCTTTTGCTCATCGGAAAAACGGCGCAGGTGTGTTTTCAGCCTCATCAACTCGTCGGCCAGGTTGATCGCCGTCAGCACCGCGATCTTGTGCCTGCTGATGTGGCAGTTTTTTTCCGCCAGCGAGCGCATTAACTCGTCCACGTAGCGGGCAACCTGGTGCATCATTTCAGGCGAAGCGGTTCCCCTGATGGTATATTCTTCCCCCATAATATTCACTGTTACCCGGTTTTTCGATTTTTCCACCACGCTTTTATGTCCTCCCGCCGGCAGGGCGTCCTGGAAACTTATTCGCGAAAGGTAAGCCGATATCCTTCTAGCGGCGGCGTAATGCCGCTCCCATGCCGGAGAGGGCCTGTTCAATCCTCTCCTGGGCCGCATTGATCTCCTGCTCGGTAAGGGTTCCCTCGGCGCGGCGGTAGGTAATGGTGAAAGCCAGGCTTCGTTTGCCCGCCGGGATCTGCTCTCCTTCATAGAGATCAAACAGGGCCACCCGGTCGACCAGGCCGCCTCCCGCTTCGAAGATAGCCTGTTCAAACCTTTGCGCCGGTATCTCCCCGGAGGAGACGACGGCAATGTCCCGCCGGGCGGCGGGGTAGCGGGGGAGCGGGGCGACCCGCGGCACGAGGTCGGCCGCGGCGGTAAGGACACTCAAGTCCAGCTCGGCGACCGTGACGGCCTGGGGAAAATCCCACTTCCCCGCCGTTTCGGGATGAAGCTCTCCCAAAAAACCGGCTTCCTCACCGCCGACAAATACCCGCGCGGCCCGCGTCGGGTGGGTTAAGGGCAACTTCGCGGGCACAAAATCCACCCGGTGGAGCCCCAGCCGCCGGAACAAGGCCTCCAGGGCCCCCTTCACGGTAAAGAAACCGGCGGGCCGGGAGGGAGTGTACCAGTTGGCTTCCGGAGCAAAACCGGTCGCGGCCAGGGCCAGGCTTGTTTTTTCAGCAGGCAGCTCGTCCAGGGGCAGCCGCCGGGAGAAATAGACCGTGCCGATTTCATAAAAGAGCTGATTCATCTCCCGGAAGTTGAAGTTATGCTGGATCACCTTGAGCAGGCCCGGCAGCAGGGTGGTGCGCATCACGCTCTGCTCCTCGGATAGAGGGTTCTGCAAGGGGATCGCCGCCCGCCTGGGGTCGCCCGGCGGCAGCCCGAGTTTTTCCAGTTGGGCCGGGTTGATGAAAGCATAGGTGATCGCCTCGAAAAAACCGCTGGCGGTGAGGGTCTGCCTGGCCAGCGCCTCAACCCGCTGGTCCGGCGCAGCAAAGTTTTCCACCAGCTCGCCGCGGGGCAGCGTTACCGGTATCTTTTCGTAGCCGTAGAGACGGGCCACCTCTTCCACCACATCCTCTTCGAGGAAGATATCGCCCCGGCGCAGCGGCACGGTAATGGCGAGGGTTCTCCCGCTCCCCCGCTCCACGGTAAAGTCGAGCCTCTCTAAAATGGAGACAACCTCCTCCACCGGGATTTTGACCCCGAGAATTTCGTTGATCCGGTGGGGCCGGACGCTGATCAGGCGCGGGCGGGCGGGCGAGGCGTCGGCATCGATCATGCCGCGCAGCACCTCGCCCCCGCCCAGCTCCGCCATCAACCGGGCGGCGCGGTTTTGGGCGGCGGGGACCCATTCCGGGTTTACCCCGCGCTCGAATCGCTGTGAGGCTTCCGAGGGAAGGTTAAAGCGGCGGGCCGTGCGCCGGATCACGGCGGGGTTGAAGCGGGCCGCTTCCAGCAGGACCCGGCGGGTAGCCGGCCCGATTTCGGTGTTCTCCCCGCCCATCACCCCGGCCAGCCCCACCGGCCCCGCCTTGCCGGCGATCACCAGCACATCGGAATCCAAGGAACGCTCCAGTCCATCCAGGGTGATCAGCGTCTCGCCGGGGCGGCCGCGGCGCACGATGATTTCCCCGTTCCGCAGCAGGTCATAATCGAAAGCGTGCAGCGGCTGGCCGTATTCCAGCATCACGTAATTGGTGATATCGACGATGACATTAATCGGCCGGATACCGGCCTTGATTAAACGCAGCTGCATCCAGAGCGGCGCGGCGCCGGTTTTGACCCCGTTGATTACGCGCGCCGTATAGCGGGGGCAGAGATCGGGATCGAGGACGGTCACCCGGGCGGCTTCGTTAATCTCTTTTTCGCTTTCGGGCGGTTGCGCGGGTGGAAGCTTGACCCTGGATCCGGTTAGCGCAGCCACCTCGTAAGCGACGCCGAGCATACCGAGGCAGTCGGCCCGGTTCGGCGTAAGCGCCAGGGCGAGGATATAATCATCGAAGCCGAGGAGCCTGCCTGCGGGAGTCCCGGGAACAGCGTAAGGATCCAGGATCAGGATTCCTGCCTCCGCCGGCCCCAGTGCGAGCCCCAATTCCTCCGCCGAGCAGAGCATACCGGAAGAAACCACACCCTGTATCGTGGCCTGTGTAATCCGCCCCCTGCCGGGCAGTTCGCTGCCGGGCAGGGCCAGGGGCACCTTCTGGCCCACGGCGATATTCCGGGCCCCGCAGACGATGCTTACTTCCGGTCCGCCGGGGTTCACCCGGGCCAGCAGCAGTTTTTCACTGCCGGGAAAAGGTTCGATCGCGGTAATCGAACCGACAACCACGCCGGGCAAATCCGGGCGGAAAGGTTCCACCGATTCCACCTCAATCCCGGCCAGGGCCAGCCTATCGGCCAATTCCCGGGGCGAAATACCCGGATCCACATATTCCTTGAGCCAGTTGTATGATACAAGCAACACGGACCCCTCCTGCCTTTAGCGGTAATACTACCTTCGGAAACGTCCTCTCAAAAAAAGTAACAATGTAAGCGCAAACAAGCGCCCATTCTACCTTTTGAGTTCTTTCCGGTTCTTTTTTTCTGACTCCTGACTTCCGGCTTCTGACTTTTGACTTCTGACTTCTGTGTCCAATGGGGACAGACCGATGCTTGCAGGCCTGTCCCCTGACCTTAAAACTGCCTCAGGAAGCGCAGGTCGTTGGAAAAAAGCAGGCGCATGTCGTCGATGCCGTATTTGAGCATGGCGATGCGCTCCACCCCCATGCCGAACGCGAAACCGGTCACGGCCTGAGGATCGTAACCCGATATCTCCAGGACCCGGGGATGCACCATTCCCGCGCCCAGAATTTCCAGCCAGCCGCCGTGGCTGCAAACCCGGCACCCCGACCCGCCGCACATGATGCACGAAATGTCCACCTCCGCACTGGGTTCGGTAAACGGAAAGAAGCTGGGCCGCAGGCGAATCTGCTGGCGCTCCCCGAACATGGCGCGGGCAAAGAGGAGCAGCGTCCCTTTCAAATCGGCGAAAGTAACGCCCCGGTCCACCGCCAGGCCTTCAACCTGGTGGAACATCGGCGAATGGGTGGCATCGTCATCCCGGCGGAAAACCTTGCCCGGGGCGATAATGCGCACCGGCAAACGGGGCGCCTGCAGCTCCATCGTCCGGACCTGCACGGGCGAGGTATGGGTACGCAGCAGGAACTGGGGCGAGACGTAAAAAGAATCCTGCATATCCCGGGCCGGGTGATCGGAAGGCATATTCAGCGCCTCAAAATTATAATATTCGCTTTCTATCTCCGGACCGCGCGCCGTCTGGAAGCCCAGGCCGGTGAAAATCCCCTTGATCTCGTCCAGGATCAGCGTCAGCGGGTGCTTCCGCCCCAGGAGAACCGGGCTGCCCGGCAGGGTTACATCGATGCGCTCCTTCTCCCACCGGGCGCCGGAAGCGGCTTCCCGCACCGCGGCCTCTTTTTGGCGAAGCAGCTCTTCCAGGCGATCGCGGAGGTCGTTGGCCTTCCGCCCCACCGCGGGCCTCTGCCCGGGCGGAAGCTGGCTCATGCCGCGCAGCAGGGCGGTCAGCGCGCCCTTTTTGCCGAGGAAGCGCACCCGCAGCGCCCGTAACTCTTCGATGTCCGAGGCGGCGGTAATCGCCTCTTCCGCTTCCCGTTCCAGCTGGTCCAGCCGGTCTAACATGCCGATCATCGCTCCCTTCCAATTATTGGCTAAGTTAAGGGGTCTGACCCTTTAACTTATTGCAATTGTGTGCCAAAAAACAAAAAGCCCTCTTGCGAGGGACGAAAGTTTTCTTCCGCGGTACCACCCATCTTAGCCGGCGCCGGCTCCGCTTGTTTCCGGTAACGGGGCAACCCGTCACGGCCTACGCAGGCGAAGCTTCGCCGTTCAGCCGGAAGCTCGGGAGCGAACTTCAGCGGGCCGCACCGGGCAGGGCTTGCAGTCACCGGCCCCGCCTCCCTGGGCGGCACATCTCTCCCGCTTACTCTTCTCCTTCATCGCCGGTCAGTATGTGCTTTAAACACATCGCCAAATTAACAGGATTATAGCATAGTTGCCCGGCAAATACAACGCTACGCTATCCCAGGCAAAATGCGCTGTCGTAGCTTTTTCTTTTACCCGGCCTGCAGCCTGATTGTTCATGCCATCATTTTACCGGCGCTATTCCCGGTAGCGTTGTTTCAAAATCTCAAACAAAATGATTCCCGCGGCAACCGCGGCGTTCAATGAAGCCGGTAACCCTGGTTGGAGTATGCTTACGGCCATATCCGCGGCGGCAAGCAGCCCGGGGTCCAGGCCGCCGCTTTCATTGCCGATTAACAGCGCCGTCGGCCTGCTGTAATCGGGTTCCCAATAGTGAGCCTTAGCCCCGGGGTGAGCGGCAATTACCTGGCATTTACTTTCCTGCAATTGTTTGATCGCCGTTAACGGATCGGGGACTTCCGCCAGATCGATATGGAACACGGCTCCCGCCGTGGAGCGTAAAACCTTGGGGCTGTAAGGATCGGCGCAGCCGGGAGATAAAAATACGGCTCCGGCCTGCGCCGCGGCCGCGGTCCGGATGATCGTCCCCAGGTTGCCGGGATCCTGAATGCGATCGAGAAAAAGGGCAAGGTTAAGTTCCTGCCGCAAAATATGGCCGATGCTTTTTTCACGGTAGCGAACCACGGCGGCAACCCCCTGGGGAGTCTCGGTTCCGGCCAGCCGCTTGAACAGGGCGGGTGCAATCGATACCTGTTTGGTTTCCGGAGGCAATAAAGCGGCAACCCGGCCGCCCGCCACCTCGGCGAGGCTGCCGCCGGCGTAAAAAACCACTTCCGGAATCAACCCCGCCGCAAGCGCCTCCCCCAGCAGGTGCCGCCCCTCCAGGGCCAATTTCCCGGCTGCACGCCGGCGCCTCCGGTTCCCCGACAGGCTGAGGTAATCTTTTACCAGGGGATTTTGTATGCTGGTTATATCCGGGTAGGACAACCTAAATCCACCCCATCTTGTGCAGCGCTTTATTCTCTCCGATCGCTACAATAACATCTCCGGCGGTAATCCTATCCTCCGCCCCCGGTGCGATGTTGGTATTCCCCGCCTTATCCCGCAGGGCGATTACGTTGACCCCGAAACGGGCCCGCAGGTTAAGCTCTTGCAAGTTTTTGCCGAGCATATCTTCCGGGGCGGCTACTTCCACCACGCTGTAATTCGGGGAAAGCTCGATTAAATCAATGATATTGTGGGCAATCAGGCTGTGGGCCAGCTTCTGCCCCATATCCCTTTCCGGAAAAACAACCCTGTTGACCCCGATCTTTTTCAAAACCTTGCCGTGCAGTTCCGTTTGGGCTTTGGCCACGACGTACCGGGCGCCATTTTCGATTAAAAGGATGCAGGCCATGATGCTGGATTGGACCTCGTGGCCGATGGCCACCACGACCACGTCAAAATCCTTCACTCCCAGCGCCTTGAGCACGACCTCGCTGGTCACGTCGGCCTGGGCCGCGTGGGTAACGGAATTGCTGATCTGCTGGATCAGCGCTTCGTGCTTGTCGACAATCATAACGTCGTGGCCGAGTTCAAAGAGGGTCCGGGCGACGCTGGAGCCGAAACGGCCGGCTCCGATGATCAAAAACTGCTTTGCCATTAACATACACCCCACAGCTATACTGCGCGATTTTTACTAACCGATGAGAAGCTTTTCTTCAGGATAGAGCAGGCCTTCCTCCCGTTTTTGCCGGGCCAGGGCCACCAGCAGGGTCAGGGGGCCGACCCGCCCGCCGAACATGGTTACGATCAACGCAACCTTGCTTGGCCAGGCCAGATCGGGGGTAATACCGCGGCTCAACCCCACCGTGCCGAAGGCGGAAACGGATTCAAAGAAAAGGGAGATGAATTCCTTCTCTTCAAAAAGCGCCAGCAAAAAAGTGGTCACAAAGACAAGGCTGGCCGCGGCGCCTGAAATTGCCATCGCTTTCAGGATCTGGTTCATCGGGATCCGGCGCCGGAAGAGGACCGGTTCCTGCCGTCCCCGGACCAGTGCGATTAAAGAGATAAACACGATCCCGGCGGTAGTCGTTTTAATCCCGCCCCCGGTGGAAGCGGGAGAAGCACCGATAAACATTAAAGCCATCAGCCCCAGTATGGTGGGGTGGAGCAGCGCCCCGGTATCCAGCACGCTGAACCCGGCGGTGCGCGGCGTGGCGGCGGTAAAGAATGCCGTGAAAATCTTGGCCCCAAAAGGCAAAGCCGCCATCGTCCCCGGGTTGCCGGATTCGAGCGCCAGCACCAGGGCTGTCCCCAAAACCAGCAGCAGGCCCGTAATAATCAGGACCAGCCTGGTGTGCAGCGACGGGCGGCAGCGCCGGCGGACGCACTTGATCACGTCAAAAATGACGGGAAATCCAAGCCCCCCGCATATGAACAGGGCCAGGATCGTGCCGTTGACCAGGTAGTCGGCGGGGAACCGGGTCAAGCTGTCAAAGCCGCCGAACAGGTCGAAGCCGGCGTTCCCGAAAGCCGAAACCGCGTGGAACAGGGCAAAGAAAATACCGCGCCTCAACCCCAAGCCGGGGATTAAGCGCAGGCTGAGCAGGGCGGCCCCGGCCAGAACGAAGATAACCGCCATGCGCACCACCGCTTTGACCAAGGGGACCAGTTCCGTCATCGTTTCCTGGTTTAAGGCTTCCCGGACTACCAGGCGATCCCGCAGGGTGATCCGCCGTCCCAAAAAAATAAAGATCAGCGTGGCCATGGTCATAAAGCCCAGGGAGCCGATAAAAATGAGGAGCATAATGACCGCCTGGCCGAACGGGCTGTAAAAGGTCCCCGTATCGACAACCACAAGGCCGGTCACACAGACCGCAGAAGTGGCGGTAAACAGAGCGTCGATATAAGCAATCCCTTCGCCGTGGTAAGACACCGGCAGGCTTAAAATAAACGACCCGGTCAGGATTACCGCAATAAAGCCGCCGACCAGGTACCGGGCCGGGTTGTAAGGCCTGTGCGGGGTTGTCATTTAATACAATTGCACCTCCAATATAAAACCGGAGGTAAAAAATGATTTTTGATCGGCATTTCCGCGGCCTAGTTGTGTTCCCTGGCCACTTGCAGCAGGCGGTCGAAACCGGGCCTGTCGTTTACGGCCATGTCGGCGAGCATCTTCCGGTTGATCTGAATATCGGCCTTTTTCAGGCCGTTGATAAAACGGCTGTAGGATAGGCCGCCGGAACGGGCCGCGGCGTTAATCCGGGCGATCCAGAGCTTGCGGAAATCCCGCTTGCGCTGCCGCCGGTCGCGGTAAGCGTAGGAAAGCGATTTCATGACCTGCTCGTTCGCGACCCGGAAAAGCTTGCTCTTGGCCCCGTAGTAACCCCGGGCCAGTTTCAATATTTTTTTGCGCCTTTTACGGGCGGTTGAACCATTTTTAACACGAGGCATAACCGAACCTCCTTTTTAACTGCAGCTAATCTCTTTCGGGTGAAACTTAAGGTAAAAGCCTCTGCACCCGCTTGGCATCGGCGGCGCTAATCAAAGTGGACTGGCGCAGCCTTCTCTTGCGGCGGGGGCTCTTCTTCTCCAGGAGGTGACTGCTGTAGGCGCGGAAGCGCTTCACTTTCCCCGAGCCGGTTTTTTTGAACCGCTTCGCCGCCCCCCGGTGGGTTTTCATTTTCGGCATTGCTGCTGCCTCCCCTGTGCTATGATTTGGGCGTTAAAATCATGATCATGTTGCGCCCTTCCAACTTGGGGACACGTTCGACCACCGCGCATTCCGCCAAATCTTCGGCCATCCGCTGGCAGAGGCGCTGGGCGATCTCGGGATGGGTGATCTCCCGTCCCCGGAACATTACCGTCACCTTAACTTTATCTCCGCTCTCCAAGAAGCGGCGGCTGCTTTTAACTTTTACAGCCAGGTCATGCTTCTCGATGTTGGGGCGGAGCTTGATTTCTTTGAGCGTCGTCAGCTTTTGCTTCTTGCGCGCCTCGCGGTCTTTCTTGCTTTGCTCGTACTTGAATTTACCGTAGTCCATCAACCGGCAGACCGGCGGGCGCGCGGCGGGAGCCACGTTGACCAGGTCCAACTTCTTCTTTTCGGCGATCTCCAGCGCTTCTGCGGTCGGCATCACGCCCAATTGCGTACCGTCGGTATCGATCACGAGCACTTCCCGGGCACTGATTTGCTCATTGACGAACAAATTTTTACTAATCTCTTTTCACCTCCAGTTATAATCTATCCCCAAGCGCACCGCAAATATATAAAGAGCAGGTGCAAGCCACCTGCTCGGTTTATCCTTTGCTCGTCTTTCAGGCTAACCCTGCCGGCAGCCCCCGGCGCCGCAGGGTGAGAAGCGGTGGCTTCTGCTTAAAAAGCAAACCATATTCACCTGAATGAAACTATATCAAAAAAATTCCATCCGGTCAAATTATTTTTTTGCCGCGACGATCTCGTTCAGGTGAGCGATAAAGTCTGCGAGGCTGCAGGCGCCGCGGTCTCCTTCTTCCCGGTGCCTGACGGCCACCAGGCCCGCTTCGGCCTCGCGGTCACCCAGCACCAGCATATACGGTACCTTTTTGACCTGCGCCTCCCTGATCTTGTAGCCGACTTTCTCCTTCCGGTCGTCCAAGGTTGCCCGGAAGGAAGCGTTGAGCAGCTTTTCAAAAACTGCGGCGGCGTAAGGGTGATGCCGTTCGGTGATCGGGATTACCGCAACCTGGACCGGCGCCAGCCAGGCCGGGAAAGCGCCGCCGTAGTGTTCGATCAGCAGGGCAAAGAAACGTTCCATGGAACCGTAGACCACCCGGTGAATTACCACCGGCCGGTGTTTCTGGCCGTCCTCGGCGATATAAGTGAGATCGAATTTCTCGGGCATCTGGAAATCAAGCTGGATGGTGCTGCATTGCCAGCTGCGCCCCAGGCAGTCCATCAGGTGAAAATCGATTTTCGGCCCGTAAAATGCCCCTTCGCCGTGATTGACCCGGTAAGCGATGTTCCTGTCCCGTAAAACTTTCTCCAGAATGGCGGTCGCCTTCTCCCACATCTCCAGGCTGCCCATCGCTTTTTCCGGCCGGGTGCTCAGCTCCACGCGGTAATCGAAACCGAAGATGCGGTAAAAACGGTCCACCATTTCGATCACTCCGCCGACTTCGGGCTCCACCTGTTCGGGCAGCATGAAAATATGGGCGTCGTCCTGGGTAAAGCTGCGCACCCGGGTCAAGCCGTGCAAAGCGCCGGAGAGCTCGTGGCGGTGGACCAGGCCCATTTCAGCGATGCGCCGGGGCAGATCGCGGTAGCTGTGCATGCGGGAACGGAAAACCAGCATCCCTCCGGGGCAGTTCATCGGCTTGACCGCGTAGTCCTGGTCGTCGATCCGGGTAAAGTACATGTTTTCGCGGAAATGATCCCAGTGGCCCGACTGCTCCCACAGGGAGCGGTTCAGGATGATCGGGGTTTTGATCTCTTCGTAACCGGCCCGGCGGTGCTCCCGGCGCCAGAAGTCGGTCAGCTCCTGCCAGATAACCATCCCGTGCGGGTGCAGGAATGGAAAACCGGGCCCTTCGTCATGCAGGCTGAACAGATCGAGTTCGCGGCCCAGTTTACGGTGGTCCCTTTTTTTGGCCTCTTCAAGCAGGCGCAGGTATGCGTCAAGCTGCTCCTGAGAGGGGTAAGCGGTGCCGTAAATGCGCTGCAGCATCTGGTTCCGCTCATCGCCGCGCCAGTAGGCGCCCGCCAGGCCCGTCAGCTTAAAGGCCTTGATTTGACCGGTATCGGAGAGGTGCGGGCCGGCGCAAAGATCGATAAAATCGCCCTGTTCATAGCAGGAAAGCGAAGCATCTGCGGGCAGATCGGCGATCAGTTCCAGCTTGTACGGTTCGCCTTTTTCCTGGAACAAAGCCACGGCTTCTTCCCGGCTCATTTCGCGGCGGCGGATAGGGAGCCTGGCCCCGATGATTTCTTTCATCTCCTGTTCGATCCGCTCCAGTGCCGCGGCTGAGATCGGCGCGTCGAACTCAAAATCATAGTAAAAACCGTTCTCGATCGCCGGCCCGATGCCGAGCCTGGCGTTCGGGTATAGCCTTTTTACCGCCTGAGCCAGGATGTGGGCGGCGCTGTGGCGGTAAACCCTGGCTCCCCGGGGCGAGTCAAAATCCAAAAAGGTGACACCGTCATCAAGCCTGACCCTGATCTGCGACAAAAAAAGAGCCTCCTTCATCAACCCGGATGCGTAGCTTAATCATAAAGCTTGTCTACGGGCCTGTCAAGAGAAGGGAGGCTTAAACGCCGCCCTAGCAATACGGGGTTAGACTTTATTCGTGTCGGTGGTAACCAGGTTCAGCGCCTCCTGGCGGCAGTAAGCGCAATTTTGACAAAAAAGAAGCCGCCGGTCAAAGATGCGCCGCAGCGTTTCCACCGCCCTGGGATAACGGGGCAGGACATTCTGGTGGAGCATGATCTGGCGGGGGGCGACGGAGACAAGCATGCTGACCAGGACATCCTCGTAATCGTTGTCTCCCTCGTAATCTTCCAGGTCAAACTCTTCCCAGTCGCGGGGATCGATCTTATTGAAGCGCTGGTCGGTGATCTGGAACTGGCCCTTTTCATCCACCGCCAGGTGGACCAGGTCAATCCTGGGCTGCTGGAGGTCCAGAAAATACTTCAGGAGACGCACAAATTCGCGGTATTCCTTTTCCGTCAGGTAACTCTCCACGGCATCATCCACCACCCGTTTCAACTCCTGCTGGTAATCCTGCAGCCGGAAATGCAGAAACCCCTCGACATTGATGTGCTCGCTCTGTTCATGCAAATAATCCCTGACCTTGCGCTCGATCACATCCCGGTAAGTATCCTGGCGGTGTTTCAGGATGCCGCTCTCCAGGTTGCGCCGCGCCAGATTCAGGATTTCCTCCCGTTCATCCCTGCGGAAGTAGAAATAATTAAAACGGAGCATATCCTGCAGCAGGAGCTCCTTTAGATCAAAAACGATAAACTGCGCGATTAACGAGGCGATATAAGATTCCAGGATACGGTGTTCTTCTTTCTCGGGTTCCGGGAACCGGGGGAAAAAATAGAGCATCTTCCCCAGCCGCCCGCAGTCTTGCCAGTTATAAATGAATGGTAAATTATTTAAACAAACGCTTCTTTGCTCCAGCCTGTGCTGCAAGAGAGCAAAGGAGCGCCTGACGACAAGCAAAAAAATTTTCACCGGGTTTCCTCCTCTCTATCCTATTATATGAGGAAAGCCCGAAATGATATACCCGCCGCCGAAAGCCATAACTTAATAAATGGTGCCAGGCACCATTTATTAAGTTATGGAGCGCTTGACCGCTACCCCTGGACCAGCAGCGCTCCGGGCTGCAGCTCGATATCCACGGGCGCCCGGCCCGGCTGTTCGCCGTCCAAGTCCAGCAGCGCCGTCCCGGTGGAGCGGATCGCCACCTTCCGGCCGCGCAGGCTGGTAACCCGGGGATGGGTAAGGTGGGCGCCCTTGTAGACCTTGGGCAGGTTGGCCAAAAGGGAGGCTTTGTTCATGTTATGTAAGATGACGATATCGAAAAACCCGTCCGCCATCTCCGCCCCGGGGGCGATCTGCATCCCCCCCCCGAAATAGCAGCCGTTTCCGACTACCACGATGGTAACCGGTTCGTCACAGACGACCTGTCCGTCCACGGAAACGCACATCGGCTGGTTCCGGTAAAGCAGCAGGCTGACCACGGTCCCCCATAAAAAAGAGGCGAAGCCCCCCAGGGCCTTGCTGGTCCGGTTGACCCGGGCCACCGTATCGCCGCCCAAGCCCAGGTCGGCAATATTAATAAAATAACGCGTTTTTTCCAGGCCCGCGTGATCGGTGAAGGCGACGCGACCCACATCCACGGCGCGGCGAGGGCTGCGCAGCAGATGTTTGACCGCCTCGCCGGGATCCTTCGGGATGCCGAGCGTCTTGATCAGGTCGCTCCCCGTCCCCATGGCGATAAAACCGGCCGCCGCCTCTTTCTTTACCGGCCCCTCCGCGGTAAAAAATCCGTTGACCACCTCGTTGGCGGTGCCGTCCCCGCCGACGGATACGACCAGCCCGCAACCGCCGCGGAGGGCCCGGCGGGTAAGCTCCGTCGCCTCTCCCGGCCCCGCGGTCAGGTTCGCGTCAAACTTTAATCCTTCCCGCTCCAGCATGGCGGCGATTTCGGGCCACCGCCTGCCGGTCTTGCCGTTGGCCGAAGCCGGGTTCACCACCACCGCCGTTTTCGCCCCTTCCATCCGCTCCACTCCTCTCCAGTTTTTATTTATGCCCACCTGAAGCGCCTCCCCGATCGGAACGGACCCAAGTTTGCAGGCTCATCCCCCGACCTCTTTATTGGGATTGGGAGAAGGTCAGGGTGAGAGAGCTCTAACCTCCAACCTCCAATCAGAGGCAGGCCCTGGCCAGCAGCTCCGCCAGATCCAGCACCGCGCCGCCGCCGGCGGCGAGGTTTTCGCGGCAGAAGGGACAGGCGGTAACCACGGCCGCACCGGCGGGAAACTCCGCCAGGCGCCGCTTCGCGATCGCTTCGGATAAGGCGGGAAAAGTCAGCTGAAGCATCCGCCCGCCGCCGCAGCAGCGGGTGGACCGCTTGGCGCAGGCGGCTTCGGCCAAAGAGAGGCCGGGTATAAAGCCGAGCAGTATCCGCGGCTCTTCCCACTTCTCTTCCAGCCGGGCTGCGAGGCAGGGGTCGTGATAAGTCACCGGGCCGGCCCCCTCCAGCGCCCGGGGTTTGAGCCGTCCCTCCCGGACCAGTTCCAGGAAAAAGCCGGCGCTGTCAACCACGGGGAGAGGCAGCGCCGCGCCCCACTCGGTGTAACGGCGGGTAAAAGTATAACGGCATTCCGGGCATCCCGTAACCAGGCGCCGGGCCCCGCTCTTTGCAATTCGCGCGCGGTTTTCAGCAGCCAGCTGCCGTGCCAGGGTTTCGCCGCCCCAGGTCTCCGCCGGGTAACCGCAGCAATATTCATCTATCGTCTGGTATGATACCCCCGCCTGCTCAAACAGGGCCAGGGCTGCTCCGGCGGCCGCCGGATGATTGGCCGCGGCGGTGCAGCCCGTAAAATAAAGCACCTCCCCGTCCCCATACTTTGCCGCCGCCGGTCCGCCCCTGGAACCGTAGGGGCTGCCGTACTTTTTTAAATTGTGATCAAAAGGGGCCGCGGCGGGCAAACAAATCCCGGCGGCCGCCGCGTTCCGGCGCGCCGCCAGCAGTTCGTCGTCGAGGGCCAGCTCCGGAAAAGGGCATAACAGCGTGCAGCCGCGGCAGCCGAGGCAGGCAGAGAGGGCTTCCAGCGCGGCCTCGCTCCATGGAAGACGTCCTTCCAGGAGCAGGTGGGCCAGGCGGGCCTTGCCGGAGGGGGCGACCGCCTCCCGGCCCGCGGCCTGCGCCACCGGGCATTCGCAGCGGCACATATTCGGACAAAGGGCGCATTCAAGCAGCCGTTTCCGGTTTACTTCCGCCATTCTAAAGCCTCCTCCAAGCCCAGTTTGCCCGGGTTCATGATCGCGCCGGGATCGAGAGCCTGTTTAACCCGCCGCAGCGCCTCCAGCCCCGCGCCGCCGTGCTCCTGCTCCATCCACAGCCCCCGGTGCAGCCCGATCCCGTGGTGGTGGCTGATCGCCCCGCCCAGGGAAAGGCAGGTCTCCATCGCCGCGCTCCAGATCCGTTTATAGTAATCCGCCTTTTCGCCGGGCGGGAAGCCGCAGAGGGTCATGTAAAGCGCGGCCCCCTCCGGGTAAACATGCGAATAATGGCCCGAAGCGAGGGCGGTCCCCTCAACCGCAAGCATCGCTTCCTGCATGGCCCGGTAGAGCGGGGCTGCGCCGGTCCAGGTGGAAGAAACCTCTATCGTGTCCACCACGGCCCCCTGCCGGAAAAGCTTCGAGGCCAGGCTGATATTGAAGCGGCGCTCCAGCCAGTGCTCCACGGGCCCGCATCCGGTATCCACGCCGCCGTGTGCCAGGGCCGCCTCCCGGGCCATCTGCGTCTCGGCGGCGGCGAGGCGGCGATCTCCTTCAATGAGCAGGATCAGCATGCAGCGCCCGCCCGCTTCTTTTACTTCAGGGAAGTGGTGCCCGGTTTCGGCGTAATCGTAGAGGCGCACCACCGCCGGCCGGGCCCCTGCGCGGATAATCAGGCGGGCGGCCTCCAGGCCCTCTTCCAGGCCGGCAAAAGCAAACGACAGCAGGCTGCGCTCTTCCGGGCAGGGCCAGATGCGCAGGGTGGCCGCTGTAATCACGCCCAGGGCGCCTTCAGAGCCGATGAAGAGATGATCCAACCGGGGGCCGGTGGCGGTGCGGGGCACCCTGCGCCCGCTGAAGACGGTCCCGTCGGGCAGCACCGCCTCGAGGGCCACCACCATATCTTCGATTTTCCCGTAGCGCGACGAGAACTGCCCGGCGGCGCGGCAGGCCAGCCAGCCGCCCACGGTGGAACAGCGGATCGACTGCGGGATGTGGCCCCCGGTAAAGCCGCGCCGGTTCAGGTGCTCTTCGTAGAGCGCCCCGTTGAGGCCGCACTCCACGGTAACCATTAGATTCTCCCCATCTAGTTCCCTGACCTGGTTCATCCGCTTCAGATCGAGAACTATGCCTCCCCTTAAAGGGATGGCGCCGCCCAGGGCCCCGGAACCCTCACCGTAAGGCGTCACCGGGACGCCGTGCTCGCCGGCCAGGGCCAGCACAGCCGCCACCTGCGCGGTGTCGGCGGGCCAGACCACCAGGTCCGGCAGCGCCGGGGCTTTTCCTTCCAGGAACCAGAGCGAGCCCATCGGCCAGTAATCCCGGCAGGTTGCCAGCCGGTCGACCGGGCTGGCGGAGACCCCCTGTTCTCCCGCGATGACACGCAGCTTGCCGGCCAATTCCGAAGATTCGGAGGAAAGGAGCTGCCGTTCCTGGAGCATCATTTCGCTAAAATCAAGCAATCATATTCCCCCTTTCCCTGGCGCCTCCTGGTGCAGTTAATTTAACGATTCTTCATGCGTCCATCGGCAGACGTTTGATTGAGATGCCGGGACTGGCTTAATTATATAATGTTCAATATGGAAACTCAAAAGTTATTTGCGCTTCGGATTCGATAGCGAAAGCGCTGGGCTTATTATTTTTCCGGGTGGCGGTGCCCTTGACGCGGATGCCCTTGATCGGAAAATGCGGTTAATTTTCTTGCCGTTCGGGATTGGTTAACATATAATTTATTGGAGGATTGCAGGCAGCTCATGGACGGGAGGAAGATAACAATATGGAAATATCAAGCCGATCTCCGGTGGCCCTGTACCTCCAGCTGAAAGAGCTGTTGGCCCAGGAAATAAGAGAACAAAAGTATAAAACGCACGAACAGATTTCCTCGGAACGGGAACTTTGTGAACGCTACAATCTAAGCCGGACAACCGTGCGCCAGGGAATCAGCCTGGCCATCAGCGAAGGCCTCCTTTACCGGATCCAGGGAAAGGGAACTTTTGTCGCTGAACCGAAAATCGACCAGGGCTTGGTCCGCCTGACCGGATTCGAGGAAACGCTTCTGACCAGGGGGTTGAAACCGTCGATGAAGGTTATCGAAGCCCAGATGATCACGGCCGACGTGCAAATTACGACCTTGCTGGGCCTTGATTTCGGCGCCGACGTGGCCAGCTTCAAGCTGCTCGGTATCGCCAACGAAGAACCGATGGTTCTTTTTCATTATTACCTTCCCGCAGCCCTGGGACGCGAAGCGATCGAATTGATCCGGGCATTCGAACAAAAAGGAGACTGGTTTTCTTTTACCCGCTACTACCGCGAACAAAAACATATCGACCTAGGCCTGGCAAAGCAAACCTTTGAAGCTACGGTAGCTTCTCCGCACCATGCAGAGCTGATGCTGCTTTCGGAAGGAAGCCCCCTGTTCAAGGTAACCTCCATTATCTACACCCGACAGGAAAACCCGATCGAGCTGCGCCGGGCTTACTACCGCGGGGACCGCTACAAATTCCACGTCAGCCGGGAAGTAAACTAAAAAGTACAAAAAATTTTCAGAATAAGCAGGAGATTAATTTTCTTCATAGAAGTCAATATTTAAAATAATATCGTGTGGCTATTTCACCACCAGCACCTATTGAGCCAGATGCAACCATTTAATATCAAATAATTTAGTGCGCCGGCTTTTTTAATCGGCAACCTGGTCATAACATGATATGATTACCCCCTCCAATTAGCTTCACCGGGAAGGGAGGCAGTTAGGGCTTATTCGTTTGCAGGACAAGATTTCAGTAAGCAGCATAAGTATTATTTCAAGGAGGTGATATTTACAGGTAAACGCCGCGAAACAGGTTGTTAGGGTAATCTCGCCGAATTTATTAAGCCAAGGAGGGGATTTTTGTGAAGAAGAGAGCATGGTATTTCGCGGTTCTAGCGCTGGCCGTACTTATGATCGGTTCCCTGTTTGCCGGATGCCAACCAGCTGAAAAAGAAGCCGAGGATTACACCATCATCGTCGGCCTTTCACAGACGATCATGACCCTTGATCCGGCCAACCACCGCGACCGGGTTACCGAGACGGTAATCCGCAATATCTACGACGGCCTGGTAACCCGGAAGCCGGACGGCACGGTTGTTCCTGAGATTGCAGAATCGTGGACCAACCCTGATCCGCTGACTTGGGAATTTAAAATCCGCTCGGGGATCAAGTTCCACAACGGATCCGATTTAACCGTTGAAGACGTCAAATTTACTTTTGACCGGGTGATCCAGGAAGGAGCCATGGAGGGAGAGACCTCGCCGCGTAAAGGCCTGATGGGGCCGGTGACAGAGGTCGAGATCGTCGGAGACGATACGATTCGTTTCGTCCTGAAGAAACCGTGGCCGATCCTCCTGGCGATGCTGCCGCACCAGCAGATCGTTTCGAAAGCCTACGTAGAAGAAGTAGGCTCCGATATAGCCACCAAGCCGATGGGCTGCGGGCCGTTTAAATTTGTCGAAGGCTCCATCGACGAGCGCATCGTCCTGGAGCGTTTCGACGATTACTACGGCGGCTCTCCGGAGATTCCGCCGGTCGGCCCCGCCCCGGCTAAACGGGTGATCTTTGAATTTATGCCTGAAGTCTCGACCCGCATCGCCGCCCTGCAGGGCGGAGATGTCCATATTATCCATAACATCCCGCCCGACATGGTCAGCACGCTGGAGGCCGATCCGAACGTGATCGTCAAAACAGTGGAAGGCACCCGGATGCACATGTTTGAAATGAACGTGACCAAGCCTCCGTTTGATGATGTTCGGGTCCGCCAGGCGGTCAACTATGCTATCGACATGGATGCTATTGTGAAAAACGTTTTGTCGGGCTACGGCACCGTTGTTGCCGGTCCCCTGCTGCCGCACGGGTTCGCCCGCGATCCGGATCTGAAGCCCTATGGCTATGACCCGGCGAAGGCAAAGAAGCTGCTGGAGGAAGCCGGCTACGCCGACGGTTTCGAGCTGGTGATCGATACGACCGATGAATTAAAGGACGTGGTATACGCCGCCGCCAGCATGCTGGCCGATGTGGGTATCGAAGCCACCGTCCGCACCTGGGACTGGGGCGTGCTCAAGGAGCAGCTCCTGGCCGGAGAGCGGATGATGTGCTTCGGCAACTGGGGCAACTCGACCCTGGATCCCAGCGACCTGCTCGTTCCGAAACTGCGGAGCAACGACCGCGGGAACTATTCGCATTACTCCAACCCCGAGTTGGATGCCCTCCTGGATGCGGCGGAAGTGGAAACGGACCGCGAAGTACGGAAAACACTCTACTACCAGGCACAGGCGATCATCTATGAAGATGCTCCGTGGGTATTCAGCTACGTGGGCCGGGAAATCGAGGCCTGCCGCTCCAACGTAGAGAACTGGCAACCCAGCACCGACAGCCGGATCAACCTGCACAGGGTAAAGCTGAAGTAACCTCGGCTGATGATCGATTCGTCAGGGAAGCGGCGGGTCCCGGGGCCCGCCGCCACTCCCATTAACAAACAGTATGTTTCTATTTGCCCTCGCTAATCCCTTTAAGCACTCTCGCGCCCGCGGGATGCGCCTAGATTAGAGGTGGTGAGTCAATGCAAGCGGCTAAAATTGCAGAAAGAATCCTGATCGCTATCCCTGTAGTTATCGGCATCGGCATTATCATTTTCCTGATTATGCGTCTCACCCCGGGAGATCCGGTGGATATCATGATGGGCCAGGCCGGCCACGTCTCCGCAAGGGAAATCGAGCTGCTCACCGAACAGTGGCACCTGAACGAACCGCTTCACATCCAATTGGGCTACTTTCTCAGGGATTTGGCCCGGGGCGACCTGGGCACGTCCTTTACCAAAGGCCGCCCGGTCTGGGACCTGATCAAGGGCGCCCTTCCGGCCACGCTCGAACTGGCCCTGGGCGCGGCGATATTTGCCCTGTTGCTGGCCATCCCCATCGGCGTTATTTCAGCGGTAAAACAGAACAGTTTCATTGACCGGGCCAGTATGACGGTGGCCTTTTTCGGCATCTGCATGCCGGTTTTCTACCTGGGGATTATCCTGATGCTCGTCTTTTCCGTGAAAATGGGCGTGCTCCCCACCTACGGCCGGATCAGTTACGAGGTGATGCTACATAAGGTGACCGGTTTTTACATGCTTGATTCGATCATCACCGGCAACTGGGCCGCCCTGGGCAGTACTTTGAAGCACCTGATCCTCCCTTCGATCACCCTTGGTTTTCCGATGGCCGCCATAGTGGCGCGGGTAATGCGCTCGAGCATGCTCGAGGTGCTGCGCAACGATTACGTGGTGATGGCGCGGGCTAAAGGGTTAAGGGAGTTTAGCGTGATCGTTAAGCATGCTATGCGCAACGCGATGATCCCCACGGTAACCGTGATCGGCCTGGAGATCGGCATGCTTTTGGGAGGCAACATGATCGTCGAAACCGTGTTCAGCTGGCCGGGATTGGGCCGCCTGGTAGTGAATTCGATCTTTGTGCGCGATTACCCCCTTGTCCAAGGCGTGGTCATGGTTTACGCCTTTACTTTTGTCGCGGCGAACCTGGTTGTAGATATTCTTTATACGTATATAAACCCCAAGATATCTATCTGACCGATCGCGCGTTTACTTGCGGAATAAGGAGGATTACCATTGAGCCAGGTCCAAGTATCCACCGATAAAACAGTTCTCCGGGAATACTACCTGTTGCGGTTGCGCCTGGCAGGAATAAATTTTCTCCAGTTTATAAATAAGCTGCGCCGCCACCCGGCGGGGATGACCGGGTTGATCGTACTGCTTTTTTTTGTTTTTATAGCCGTCGCCGACCCGCTGATTGTACCTCATAATCCGAAAGAGGTACACCTTGAAGATAAGCTTCTTCCGCCAGCCTGGATGGAAGGCGGCAAGAGCGAGTATCTCCTCGGTACCGACCAGCTGGGGATGGACCTGTTCTCCCGCATTATCGCCGGAACGCGTATATCGCTGCTGATCGGGGTCTTAACCGTCGGCATTTCCATTATGATCGGCACAACCCTGGGCATGCTGTCGGGTTATTACCGTGGCACCCTGGACAATATCCTGGCGCGCTTCGCCGACCTGCTCCTCTCCTTTCCCTGGCTAATCTTTGCCATTTTTACCATGGCCGTGATCGGTCCGGGTTTCGGTAACCTGGTTTTCGCCCTGACATTTAAGGGATGGGTGGGCTTTTTCCGCCTGGTCCGAGGAGAAGTGCTCTCGGAGAAGACCAAGGAATACGTCGAAGCCGCCCGGGCCCTGGGGCAGAGCCACTTTAAAATTATGTTCCAGGAAATACTGCCGAACATTATGAATTCGATTATCGTCCTGGGCACGCTGCGCATCGGTTTCATGATTATTATGGAAGCTTCGTTAAGTTTTCTCGGGCTGGGGATCCAGTACCCCGAGCCGGCCTGGGGCTCCATGGTCAACGTCGGCCGGAACTACCTGCTCAACGCATGGTGGATCTCCACATTCTCGGGCCTGGCCATCCTGCTCCTGGTCCTGGCGATCAACATGTTCGGGGAAGGCCTGAGAGATATCCTTGATCCGCGCCTGCGTCGGATCGAGTAACAGAGGAGGTTCGCCCTTGCTTCTCGAAGTCAACAACCTGCAAACATATTTCCAAACCTCCAGGGGTTCGATTAAAGCGGTGGACGGCGTCAGTATCAAGCTGGAGCAGGGGGAAATTCTAGGCCTGGTCGGAGAATCCGGCTGCGGTAAGAGCATGACGCTGCTTTCACTGTTACGGCTGGTCCCCCACCCGGGGGCAATCGTCGGCGGAGAAATTCTCTTCCAGGGCGGGGACCTGCTCAAGAAGAGCAGCCGGGAGATGACCCGGATGCGGGGACGCGACCTGGCGATGATCTTCCAGGATCCGATGACCACCCTAAACCCGGTGTTTAAAGTCGGGGAGCAGATCCGGGAGTCCTTGCGCATTCATAATATCTTTAATCAATCCCGATTCAGTGAACGGAAACGGCTGAAGCAGGAAAAAGAGCGAGTGATCCAGCTGATGGAAGAGACCGGTATACCTTCGCCCATGGACCGCTACTATGAGTACCCGCACCAGTTCAGCGGCGGTATGCAGCAGCGTGCAGTTATCGCCATCGCCCTCTCCTGCGAGCCGAAAATTCTCCTGGCCGACGAGCCTACCACCGCCTTGGACGTAACGATCCAGGCGCAGATCTTAAATTTGATGGAAAGGATCAACCGCTCGCACGGCATGGCCGTAATCCTGGTCACCCATGACTTGGGGGTCGCCGCCGAGTTTTGCCGGCGGATCGCGGTGATGTACGCCGGAAAGATTATCGAGCAGGGGCTGACCGACGAGATCATTGAAAACCCGCTGCACCCCTACACCCAGGGGCTGCTTCGTTCGATACCGCATATCGTCCCGGATAAACCACGTCTGAGGCCGATCCGGGGAACTGTACCGGACCTGTTAAACCTGCCGCCGGGCTGTACCTTCCTGCCGCGCTGTGACTATGCCGTGGAAGTATGCAAGGAACCGCAAGAGATGCGGGACCTGGGGAACGGCAGGCTGGTCCGCTGCGCCAGGTACAAATAAACGGGAGAGATACTCAAGGTGAACGCTCAACAACCACTGATCGAAATTAATGCGCTGAAGAAGTATTTTATCATCCGCCGCTCCTTGATCACCCGCCTCCTGGCCAGCCGGAAAAACCTGCTGGTCCGGGCCGTCGACGGTGTCGACCTGGCAATCAGGGAAGGGGAAACACTGGGCCTGGTCGGAGAAAGCGGTTGCGGCAAATCCACCCTCGGTAGATCAATATTGAATATTTTCCCTCCGACAGAAGGGGAAGTGCTTTACCGGAGAGAGAATATCCTTAAATACAACCCTTCCAAGCTGCTGCAGTTCCGTGAAAAAGCACAGATTATCTTTCAAAACCCTTATTCGTCGCTTAACCCGCGCAAGACGGTACGCGATATCATCGCCGTGCCCCTGCTACAAAAGGGGATCAACAATCCAGTTCAACGCGAGGAGCGGATCATGGAGTTACTGAACAGGGTGGGTTTGTCGGAATACCATATCAACAATTATCCCCACCAGTTCAGCGGGGGACAGCGCCAGCGCATCGGCATCGCCCGCGCCCTGGCGATGAAGCCTTCATTTATTGTGTGCGATGAACCGGTTTCGGCCCTCGACGTTTCGGTCCAGGCGCAGATTATTAATCTATTGGAGGACTTGCAGCAAGAGTTCAACCTCACTTACCTGTTCATCACCCACGACTTGAGTGTAATCTATTACGTGAGCAACCGCATTGCCGTAATGTACCTGGGTAAAATCGTCGAAGTCGCGGCAACCAAGGCCTTGTTTGAAAGCCCCCTGCATCCTTATACCAGGGCGCTGCTTTCGGCGATCCCGGTAGTCGACCGGACGGCGCGACGTAAGCGGATCATCCTTGAGGGAAACGTGCCCAGCCCGATTAACGTGCCCCCGGGCTGTCCCTTTCATCCCCGCTGCCCGGAAAGGAAGGGGGATTTATGCCGCAGCGTCATCCCCGAACTGCGCCAGGTCCGGAGTGATCATCTCGTGATGTGTCACCTTAATTCAGCCTAACCAATCGTGTATAAAAAATCACGGGAAAAAAATAAAAATTATTATTCTAAAAGCAGGAAAGTTTGTAAGGGACATTGAATAGTACTGGTAATAACCTGTTATTATGTGTAAGGAGAATTTAACAATATGGCTACCACCGGCTTTGCCCGTATAACCGTCTGCGGCGGAGGTAACGCCGCCCACGTGGTCATCCCGCTGCTGGTCAATAGGGGCTGCCGGGTTACACTCTACGCCCCTTTCGCCGATGAGGCCGAGCGCTTTCGGGAAGCCGCGGCAGGAGGCGGGCTGGAGGCGCTCTTTTTCAACGGGAGGGTTCTCAGGGGCTCGCCCCACTTGGTCACCACGGATCCCGCAGAAGCCGCCGAAGCGGACCTGATCCTGATGGTAGTACCGGCATTTGCCCACGGGCCGCTGCTGAAAGCGCTGTCCCCTCACTTGCCGGCCGGAACGGCGGTGGGAGCGATCCCTTCCCGGAGCGGGTTCGAATTCCAGGCGCTGCACGCCATCCCGGAGCGGGGGAAAAAACAGATTATCTTCTGCGGCCAGACCCTGCCCTGGGCCTGCCGGATTGAATCATACGGCCGCAAGGTCAGGGTGCTGGGGACGAAGGAGTCGGTGGGACTGGCCGCGATTCCACCGGAGAGCGCCCCGGCCCTGGCCGATTTCCTAAGTAAAGCCCTGGAGGTAAATTTTTACGCTTTGCCCAACAGCCTTACCGTTTCCCTGGGCAACATCGGCCAGGTGATCCACCCGGGAATTATGTACGGAGTACTGAAACACTACCGCGGCGAGGTTTGGAGCGAAGCGGAGATTCCTCTCTTCTACCAGGGGGTTACCGAAGAAACGGCGCGGGTCCTGGAAGATTTAAGCTCGGAAATTGTGAGGATGGCGGCCCGCCTGGCCCGTGAATTCCCCGTGGACCTGGAGCAGGTGCTGACGGTGGGGCAGTGGCTGGTGCGCGCTTACGCCCGCCATATAGAAGACAGATCCACCCTGGTGCGCGCCTTTCGCACCAACCGAAGCTACAGCGGCCTGAAACTACCGGTGAAAAAAACGACCGATGGCTACATCCCCGATTTTGAAAGCCGCTACCTGACCGAGGACATTCCTTTCGGGCTTTTGTTCAGCCGGGCCGTGGCCGAAATGATCGACAGCCCCACTCCCCGGATCAACGAAGTGATCACCGCCTGCTCCGGCTGGATTAATAAGCACTACCTGGATCAGCGGGGAAAACTGGCCGGTCCGGATTTGAAGGAAGCCCGCATCCCCCAGCATTACGGCATCAACGACGCGCTAAGGTTGATCACGGTAAGCCTGGGGGGGTACGGCTAAAAAATGTAGAGGCAAGTGAGCTCTCAAAATCGCTAATACGTACTAATATTTATCTATCGAGGAGGCAATTCCCAATGAAGGAAATAACTGAAGTAAAAAAGCGGGTCCTGGTCGGCTCCATCGGCGACTGCGTGCACTCCCTGGGCGTGGAAACCTTCGCCGAATGGATGGAAGACAAGAACATCGGCTACATCGCCGTCAAGCTCGGCCCGGCTGTGCCGATCCAGGACGTGATTAATAAGATCAGGGAATCGCGTCCGGCGGTAGTGGGGGTTTCCAGCCGCCTGGGAGATCTGCATGTCGACAAGCTGATCAGGGAATTCATGGACAAGGCCTTGGAGCACAAAATCGATCCACAAAACAGCGGGATCCGGTATTCCTTCGGCGGACTGCGCCCCGCGGCCAACCTGGTACGGGCCATGACCGGTCAGCCGCTCCTGGAGGATAAATTTTCTCCGCCGGAGGATCGCAACTACGACCTGGATAAGGTGGCGTCGGAGTATGCCCCGCTGAAACAGTACCACGGGTTCTTCGAACTGATCGTCGACGACTACGTCACCATGGACGAGCTGGAACGCTTTGCCCGCGCCCTGCCGCCGCATGAAACGGAAAAGTACACCTGGTCCGACGACCTGTTGGAGCGGATCAGGGAGGTCAGGGAGCGGGAAAACCGGCCGATCCTGCGCGCGCATATCGGCATCGCCGCGGAGTCGGTGGAACCGACCCTGGAGGATATCGAGAAAGTCTGCGACGCCCAGGCCCTGGAGATCGTCTCCCTGGGTCCGGATCAGCCCTCCCAGGCCCACCTGGCCAAGTTTATCCGCGGCGAGGAAGATCCTGAAAAGTATTTAAAAGGGCAGGGCGGGGTGCCGATCCGCACCGAAGAGGACCTGCGGCGGCTCAAGGAAGCGACGCTGCGCGGCAATTACCCAATGATCCGCATCTACTCGGGAACCGACGAGCTGCTGGCGCTGGCAAAGCTTTTTGAGAAGTACTTTCACATGCCCTTTCCCGCAGTGCCCATATTTTTCTACAACGAACTGGACGGTCGAGGGCCCATCGCCATCCGCGAAGGCTTTGACGAGCACTTGGAGGTGATCCGTTGGTGGGCGGAGCAGAGCAAACCGGTGGAAATCAACGACCCGCACCAGTGGCAGCTGCGCAACTGCTCCGACGACATGTACGCGCTGGATCACGTCATTTGCGCCGTGATCGCCCTTAAATGCGGCGTTAAGAATTATATCATGCAGCTCATGTTCGACCTGCCGCCGGAGATCTCGGCGTGCAACGACCTGGCGAAGATGATGGCCGCCTATGAACTGATTGAACCGCTGACCCGCAGGTACGACTTCAACATCATCAAGGAAACGCGCGGCGGGCTCTCCAGCTTCCCGCCCAACCTTGATATGGCCAAGGGGCATCTTGCCGTGACCACCCACTGGCAGATGTACATGGAACCCGAGATCATCCACGTGGTCAGCTTCCCTGAAGCCCACCACGAAGCCAAGGCGGCGGATATCATTGAAAGCTGCGACATCGTCAAGCAGGTGGTCAAGGACTTTTACAAGGGCGAGCAGCCCGACATCATGGCCGACCCCAAATTCAAGCGCCGCAAGGAAGAACTGAAAATGGGGGTCATGTACAACGCCCTGCACCTGGCGCTGATGGGCGGTTATGAAGGCAAGGTGACCCGGGAAAATTTTAAAACCTGGGCCGTCTGCAAGGAGGAGGCGCAAAAACGCCCCGACCCGGCGGAGCGGGAAAAGCATTACGAGAACATGCTCTATGATTTCGTGGACGAGGCCAATTACCCCAGCGGCAGCTGCGGCATGATCAGCCCGGACACCCTGGACCTTTCGCTGCAGACGGGCCTCTGCCAGGCCCCGCAGCTTACTGTGCTCGATAAGCGCTACGAAATGGTCGGCAAATGCCGCACCAGGATGGTGGAAGGCGCCTGCCGCATCGACGAGTTCAACCGGATCAAGGTCTCGGATGAAATGGCGCGGGTGGACCTGGTCTACAGGCGCACGCCCTGGTTCTTCAACAAGGAGATTAGCGTCGCCGACGACAAGTCGCACATCAGCGAAACCGGCGAAGAGTTGGATGAAGTGGTCCGGGAATTTCGCAACCAACTCGGGATGCACGATTTCACCGGCAAGAAGGTGCTGGTGGTCGACTTCGGCAGCACCTACACCAAGGTGGGGATCTTCGATACGGCAACCGAGAAATTCGACCTGAAATACGTCCCCACCACCGTTGACGATCTCCGCGAAGGCCTGGCCAACGGGCTGGGAGTACTGGAAGAGTGTCGCGGCGCCGGCAGCTGGGAGCCGCTTTCCCGCAAGATGCTAGAATTTGACATCAAGCTGCCCTGCAGCAGCGCCAAGGGCGGCCTGAAGATGGTCACCGTTTCGCTGGTGAAGGAAGAGAGCGGCTTCGCCGCCGAGCTGGCCGCCCTGACCGCCGGGGCGAAGCTGTTGAACAGCTATGACGGCCCCCTCTCCGAAAAAGAAGTCAGGCGGATTTACGAAGAGGATCAGCCGGAAATCATCCTCCTGGCCGGCGGGGTCAACGACGGAGGAGAAACGGAGACACAGCTGCAAAACGCCCGCGTCCTGGCCGGCGGCGCAAAATACGCCACCTACGCCAAGTACGGGGTGCCGGTGATCTATGCCGGCAACCGGGACATAGCCGGCGAGGTCGAAGCAATCTTCAAGGAAGCCGGGGTGGATATCAGGATTACCGGCAACGTCATGCCCGAGGTTAACACCTTCAATATCGAGGTGGTCAATGAAACGATCCGGGAACTCTTCCAGACGATCATCATACGGGGGAAAGGTTTCGACGTGGTCGAGGAGTACATGAGCGCCAAGTTCATCCCCACCCCCCGGGCCGCCTTTTTAGGAATCAGGCTCCTGGCCAAGGGTTACGGCATTGAAAAGGGGTTCGGCAACATCGTGGCGCTGGATATCGGAGGCTGCACCACCGACTTTTACGCCAACGTGCTGGAAAACCCGCTTTACATTTTCCCGGGAGACGACCCGCGCCGCAAGGTGAAGCGAACCATACTCAAGACGCCCAACGCTCCTCTTGCCTACCGGCGGGTGGAAGGGAAATACGGCCTCAGCTACAACGCCGAAAACATCATGGAATTAAAGCGCTTCCGGGACGGCAGCATGAACCGTGAATTGAATGACTATTTCAACCGGCGATACCCGGATTTCCAACAGCAGGGCGATCCCTTCGACCGGTTCGCCGCCCGTACTACAGGCGGCTGGGCAATCCGGCTGGAAGAGATGCTGCGCTGGATCCACTCCCACCCCCACGTCATGCCCGTAACCCCGGAGTGGAATACGGTCTTCGCCTTCATGGCCCGGGAAATAATGAGCGTCGCCACCGGCAACAACGTCGGCTACGTCGAAGAAACGGATACCTATTTTATGCAGTACGGGGTCAATTTCTATACCAGGGACTGCAGTCTCCTGCTAATCGGAGGCACCATTTACCACAAGTGCATGGAAAGTCTGAAATACCACGGCCAGGACCTGGAGTTGATTGCCTCGGGGGCGCTCTACCGCGAAGCGGAGGGCGGCATCCTCAGGCCGAACGGCAAGGTGTTTCTCGACGCCAATTACCTGGTCTCCATTCTCGGAGGACTCTACGGGCGGCTGGACCCGGAACGCGCCATAAAAATGATGAAACGCTACCTGCAGCCGCTGGAAGTAAGCACAGTACAAAAAACAGAAGTACCGGTGATCTAAACGGACCCAATCAGCCGCACGCGGCCAGGGGAGGTACAGCAAGCACCTCCCCTGATTTTCTCCAGAATAATAACGTTGAAAACGGAGGACTTTCTGTTGTTGGCACCCACTGTCCCCCCCCCCCCCCCTTTGCAAAAAGGGGGGGGGGATTTAAAAACAAATCGCGCTGCATCCTTAATTCTAACTACAGAATTCTGAAGACCTAAATCACATCGAGTTGGCAGGGCGCCGGCTCTTCGTCAAATATTCCTCCGCCGCTTGCACAAAACTGCGGAAAATGCGGCGCGCCATCTCGTCTTCATCGAAAAGCAGCTCGGGGTGAAATTGAAAGCCTAGCCAAAAGGGACCCTCCCGGGGTTCCATCGCCTCGATCAAACCCTCCGCGCTGCGGGCTGCAACGACAAACCCCGGCGGCACCTCCGCGACAACCTGGCGGTGAAAGCTGTTTACCTCCCAGCGGCCGGCCGCGCACAGCCGCGCCAGCCTTGTTCCCGGGACAAGCTCGACGCTATGGGCCGTCAGGGCTTGCTCTTCCTGAACGTGCCCCTCCACGGTCTGCTTTTGGATTGTCCCGCCCATCACTTCGGCCATCATCTGGTGCCCCCGGCACATCCCCAGGACCGGCATGCCCCGACGCCAGGCTTCCCTGATCAGGAGAGACTCGAAGCAGTAGCGGAGCGGTTGCTGCCCGGCCAGCCCGGGAAGTTCCTCCGCTTTGAACCTCCGGGCGCCGCCGCCGCCGGTAAGGATTAACCCCCCGAGGCGGTCCAGGAAAGCTTCAACCGCGCCTTGTTCCTCACCGGCATACCGCTCCAGCGGGGGGACGAGAACCAGCGGCAGCGCGCCGCAGCCGTAAACGGCCCCGGTATAGGCCTTATCCGTGTAGATATAACCTCCGGGCCGGGGTGGATCACCCCACGTTTCCACGCTCCAGGCTGAAGTGACACCAATTAGTGTTTGCACGGGCTTCCCTCGCTATCATTGATCTCCACAAACAAACCGCTCATACCCCCGTTTTCCAGCCGCCGGCAGGCTTTTGAAAGATCAGAATATACTCGTGAACCTTGTTTACCCTGAAAACGGCGGGAAAACCAAGCGGGCGCAGGCGGTTGTATTCGTGGCGGCGATCCCAGACGATAATATCGTCCAGCAGAAAACCAACCTGCCGCAGCGCCGCGCTTAAGTCCAGGTGCAGGGGGTAGAAGCGGTCCTTTTTGCGCAGATCCATCACCACCGCCACACAGTAACGGCCGGGTTTCAGGGCGGCCGCGGCGCGCTCAAACACTGCGGTCAGCTCCCGCAAGTAATCGCGGTAATCTTCCAGGCGGCCCAGGTCCGCCCCGGCGGAGCCGTAATCGCGCTGTTCGCGCCGGTCGGCTGAGCGCCTGGCCAGCAGGATATCCCAGTAGGGGGGAGAGGTGAGAATAAAATCGACGCTCCCCGGGGACAGATAGCGCGCCAGGTTACGGGCATCTTCAAGGTAGAGGCGGGGTTCACAGGCCGGCGCATCGACCCGGAGCAGCGCTTCCCGCTCCAGGCGCTCCCGGAAAATGCCGGCGAAACGGTCGTAAAGCTCCAGGCCGACACCCTGGCGCCCCAGGTTGTAGGCCCCGATCAGGGTGGTGCCGCTGCCGGCGAAGGGGTCCAGCACCACTTCTCCCGGCGCGGCGGTAAATATTTCGATGCAGCGCTCGGCCAACTGCAGCGGGAACGCCGCCGGGTGGTTCAGCCGCAGCTCGGCCGGCGTTTTTTTCAGGTCGTTCCAAACGCTGATGCTGTAACGGGTCCATGTCTTGCCGTCAAGCAGGTTACAGCGTCTTTTTTTGTCGATAGCATTCTCCCCCGTCTAAGGCTGATCTTAAATCGAGGCGGGGCCAGCTGGTCATTTGTTTCTTCCCGCCCTCATTAATGTTCACCTTGCCGGACCCGGGACCCAGTTCAACGCGCTCCGCCGCCTCCTCCGCCGCCACCGCCGCCGCCGCCGGAGAACCCCCCGCCGCCGCCGGAGCCGGAAGAGGGGGTCGAACTTAAGGCGGTCCGGAAAGACTGCTGCATGGCGGAGGTAACCCTGTCAAATTGGGCATGATCCATGGCGGCCATCCTGGACCAGGCGGTAGTCCTGATCAAAGCCTCGTCCTTCAGCTGCGGATAAACCAGCTGCAGCTGCCGCATCACTTCCTTGGCCACCCCCAGGGCCACGGCATAGACCAGGTAATGCTCCCAGATCTCAAGGGCGGGGATCGCCTGGCGCTCCATCTCGGAAAAGTGGAGGAGGAACCGCCTGAAGGCCTTCCACTTGGCGTAATGATCGGCGCCGGCGGGGCTTAAATTTTTGCGCAGCAGCGTGAGCACGGCCAGGATAATGCCCGCCAGGGAAGCGATGATCCCGGTAACAAGCATTTCCAGAAAAAACAACGGAACCGCCAGTAACGCCAGCGATAGAAAAACTACTGCTCCCACCCGGGCCGGGCCGGAGAAAAACCCGTGCGCCTTGACGCTCTTTTGAATCGTTTCGCGCCACCTCTGGTAAAAGTGTTGCACAGAGCTCGGGGAGCTTTTCCCGTATTTTTCTATATCCCGGAAGGTTACACCCCCGTCCTGGTTCGCTTTGCCTGCATCCGTAAAAATGAACCTGGCCAGCTGCAGCTCATGTCCTTTCAGGCTTTGACTGCCCTTTTCCGTGAAAACGCGGTAGTCGGTAAACTGGCGTTTCATGATCCGCCCGCTTTCACCCTGGTATTCTTCCAGCCGCAGGTAACCGCGCCGGGCCAGGTCCAAAAGCGTGGCCGTAAAATCATCAGGCTTAGTCCTGCCCAGGCGAAACAGATAGCCTGCTTCGGCGGGAGAGTATTTTCCAGGCAGCTCACGGTAGTAATCCCCCCTGAAAGCGGACCGGTGCCTGGTCGACCGGTAGCGCAGGACCAGGAAAAAACCGAGCGATGCCAGGAACAGCAGCGGCGCCAGGAAAAAGTCAAGCCTGGCCAGAGCGCGCCTTATGTTCGCCTTGCGGGCCCACTTACCCTCTTCGGCCAGGATGCCGGGCAGCCCTTCCTTCCCGGAAAAGTTCGCGGCCCCCGGCACAAGCTCCGCCGGGAAAACGACCCTGCCTTCCACGAATTTCCGGGCCGGCAGGTTTGCAATCTCCCACACCAGCCGGACCGGGCTTTCAATCCTGACGCTGCCGTGTAAAGGACCGTGCGCCCATACCCGGATGTCTTCAAGGGCGGCCCCGGCGGGCAGCGTCAATGCGATGATCGCGTAGCCGGTCCGCTCTTCCCATTCGCCGCCGATAAACTGCCAGTAAAGCTCCGCCACATCCCGGTGGACCAGGACCGCGTTTTCGACCAGGTAAGAGATGGTGAAAGTCCGGCTTTCGTTTGCCGCTTCGTAACTCCAGTCGATATAAACGTGATCCGGATGGTACTCGACGTAAAAAACGCCCGGAATATCCCGGGTGCCGGGCGGCATCTGCCGGTACGGCGCGCCCGACTCACTGACCAGGACATCCGTGATCGCTGCGTTATGCTTGAGGTAGATATACTCCCAGGCTCCCCGGTAGCGGCCCTGAAAGTAAAAAGTCCGGTGTTCCACCACGCGCATCGAACCGTCCGCCTGCACCTCCGCCTCGATGCGCACTTCGGGAAAGTAAAACGAGCGGCTCTCTTCAGCAGCCGCTGCAGCCGGGAGAAAAAGCATGCAGATCAGGGCGACCAGTACCGCGATTGACAAGGGCGGCAAGCCGAAGGCTCCGCCCCCGCGGCCGGCACGAACCCCGCTGCGAGCGGTCATCTGCAGTCCTCCTAAAACTCAACCTTAACCGCTTTGCGGGCTTCGGCCTCGTCGTCAAGGTTGAAGTAAGCTTCCTGGTGGAAGCCGAACATTCCGGCAAGCAGCACCGCGGGAAACCGCTGGATCGCCGTATTGTATTTCAGGATGGTGTCGTTGTAGAACTGGCGGGAGAAAGCAATTTTACTTTCTGTGTTGGACAGCTCCTCCTGGAGCTGGCGGAAGTTGGCGTCCGCTTTCAACTGGGGGTAATTTTCCGCCAGGGCGAAAAGCTGCCGCAGCGCCCCGGTTAGCATGTTTTCAGCCCCCGCCTGCTCCGACACGGTTTTGGCGTCGATCGCCGTGGCGCGGGCTTTGGTCACGTTCTCCAACGTTTCCCGCTCGTGGGTCGCATAGCCTTTCACCGTGGCGACCAGGTTGGGGATCAAGTCGTAACGCCGTTTGAGCTGGACCTCGACCTGGGCCCAGGCATTCTTAAACCGCTGGCGCAAAGTGACCAGCTTGTTATACAAGCCGATCAGGAAAAAGACCACCACGGCGATAATAGCGAAAACCAGCCAGAAATACATCGTTTCATCCCCTTTGCCTCAATATTGATACCCTCCGGCAATAACACCCTTACCCAAAGGTTATTCGCAATCCAGACAAAAATATCCTGCAAGCAGTTTTTGCAGGATTAATCTTCCTCGCTGCTATGGACGGGCCAGCGTGGTTGGAACCGCCGCCAATCCGGGGCGGGGCGGACGAAAGGTTGCCCGGATCACAGCTGCAGCTCAACAATATCCCGGTCCTCCAGCACATAATCCCGGGGGACCGCCTGCCCGTCAAAACGGGTTGAGCCCCAGACCAGGGCGCTTTTTAACTTTTCGGGAAAGTCCTTGTGCACCATCTCCGCAAAATCGATCACCGTGCTGCCCCGCTTCAAGATAAACGGCTGCGTCATATCCGCGGGACGCCCCGGCGCCTTGCCGTAAATGCGGATAATGTCCAGGACCGCAAACAGCTTCTCTTTCAGCTGCTCCAGGCCGGATCCGGTGCTGGAGATGGCGGAAATCTCTACGTCCGGCCGCAAGTCGCGCAGGACCGCCAGGTTATCGGCGGCTCCCGGCAGATCCATCTTGTTGGCCGCCACCAGGAACGGGATCGGGGCGATGATCTCACCTTCTTCGGACAGGTCGATTACCTCCCGCTCCTGCAGCAGCTGCAGCAGCCCTTCCAGCTGATCCAGGCATTCACCCGTCGAGGCGTCCACCAGCAGCAGCAGGGCGTCGGCTTCCCTGAACGTGCCGATGATGCCCGGCGGGATATTATCCGGAGATACGGGCGGCGTGTCTACCAGCTGGATATAGGTGTCCTCGTACGGCATCATCCCGGAAACCGGCAGCGGGGTGGAGAAAGGATAATCCGCGACTTTGACCTTGGCCCGGGAGAGGGCGCCCACCAGGGCTGACTTGCCGCTGTTGGGATAACCGGCCAGGACAACCTGCCCCGCACCCTGCTTTTCCACGCCAAAAGGGTTGAAGCCGCGGGACTGCTTTTTCTTTTTCCCTTCCTCTTTCAGGCGGGCGATACGGCTCTTGATGTCGGCCTGCAGCTTCTCCGTGCCCTTGTGCTTCGGGATCACCGCCAGCATCTCCTGCAGGGCTTTAATTTTCTCCTCAGGCGTTTTCGCCCGGCGGTACTGCTCCTCGGCTTTATGGTACTGTTGGGTTAAATTGGCCGGCACGCTCCACCCTCCCGCGCTCAATCGGGTCGCTCAAAATTAATTGTAATTTAAAAGCAGTAATAAAGATCAAGGCTTCAGGGCCGTTTCGGCATACCCGGATCTAAAAACGGCGGAGGCCGATACCCCGCCGCAGTTTTTCTTTAAGTGGTGCGCCCGACAAGATTTGAACTTGTGGCCTCCTGCGTGTCAAGCAGGCGCTCTCCCCCTGAGCTACGGGCGCATCCGGTATGATCCATAACCTATTATAAGGTGTTTATCCTAAAAAGTAAAGCACCAGGGACGCCTGTAAAAGTCTATTGTCAACTCGTTTGCACAGTTCTTTAGGGCATCCTTCAGCCTGGGCGGCATTTCAGCGGAAGCGCCCGACGGGAACAGGAACCGGCTGCGGTCCAGGGCTAATCGACCGTTTCTTCCAACGCTTTAGCGTAAACCTCGAAGTCCGCTTCGCTGAAAAGGACAAAGCGGACCAGCTCGATGCCCGCTTTTTCCTCCAAAAAACCGCGCACCGCCTCCAGCGCCACCGCCGCGGCCTCGGTTACGGGGTAGCCGAAAATCCCTGTACTGATGGACGGAAAAGCGATCGACTTAATCCCGCTCTCCAGGGCTGCCTGCAGGGAGTTGCGGTAACAGCTGCGCAGCGAAAGCGGATCCTGCTCCGATCCGCTGTATACCGGACCGACGGTGTGGACGACATACCGCGCCTTAAGCCCGTGGCTGCCGCTGATCTTCGCCTCACCGGTGGCGCAGCCGCCCAGGCTGCGGCATTCTTCCCAGAGTCCCGGGCCGGCGGCGCGGTGAATCGCCCCGGATACCCCGCCACCCGGTGCAAGCGTATTATTGGCCGCGTTCACAATCGCTTCCGTGTCCTGCCCGGTTATATCCCCGCGCACAATTTCGACCCGTGAAGCCCCAATGGTTCTGAAAACAGTTTCCATGCCGCTCACCTCGTTTTCTAATTCAAGGTGTGGATCCTGTTTTCCTGTTTCAAATGAAGATCCGGCTGTCTTTTTATTCTTTCCGCGGCGCTGCTGCCTCATCAACAGGTTTATTGCCCGGTCCAGCTTTCTGCTTTTTTTTTGAACGGCAGGATCTTCAAAATTATACCGATCGCCAAAGGCTGATAACAGTTCTGTGCGCAACTTTTCAATCACGGCGAATAGATATTTTTCGACCACACTTTTCCCCTTTGGATCAATCGATGATCACTTCTGACCAGTTGATTATAATACGTTACCGGCGTATTATCAATTTACCAATTGCTGGCTCATATGGTCAATAGGGCTGAATAAATCGTTTTTTCTTTAATATACTCTCTAACTGGCAATAATTCGTTAGAAGCGTAAACTGGCGGGGTTACGGCATGCTATAATTGAGTTACTCCAGTTAATATGCGCGAGGTGGACAGGTGAACGACCTGGGTGAAAAGATCAAGACCTTGCGGAAACAAGCCCGGTTTACCCTTAAATTGCTCGCCCAAAAGTCCAATATTTCAAGTTCTTACCTGTGCGACATTGAAAAGGGGAGAAGCAGCCCTTCCCTTGAAACGCTTAAAAGCATCGCCGCCGCCCTGAAAATGCCTCCGTCCGCTCTATTATACGGCAGCATCCCCATTGTAGCCGAAGATAGCGCTTCTTTGAACTTGTCGAAAATTCCCTTGCTCAAACAGGCAACCTTGCACCAGCCTTTGCTCGACCCCTGCAATATCGATCGTTTTCTTTTCATCAGCATGGATGATCTATCAGATCGGGATAATCTTGTTTTTTTCAGGGTTAAAGACGATACCATGCTCGGCAGCAGGTTGCTTCAGGGGGACCTGGCGCTGGTAAAACTGGACGCCGAGGTGAAGCAGGGGGAGCTGGCCCTGGTAGGGTTTAAAAAAAAAGAAGCCTGCATCCGCAGGGTCTATCATCTTCAAAACCAGACAATTCTCGATACCGGCCACCCCGGTTTAAAACCGGATGTTGTCGATCAGAGCGGCGGCGCCAGGATCCTGGGGAAAGTTATCCGGGCCATTATTAATTTCGACTAACCAGGGTCAGGCACCGGCAGCAGCGTTTTAAGTATACCTCATAGAAACAACGACGATCGCAACCGGAATCATGTTTGTACTATATCCTCAGCTTCGCCCAGCACGGCAGTGCTGACGCACGGGGGTAGCCGCGCAGGTATATAAAGGTTTTTCGAACCTTGTTAAAAAATTTTTTCGCAAAAAGTACTGGACAAAAATTAAAAGT
>JAGUZX010000122.1 GCA_020060545.1 Desulfovibrio sp. | reverse complement strand
CTGGTGCGCCCGGCAGGATTTGAACCTGCGGCCTCCTGATTCGTAGTCAGTTACTCTATCCGGACTGAGCTACGGGCGCATGTGGCGGAGAGAGAGGGATTCGAACCCTCGAAGCAGGTTTTTACCCACTTAATCGCTTAGCAGGCGACCGCCTTCGACCGCTCGGCCATCTCTCCGGATTGTCTCCTGGCGGAGGGGGTGGGATTCGAACCCACGGCCCTCTCGGGTCACCGGTTTTCAAGACCGGCTCCTTAAACCGCTCGGACACCCCTCCCCATCAGGCAGTAAAGCATAAATAGTATAACAAAGGCGCCCTTTCTTGTCAATTGCGTGCGAGCACTTGTGTGCGAGCACTTGTGTGCGAGCACTTGCGTCTCGGGCGGCGCATGCTCCGCCCTACAGGACTTGTCCAAACGTTAGATCATCATTGATAACCGCAATTACCAATCTACAGCAACGACGAATTGGGGCCGTGCATCAGGTGATCTTCTCCTGCCCCTTGAAGTAAGGCCTCAGGACGGCGGGGATGATCACGCTGCCGTCTTCCTGCTGGTAGTTTTCCAGGATTGCCGCGACCGTCCGGCCGATGGCCACCCCCGAACCGTTTAGGGTATGCACAAATTCGGTTTTCTGTCCCGGCGCGGGGCGGTAACGGATCCCGGCCCGGCGGGCCTGGAAATCGGTAAAGCTGCTGCACGAGGAGATCTCCCGGTAAACCCCGGCGGAAGGGAGCCAAACCTCAAGATCGTATTTTTTGGCCGCGGCAAAGCCGAGATCGCCGCTGCACACCAGCACGACCCGGTAGGGCAGCTCCAGCCGCTGCAGCACCTCTTCCGCATCCGCCACCAGCTTTTCCAGCTCTTGATTGGAGTCTTCCGGGCGGACAAATTTGACCAGTTCGACCTTGTTGAACTGGTGCTGGCGGATCAGGCCGCGGGTATCGCGCCCCGGGGCCCCCGCTTCCGAGCGGAAGCAGGCGCTGTAGGCGGCGTAGTAAAGGGGCAGCCGGTCCCCCTCGAGGATCTCGTCCCGGTGCAGGTTGGTCACCGGCACCTCCGCCGTGGGAATGAGCCAGTAATCGGTACCCTCCACCCTGAAGGCGTCTGCGGCGAACTTCGGCAGCTGGCCGGTCCCGGTCATGCTGGCGGAGTTGACCATGAAGGGCGGAAATATCTCCCGGTAGCCGTGTTCGCCGGTATGCAGGTCGAGCATGAAGTTGATCAGGGCGCGCTCAAGCCGGGCGCCGTCCCCCGCGTAGAGGGCGAAGCGGCTGCCGGTAATTTTACCTGCCCGGGGAAAATCGATGATTCCGAGCGCCTCGCCGATATCCCAGTGAGGGCGAGGGTTGAAAGTAAATTCAGGCAGGCGCCCCCAGGCGCGCACCGCCACGTTGTCGGCTTCGTCCTTTCCCGGGGGAACCGCGGGATCGGGAAGGTTGGGCAGCCGCAGCAAATTTTCTTCCATCGCGGCGTCGATCCGGCGCAGCTTTTCGTCTAACGCTTTGATTTGATCCGAAACCCGGCGCATCTCTTCTTTTTTTTGCTCCGCCGCCGCGCCGTCGCCCCCGGAGAGGCCGATCTCCTTGGAAACGCGGTTGCGCAGCTGTTTGAGTTCTTCGGCCTCCTGCAGCAGCCCCTTGCGCTCGCGGTCGTATGCCAGGAGACCGTCCAGATCGGCCGGTTCGCCTTTGAGCGTCATCGCTTCTATCACTTTTCCGGGATGCGCCCGGACAAACTTGAGATCCAGCATGGTTCTGATTCCTCCCCGCTACATCTCTGCGGGAGCGGCGATCCCGAGCAGCCCCAGCCCGTTGACCAGCACCTGGCGGGCAGCGTCGATTAAAAGGAGGCGCGCTTTCTGCAGCGCCGAATCGCTGCTCAACACGGGGCACTGGTGGTAAAACCGGTTGAATTCCCGGGCCACTTCGACCAGGTAACGGGCGATCACTGAAGGGCGGTACCCTTCCGCCGCGGCTTCCACCTTCTCCGGCAAAACTGCCAGCGCTTTGATCAAGGCTTTCTCTTCTTCCTGCTGCAATAAATCGGCCAGGCCCTCCTCCCAGGCCAGGTCGGCTCCCGCGGCTTTGCGCAGGATGCTGCAGATACGGGCATGGGCGTACTGGATATAAGCCGCCGTCTCTCCAGAAAAATCAAGGACTTTGTCCCAGTCGAATTCAACATCTTTAATCCGGTCGTTGCTTAAGTCCCCGAAGCGGACAGCCCCCAGCCCCACCGCCAGGGCGGCGGCGCTTTTGTCCGCCAGGTCCGGGTTTTTATCTTCGATGATCTCGCGGGCCAGGTTAATCGAACGCTGGAGGACCTCCTGCAGGAAAATGATATTCCCGTCCCGGGTGGACATGCGGCCCTCTTTAAAACGGATCAGGCCGAAAGGCACATGGACGCAAGAATGCGCCCACTCGAACCCGAGCAGCTCCAGGATCTTGAAGAGCTGCTGGAAATGCAGCTTCTGTTCGGCACCGACCACGTAAAGCGCCTTGGCGAACCCGAAGGTTTCGTAACGGTAGATTGCCGCGGCCAGGTCCCGGGTGATATAGAGGGTGGCCCCGTCCTTCTTGCGCAGCATTACCGGGGGCAGGCCGTACTTCTCCAGGTCAACGATGAGCGCCCCTTCACTTTCCCGGGCGATCCCTTTGCTTAAGGCCAGCCGGATTGTATCATCCAGGAGATCGTTATAGTGACTCTCGCCGTGAAAGTAATCGAACTTTATGCCCAGCAGATCGTAAATGCCGGCGTAATTCTCCAGGCTGAGGCGCCGGAAGCGCGACCAGGCGGCAACCGCTTCCGCTTCGCCCTCCTCCAGTTTTTTAAACCATAACCGCGCCTCGTCTTCCAGGGCGGGATCCGTTTCGGAGCGCTGGTGAAACTTAACATAAAGTTGGTAGAGATAGTTAACCGGATCCTCGCTGAGCCTCTCCTCATCGCCCCAGCGCTTGAAAGAGACGATCAGCTTCCCGAACTGGGTCCCCCAGTCGCCGAGGTGATTGATGCCGATACAGCGGTAGCCCAAAGCCTCAAAGATGAGGTAAAGGGCATGCCCGATTACCGTCGAGCGGATATGCCCGATCCCGAAAGGCTTGGCGATATTGGGCGACGAGTAATCGATGACCACCGTTTGGCCTCTGCCCCGGCTGCTCCTGCCGTAATCCGCCCGCCGGGACAAAACCTGCCGCAGCACCTCCCGCCCGAAAGAGAGAGGGTCGATGAAAAAGTTAAGGTACGGCCCCTTCGGCACCGCCTTCTCCCAGAAGACACCCCGCCGGCCGGATAAAACCTGGCTTAAGGAAGCGGCGATGGAGGCCGGGGCCTGCTGCCTGCGGGAAGCCAGGACATAGCAGGGAAAGGCAAGATCCCCGAACTCCGGGTCGGGCGGAACCTCCAGCAGTTCGCTAATCCTGGATGCCTCCAGCGCTACCAGCGGCTCCAGGAGCGCGCCGATTTCTTCCTTGGCTTTGAACATGGGTTGCCCCTTTTTGCTGTTTTTTACTATTTTAGCCCAAAATTATGGAAATGACAAATCATTATTTACAGTTCGGGGTTTAAATAATAAGGGCGGTGGAAGACACGGCTCAGCGAAGGATAGCCTTGGGGGGGGATCCAGCTTTCACCTTCCACGAGAATTTCGAGATTACCGAAGCTGCTGTTCTCAAATGCGGTCAAAAAGAGCGCCTCCAGGAGCAGCGCCGCCTGCAGCTTCTCCTCTTCCCCTCCTTTTTCGGGGAAAAGCATCTTCAGAGAGCTGTTGACATTGATTTTGACACTGCCGGCGGCGATCTGGACGCCAAGCAGGCGCAGGTCACCCGGGATAAAGTACAAAGCGCGGCATTTGCGTACCACCGCCTGGAGCAAGCCGTCCAGGTCTCTTTGCTCGATTTCCAGTTCCCGTGCTTCCCGGGGGACAAGGTAATAGCGCTCTCCCAGCCGCACGGGAATAAAGACCGGCTGGCGCCAGCGGTAGGGAAGCAGGGGCTGCTCCAGGGAGAGCCCGTCGCCGAAAATCTCGATCGGTTTGTGAGCCACAGTCAGAAAGATCTCCCGTATTTCGGCGAATTGGGCCATGGTCAGGCGCAGCGAGTCCAGGATCGATATGCTCTGGGCTGCTCCGGCGACCTGGGCCAGCTCCGGCGGAAGTTCCAAGGTAAGTTGCCCCGTTTCTTGATTAAAGCGCACCTCGATCTGCATCTCCTTGTCGGGGATGGTCCGGTAAAGAGCGCTGTCCCTGGCGGGGCCGCGAATCAGTTCGTCAATGGCGGCACGGATCCGGTTTTCAGTTTGGCTGATCGACCTGGCGACAGGAACGAGGTAAGAAGTCTCGTAAAAATAGAGCGTTACCCAGGATTGATCATCCGCAGGCTTAACCACCACGGGGCTGTAAAAGGGAGGCGCCGGGGCGGTATTCTCCGCCCGGCCCGGTTGGGCTTCAAGGTCAATCAGATCAATGTAGCCGTCTTCGCCGCCCAAGACCACGAAACGGCGGTTTCCGGCCACTACCAGGTATTCCACCCTGATGGCCACTTCCCAACGGTTCAACTCGTCGCCGTTCTCGTCGTAAAGCACCATCCGGCTGAAATCATCCTTGTAGTGCCGCCATGAGCTCGTGATTATCCGGCGGCCGTCAGCCGTAAAGGCAAAGAGGGATCCGTCGGCGATCCGCTTTTGCCACAGCAGATCTCCGGCGTCGTTAAAGGAATAAAAATTGGCGAAGCCGCCTTCCCCGTCACCGTAGACCAGGATACTGTGGTTTTGGGGGTTAAAGGTCAGCGCCGTTATTTTAAATGGCAGCGTTTCTTCCCAAAGAAACTGGCCGAGGTGGTTGAAAATTACCAGTTTTCGGCCTTGTACAGCCGCCAGCCTGTTTCCAGTCCGCGAAATCGCGGCCAGGGCGGCGTCCTCCTGCGACCATAAAAGCTCCCCTTCCAGGCTGGCGGCAGCGGTAATGACTGTATCTCCCTTAAGCCAGCTGAAAAAGATTCTCCCCTGGTCCGGCTGCTCTCCTACCAAAAACACTTTCAGCAGCGGCCCCGTCTCAATACTGCTTTTCAAAACACCGTTTTGATCGTACAGGTCCAGGCGGTGCTCAGGTGAGTCCTGCCTCCCCTGCCCGGCGGCGACCCATTTGCCGTTGGCGGATACTGTCAGCTGGTATACGGGATCGCCCAGCTCTTTCTCCCACCAAAGCTGCTGGTTGGTGGACATGAAAAAAAGATTGCCGCCCGCGGTTCCCACGGCCAGATAATTCCCGCATGCAGAAATTTTGGCCTGCAGCGGTTCCGTATGAAAATTTTTCTCCCAGCGCAGTCTCCTTTCCCGATCCAGCAGGCTGACCTTTTTGGCGCTGGAACTGAATAAAATGCCGGTGACGTTGCGGTCAACGCTTAGGTCATAAAGATCGGCGTTGGCAAACCAAAACTCATACAGGCTGTTGTCGTGGAGAAGGATTTTCGGTTCCACCGGCGCGCCTTTTTGTAAGGTGGAGGGGAAATGGCGCATCATGAAGAGAAACAGGCCGCCGATCAAAAACAGGGCTGCCAGAGCGATCAAAAAATAGTAAGGTTGGATCCGCTTCATGTGCCGGCCCCCTGTAGATACTGCCTTTAATGGGCACTAGCATTGTATCACTTTTCACAGCCGATTAATTTACTCGTATTTTAAAAATAAATTAATTATCGTTAATAAACCAGGGGCAAAGTGAAATGAAAAGCGCTTCCCTGGCCCTTTTTGCTTTCAGCCCAAACTTTTCCCCCATGGGCGTCAATCGTCTCCTTGACGATAGCCAGGCCCAGTCCCGTCCCCCCCATTTCGCGCGAACGGGCCTGGTCGACCCGGTAAAACCGCTCGAAGATATGCGGCAAGTCTTTCACCGGGATCCCGTGGCCTGTATCTTCGATTTTTACACCGGCCTTGTCCTTTTCCAGCCATAGCGACACCCT
Source organism: Desulfovibrio sp. (assembly GCA_020060545.1). GTDB lineage: Bacteria > Bacillota > Dethiobacteria > DTU022 > DTU022 > JAGUZX01. The sequence continues at coordinate 40,203 of JAGUZX010000122.1, read as the reverse complement.
CACCCAACCGCCCGGAGAGGTATATTTGAGGGCGTTGTCCAGGAGATTGTGCACCGCCTGGCGCAAATGCGGGGGCGAACCGGCAACAAAGACGCCTTTTGCCGGCAGATCGCTGATCAGGCGCAGGCCCTGCCGGACAAAACGCGGGGAAACCTGGTTGATGATCTCCCGCAGCAGTTCATCCAGGGCGATCTTTTCCCGCTGGATCTCCCCTTCTTCCAGCCTGGTCAGCTCCAGCAGGTCGTGGACCAGCGCAATCAACCGGTCCAGCTCCCGGTCCAGGTCCGCCAGGAACTCCTGGCGCTGCTCCGGCTCCATCTCATATTCCTGCAGGGACTTGGCCAGCAGGCTTAACGAGGTCAGGGGGGTGCGCAGTTCATGAGAGACGTTGGCGGCAAAATGCTTTAAATTGCTGGTATAAAAATTAAGCCGTTCCGCCATAATGTTCAACTGCGCCGCCAGTTGGCCGATTTCGTCCCGGGAAGAGACTTCAACCCGCTGGTCGAGCTTCCCCTCTCCCATCCGGCCGGCCGCCGCGGTCAGCACTTCCAGCGGCCCGGTAAAACGGCGCGCCAGGATCACCGAGCCTCCCCCGACCACCGCCATGGCAACTAAAGTAGTAAAAAACAGAAAACGCAAGACCGCGCTTAAAATCACGTTAATTTCCTGCATGGAAGCCGACAGAAAAACCGCGCCGACCAGGTCGCCTCCTTCACCCTGAACCGGTACGGCTACCTGCATCACCCGCTGCCGGAGCGTCGCACTGTACTGGACACTGGTGCCCACCCTGCCTTCGAGGGCGCTCAATACCTCGTCGCGGTTTAACGGCTGGCCGAGGAGCCCTCCGATGCGCTCGGAATCGCCGACCACGATGCCCTGGCGGTTGATAAAAATGACCCGGGCGCGGGACTGGCGGCTGAAGTTTGCCGCAAACCGGCTCAAACTTACCGACGGGTCCGTTTGCTCCCGCAGGTGGCCGGCCACGAATTCCGCCGCCAGGTTCCCGGAACGGGTGAGGCTGTCCTGCAGCCCGTTCTGATAATAACGCTGCAGTAAATTATATAAAAAAAGGCTGATAATAAACATTACCGCCACGATAATCGCCAGAAAAGTAACCGTCAGGCGGGAGCGGATGCTGCGGAATCTGAACATCAAAGCTCCTCCCTAAACTTGTAGCCGGTCCCCCACACCGTAATAATCAGCTCCGGGTTGCCCGGTTCTGCCTCGATTTTTTCGCGCAGGTGCCGGATATGCACATCCACGGTCCGCGCATCACCATAGTAATTATAGCCCCAAACCTGCTCCAGGAGCTGTTCCCGGGAATAGACCCGGCCCGCGTTGGCAGCGAGAAAACTCAAAAGCGCGAATTCCTTGGAGGTTAAATCGATCTCCTTGTCCCCGGCTCGAACCCGGTGCTGCAAAAGATCGATTTGGAGGTTCCCGGTATGAATATGTTTTTTCAACCCCTCTTCCCGGGCGCCGCTGCGCCTTAAGATGGCTTTAATCCGGGCTACCAGCTCGCGGGGGTTGAACGGTTTGGTCATATAGTCGTCGGCTCCCAGCTCCAAGCCGAGTACCTTGTCGATATCGTCGCCCCGCGCCGTCAGCATGATAATCGGGATCTCCTGCTTTTTACGGATCTGGCGGCAAACCTCAAACCCGTCCAGCCCGGGCAGCATCAAGTCCAAAACCACGATATCGGGGCTTGCTTCAAGAACTTTCTGCAGCGCCTCTTCACCGTCAAAAGCCTCTTCCACCCGGAATCCTTCCTTTTCCAGGTTGAATTTTAGCGCCTTGACCAGCGTCTTCTCGTCATCGACGATCAATATTTTTTCTTTGGTCATCCCGGGATTCCTCCATCCGTAAACTGGCGGTAGCGTTTTTCCACCTCTTTAAAGTCTTCCCAAGCCGGCCTTTTTTTGCCGGGATCCCTCAGCAAGGCGGCCGGATGAAAAGTGGGCATGTACCACCGCCCCCCGAGCTGCTTCCACCGGCCGCGCACGGCGGTAATTGAAGCGCTCCGGTCAACGAGGGTCCGTGTCGCCAGGGCCCCCAGGCAGACAATAATGGCCGGATTGATTACCTGGATTTGCCGCTTCAGGTGAGGCAAACACTGCTCCACTTCGGCCGGGACCGGCAGGCGGTTTGACGGCGGCCGGCATTTGACGATATTGGCGATATAGACTTCGTCCCGCTTCAGCCGCACCGCCTCCAGGATCCGGTCCAGCAGCTGGCCCGCCGCGCCGACGAAAGGCCTGCCCAGCCTGTCTTCATCGGCCCCGGGGCCTTCCCCCACCAGCATCAGGCGGGCGCGGGGGCTCCCCTCCCCGAAGACGACCTGCCGGCAGCCGCTTCTTAAACCGCACGATGCGCACCGCAGGCACTCCTGCTCAAGCAGTCCAAGCTGCACACCCTGATCCTCAGCGCCGCCGGCGGCGCTGCCGCCGTTAGCGAGCAGGTCGAAAAGAGATTGCTGGTCCTCCAATGTCTCCACCTCACCGGGCCGTTAAGACGGGTCATTTGCTTCGCCGGCGGTTTTCATCCCTGCGGTCCGGCCATGATTACTTCCTGCGCCGCCTTCACCCCGCTGCCCAGATCAAGCGGGTAACCAAGCGACTTTAAGGCCATTTCCAGCGCCGCCACTCCGAGGATAACATCCATCTCGGAAACAGCCCCCAGGTGCCCGAAGCGGAAAGTCTGCCCGCTCAGCTTCCCCTGCCCCCCGGCGATTTCCACCCCGAACCGCCCCCGCATGGCCGCCCTCAGTTCGGCCACATCGATTCGCTCCGGCTTTTTAAAGGCGGTTACCGTCATCGACGCGTAGCGGTCATCCACCAGCAGTTCAAGGCCCAGCGCACGGGCGGCGGCCCGGGCCGCCCCGGCCATACGGCGGTGGCGGGCATAACATTGTTCCCTTCCCTCGGCAAAATAAAGCTCCAACCCTTTCTGCATGGCTACCATCTGGGAGAGCGCCGGCGTAAAAGGCGTCTGCCCCTTTTCCAAAAACTCCTGCGCTTTGTGCAGGCTGAAATAAAACCTGGGCGCGCCCGCCTGCGCGGCAGTTTCCCAGGCCTTTTCGCGGACGCTGATTAGAGCAAGGCCGGGCGGCAGCATCAGCGCTTTTTGCGAGCCGGTCAGGCAGACATCGATGTTCCAGCGATCGACGGGAATATCCACCGCCCCCATCGAACTGATCGCATCCACAATCAGCAGGGCCGGGTGCCCGCCGCGCAGGCGGCTGATCGCCTCCACGTCGTTCATCATCCCGGTGGAAGACTCATTGTGCACAACGGTAATCGCCTTGATCCTGCCGTCCCGATCTTTTTGCAGCAAATCACCCAGGGCCGCATAATCAAGCGGCCGGCCCCATTCCGCTTCAAGCCGCTCCACGACAATGCCGTATGCCTCGGCAATCTTGGCCAGGCGGTCTCCGAAGGCGCCGTTCACCAGGGATATAACGTGTTGGCCCGGTGAGAGAAAATTAACAATGCCCGCTTCCATCGCTCCGGTTCCGGAGGCGGTCAGGATGAAAAGGCGCCCCTCGGTTTGAAAAACTTCCTTCAACGAAGCAGTTAGCTGATCCAGCAGCGCTTTAAACCGGGCCCCGCGGTGGTTGAACATCTCCGTGGACATGGCCTGCGCCACCTCGTGCGGAATCGGGGTCGGGCCGGGAATTAAAAGAAACTCTTTTTTCATTTTTATTAACCTCCTGCTTTGAATGCATTTTTACTCCGGAGGAGAGGTCAACAGCCCCCGGCGGCGTTGAAACCGGGTTACCGCCAGGTCCATCAGCCGGCTGATCAGTTCGCGATAGCCGATTCCGCTCGCTTCCCACAGCTTTGGGTACATGCTGATACTGGTAAAGCCGGGCATGGTGTTAATCTCATTTACGACGGCCTTTCCCGTGTCCGTGTCGACAAAAAAGTCGACCCGGGCCAGGCCGCTGGCTTCCACGGCGGTGAAGGCGCCGCAGGCCAATTCCCGGATCCTTGCCTCAAGGAGTGGGTCCAACTCGACCGGGACGACAAGTTCGGAGCGATCGTCGATATATTTGGCCCGGTAATCGTAGAAAAGGTTGCAGGGAATAATCTCCCCCGGACGGGAGGCCCTCGGCTCCAGGTCCCCCAGCACACTGCACTCGATCTCCCGTCCTTTAAGCAATGCCTCGACGATTACCTTGTCATCGTAAAGAAGCGCTTCCCGCACCGCCTCCGGAAGCAGTGCTGCGTTCGCCACTCGCGTAATCCCCACGCTGGAACCCAGGTTGGCCGGCTTGACAAAACAGGGGAATCCCAGGCGGCGGCCGACCTGTTCCTGCCAGTAGGCTTCCCGCTTCTCCCAGTCCCAGCGGAAAAAAGAGAGGAAATCCCCCACCGGGATATTGTTTTCCCGGAATAACGTTTTCATGATCGCTTTATCCATGGCCACGGCCGAACCCAGGACGCCGGACCCGACATAAGGGATTCCGGCCAGTTCGAGCAATCCCTGTACCGTTCCATCCTCGCCGTAGGGCCCGTGCAGAACCGGAAAAACCAGATCAAGCGGTTGAAACTCCCAGATGGAAGCGGCGCCTTTGTTTTCAATGATCAACCCGGGCCTTAAGGGGTCCGTTAACAGTACGGCCCGGGCCGCCTTTTCCAGCGGCCGCCGCTCCCAGAGGATCTGCCAGATGTTATCGCCGGTCAACCAACTGCCTTCTCTCGAAATACCCACTGGTATAATCTGGTAGCGTTCCCGGTCGACAGCCTCCATAATCGAGGCGGCGGAACGCAGGGAAACCACGTGTTCCCCGGATCGTCCGCCGAATAGAACCGCCACCTTTTTTCGACCCACCAGAGACGGCCTCCTTTTTGCGCCCCAAAAAAGTATAACCGGATCAAAACAGCGGAAGGTGCGTCTGCTTGAGAATTACCCGTCAACTTTAATTGCGGAAGAAAACGGCTCGATTCCGGTTGAAATGATTATAACATACAAGAGATTTTGATCACAATACGCTCACAGCGCGCCTGCCAGTTTATTCCTTTCGCCGTTGAAAAGGGTTTTTCGCTGTGATATAGAATAGTAATATAGCCAACGTGATAGATCTATTACCACAACGGATGCTGCCGCGAAGGAGTGTTGGCACTATGTATTTCCGCCTGATCAAGGAAACCGATGCCGGACGCTTCGATCATTTTTTGGAGAGCACAACCAACGGCCACATCTTTCAGTCTTACTGGTGGGGTGAAGTTAAAAAGACGGAATGGGAACCGATCCGCGTTGCCGGTGAGGATGAGGCGGGCGAGATCGTGGCCGCCGCAACGATATTAAAGCGTAAAATTCCTTTCCTCGGTAAAAGTTTTTTTTACCTGCCCCGGGGGCCGGTCCTGAAGGATTGGCATAATCAAACGCACTTTTTATTGTTTGTTTCCTATTTGAAAAAGCTGGCCTGGGAACACCGGGCGTTTTTCATCAAGATCGATCCCTGCATCCTGGAAGGCCAGGAACCGGCGGCTTCCTTCTTTGACGCCGCCGGTTTTATTCCCGCCGGCAGCGAGCATGAATTCGGCGGCTTGCAGCCAAGGTATACCTTCCGCCTGAACATTGAACCGGACTTGGACTTAATCTTGAACAATTTTCATCACAAGCTAAGGTATAAAATCAACTACGCCTACAAGCAGGGGTTAAGATTTGAACGCCCGGGAGTGGAAGGCATCGACGGTTTTATGGAAATATTGGTAGAGACAAGCAGGCGGGGCAACTTCGTCATCCGGCCTAAATCATACTACCAAAAGGTTTATCAACTGCTCGCTCCCCGTAACGCCGCCGCCATTACGCTGGGTTATCTCGACGGCAAAGTCACTACCGCGGCCATCACCCTCGCCTTCGGCGATAAATCCTGGAATATGTACAGCGGCCAATCAAACGTAAGCCGCAACATCTACGCTTTTCAGGCCCTGATCTGGGAGCAGATTAAATGGGCCAAAGAGCGGGGCGCCCGGTGGTTCGACTTTTACGGAGTCCCCGGCCACATCGGGGAGGATCACCCGTTATACGGGATTTATCACTTCAAAAAGAGCTTCGGCGGCGATTTTTATGCTTTCGTCGGAGAAAAGGACCTGGTCCTCTCCAGTTTTTACTACTTTTTCTGGACCCGTTTATTCCCCGCTTATCGCCGGGCGCTCCTGCGGCTGACAAAGCTGTTCCGGGGCGGAGTGCGCGCCACGGCCTTCAAAAACAGGGGGGCGGCGCGTTAATCTTTCTCCTTCTCCGCTTTTGCCGCGGCGGCCACTTTTTCGGCCACCTGGAACGGTACTTCCTCGTAGTGAGAGAAAGCCATGGTAAAGAAGCCGCGCCCCTGCGTCATTGAGCGCAAGTCGATCGAATACTTGAACATCTCGGCCAGGGGAATCTGGGCCCGGATTTTCTGCAGCCCGTCGGAAGGCTCCATCCCCTGGATTTTACCCCGCCTGCTGTTAACGTCACCCATGATGTCACCCATGAACGCTTCGGGCACGGTAATTTCCACGTTCATGATCGGCTCCAGCAGGACCGGCTGGGCCTGCTCCATCCCTTTCCGGAACGCCATCCCGGAAGCGATCTTGAAGGCCATTTCGGAGGAGTCCACGTTGTGGTAAGAACCGTCCACCAGCTTGACCCGGATGTCCACCACCGGGTAGCCGGCGACAACACCCTCCTCCAGGGCCTCGCGGATCCCTTTCTCCACGGCGGGAATGTATTGCTTGGGGACCACGCCGCCGAAAATCTTGTCTTCAAAGACAAAGCCTTCTCCCGGTTCCTGCGGCTCCAGCTCCAGGAAAACATGTCCGTACTGCCCGCGCCCGCCGGTCTGTTTTTTATGCTTCCCTTCCACTTTGGCCTGGCCGCGGATCGTTTCCTTGTAAGGCACCTTCGGTGTGGAGAGGTTCACTTCCACCCCGAATTTCTGCGCCAGGCGGCTGACGATAATCTCCAGGTGCAGCTCTCCCAGGCCGGAGATAACGGTCTGCCTGGTATCGACACGGCGTTCCAGCCGGAAGGTGGGATCCTCTTCGAGGAAACGGGAAAGGCCGGTGCTGACCTTCTCTTCGTCGCCCTTGGTTTTCGGCTCGACGGCAAAAGAGATGACCGGTTCGGGAAAATCCAGGGGCGGGAAAGTGATCGCGTGGCTGCGGTCGCACAGGGTGTCCCCCGTGGCGGTTTGCTGCAGCTTCGCCACAGCGGCGATGTCCCCCGCCACCACCTCCTCCATGGGGATTTGGTTCTTGCCCCGCATCGAAAAAAGCTGGCCGATGCGCTCCATCTTCCCCTTGCTTGCATTGAAAACCTGGGAATCGGGCTTGACCTTCCCCGCATAAACACGGAAATAGTTGATCCGCCCCACGTAAGGGTCGGCAAGGGTTTTAAAAACCAGCGCGGCAAAGGGTTCCTCCGGGGAGGGTTTGCGGGTCACTTTTGTTTCGCTTTCCGGCAGTCGCCCCTCGATTTCACCCCGGTCAATGGGAGAGGGGAGGTGGTTCTTGATCAGGTTGAGCAGCGGTTGGATGCCGTAATTCCTGGCCGCGGTACCGCACAGAAGCGGGGTTATTTTTTGACTCAGCACCCCCTGCCGCAGCCCGCGGCGTATTTCTTCCTGCTCCAGGGGCTCCCCTTCCAGGTATTTCAGCAGCAGTTCGTCGTCGGACTCAGCGGCGGCTTCCACCAGCTTTTCCCGTAATGTATCCGCCTTCGCGCGGAGATCCGCCGGGATCTCCTGCTCCTGCGGTTTCAACCCGTCGTCGGAGAAAATTAACGCTCTTTGTTCGACCAGGTCGATCACGCCCTTGAAGGCGGATTCCCTGCCGATGGGCAGCTGCAAGGGGACGACGGCATGGCCGAAATGTTTTTGCAGCTGGTCCAGGGTCTTTTCGAAGTCGGCGTTTTCCCGGTCCAGTTTATTCATGAAAATAACCCGGGGCAGCCGGAAATCGTTGGCATAACTCCACACCTTTTCCGTCCCCACCTCCACCCCGGAAACCGCGCATACCGCGATGATGGCGCAGTCCGCTACGCGCAGGGCGCCCAGGACATCGCCGATAAAATCAAAGTAGCCGGGCGTGTCCAGCAGGTTAATCTTGACGCCGTCCCACTCCAGGGGAGCCAGCCCGACGTTGATGGTGACCTGCTTTTTAATCTCGTCGGGATCGTAGTCGGTGGTAGTGTTTCCCGCTTCCACCTTCCCCAGGCGGTTGATCGCGCCGGCGGAATAAAGCATGGCCTCGGTCAGGGATGTCTTCCCGGCCCCGCCGTGCGAGATCAGGGCCACATTACGAATCGCCTCGCTGGGATACTTTTTCATGAAAACCCTCCTCAAAAGCGGCCCGGCCAAGCGGATCGGCCGGACAGCCGGTTATACTTTGCGGTCCCGGTAAACAGAATTATGCCTTTAAACTTGCCTGCACGGCATGCCGGGCCGGACACTAATCATTATAGCTTAAATAGCGGAAAAAGCAAAACAATAACTCAGTAGTTCAGGCGGGAGCGGACATACTCGATCAAGCCGCCGCTTTTGATAATTTCCTGCATAAAAGGAGGGAAGGGGACGGCCTGGAACCGCCCGCCGCTCCGCGGAGCAGTGATCAGGCCCTGTTCCAGGTCCACGCGCAGGATATCGCCGGGCGCGAGCGAGCCGGCCAGGTTCGCCGGGCACTCCAGGATCGGCAGCCCGATATTGATGGCGTTGCGGTAAAAGATGCGGGCAAAACTTTGCGCCACCACGCAGCTTACGCCCGCTCCTTTGAGCGCCAGGGGGGCATGCTCGCGGGAGCTGCCGCAGCCGAAATTCTTTCCCGCGACGACCAGGTCTCCCGGCCGTACCAGGCGGGGGAAATCCGGGTTCACATCCTCCAGGCAATGCGCGGCCAATTCGGCCGGATCCACGGCGCTCAGGTAACGCGCCGGGATAATCGCGTCGGTATCCACGTTGTCGCCGAAAAGCCATACTTTCCCTTCCAGGATCATCAGGCCACCTCCCCGGGATGAATGATCTCCCCGGCTACCGCCGAGGCCGCCGCGACCGCCGGGTTGCAAAGAAATACTTCACTTTCGGGGTGCCCCATCCGCCCTACAAAATTGCGGTTGGTGGTCGAGAGCGCCTTCTCTCCCCGCGCCAAAATCCCCATATGGCCTCCCAGGCACGGCCCGCACGTCGGCGTGCTCACCGCCGCTTCCGCCTCGATAAAAATGTCGAGCAGCCCTTCCGCCATGGCCTGGCGGTAGATCTGCTGGGTGGCCGGGATTACCAGCAGCCGCACCTTCGGGTGGACCTTGCGCCCCTTGATCACCGCGGCGGCCGCCCGCAGGTCTTCCAGGCGGCCGTTGGTGCAGGAGCCGATCACGACCTGGTCGATGCGGATCCCTTTCGCCTCGCCGACGGGACGCACGTTGTCAGGAGAAGGAGGAAACGCGACCTGGGGCTGCAGGGATGCCACTTCAAAGCTGAAGATCCGCTCGTAGGCGGCGTCGCTGTCGCTGAATTCGGCGGCATAGGGATGCTTCACCCGGCCCTGCAGGTAGTCGAAGGTTACCTCGTCCGGCTCCATGTAGCCGCATTTGCCTCCCGCCTCGATCGCCATGTTGCACATGGTCAGGCGCCCGTCCATGGATAGCCGCCCGATCGTATCGCCGCCGAATTCCATGGCCCGGTAACGGGCCCCTTCCACGCCGATCCGCCCGATCATGTAAAGGATGAGATCCTTCCCCCCGGTGAAGGGAGGCAGTACGCCGCGGTACTCGAAACGGATGGTCTCGGGCACCTTGAACCAAGCCTCGCCCAGGGCCATGGCCGCGGCCAGGTCGGTGCTCCCGACGCCGGTGGCGAAAGCGCCGACGGCGCCGTAGGTGCAGGTATGGGAATCGGCCCCGATCACGACGGCGCCGGGCCACACCAGCCCCTGCTCCGGCAGGAGGGCATGCTCCACGCCCATCCGTCCCACCTCGAAATAATGCTTGATCCCGTAACGCTCCGCGAAGCGGCGCAAGGCCAGCGCCTGCTCCGCGGCGGCGATATCGCGGTTCGGGGTGAAATGATCCGGCACCAGGACAATCTTTTCCGGGTCAAAGACCCTTTCCACGCCCAGGCGCTCAAATTCTCTAATCGCCACGGGGGCGGTGATGTCGTTGCCCAGGGCCAGGTCGACCTTGACGCTGATCAGCTCCCCGGGGCGGACGCTCTTTTGTCCTGCTCCCCGGGCCAGGATTTTCTCAATCATGGTCTGTCCGGCCAATTAAGCTTCAGCCCCTCTCGTTCTTTGCTTTGCCCGCGGGCGTAAGCCGCGCTTCAACCCCTGCCATCCAGGAGCAAAAACCTGTTCCGTTGCCTGCGGGCGACGCATGCGTCGCCCCTACTGGTCGCGGGAAATTTTGGAGCCCCTTAAGAGGGCGATCTTCCCGGTACGGACGATCTCCCTGATCCCGAAATGATGCAGCAGCTGCTTGATTGCCTCCAGCTTTTCATCATTGCCGGTTACCTCGATAATCATGGAGTCCAGCGAAACATCCACGACCTTGCCGCGAAAGGTCTCCACGATCTGCTGGATCTCGTTCCGGGTCTGCGACTCAGCCCGGACCTTGATCAGCATCAACTCGCGCATCACAACCGGTTCATGGGAGAGGTTGCTGATCTTGATCACGTTGATCAGCTTGTTCAGCTGCTTCATCACCTGCTCCAGCACCGTTTCGTCGCCTTCCACGGTGATGGTCATCCGGGAAACGCCCGGAAGGACGGTTTCACCCACAGTGATATTCTCGATATTAAAGCCGCGCCGGCTGAAAAGCCCCGCCACGCGGGTCAAGACACCCGGCTTGTCTTCGACCAGCACCGCGAGCAGATGCTTCATCCGTTGTTCCCCCCCGTAATGATCTCGTTAATCGGCCGGTTCGGCGCAACCATCGGGAAAACATTCTCTTCCGGGTCCACCATAAAATCGATCACCACCGGCCCTGCGACGGCCATGGCCTCTTCCAATGCCGCCGCCGCCTCCGCCGGGGTCGAGGCCCGCAGGCCTTTCGCCCCGTAGGCTTCAGCCACCCGGGCAAAATCGGGGTTCCCTGTCAGGGCCGTATGGGAGTAGCGCCCGGCATAGAAAAGCTCCTGCCACTGCCGGACCATGCCCAGGTAGCCGTTATTGATAATCGCCACCTTGACATCGATCTTGTTGCCGACCGCCGTGGCCAGCTCCTGGATATTCATCTGGAAGCTGCCGTCGCCGGTGACACAGAAAACGGTCCGCTGAGGCAGGGCCAGCTTGACGCCCAGGGCGGCGGGGAAACCGTAGCCCATGGTGCCGAGCCCGCCGGAAGAGATAAAGGTGCGCGGCTCCCGGAAACAGTAATGCTGCGCCGTCCACATCTGGTGCTGCCCGACGTCGGTGGCGATCACCGCTTCACCGCGGGTAAGGCGATTGATCTCTCTGATCACAAACTGGGGCTTAAGCCTGCCTCCATCACCGCCGTTGCCGGCAGGCAGGGGGTATTTCACCTGCCATTCCTCGATTTGCCGGAGCCAGGCGGCGGTATCCCCGGGCTCAAGCCGTTTCAGCAGCGCTTCCAGGACCAGGCGGACATCTCCCACGATCGGGATCTGGATAGTTACATTTTTACCGATCTCCGCCGGGTCAATATCGATATGAATGATTTCAGCCCGCTCGGCAAAGTTCTCCAGCCGCCCCGTCACCCGGTCATCGAAGCGCACGCACACAGCGATAATCAGGTCGGCTTCGGTGAGGGCATAGTTGGCCGTCACCGTGCCGTGCATCCCCGGCATCCCCAGGAACAGGGGGCTGTCGCCGGGGAAGGCGCCCAGCCCCATCAGGGAAAGCGAAACGGGGATCCGCCCCCGTTCGGCCAGCAGGCGCAGCTCCCCGGCCGCACCGGAGCGAACGGCCCCTCCTCCGGCAAAAATAAGCGGCCGCCGCGCCGCTTTAATCGCCTTGACCGCCCGGGCGACCTGGCCGGCATGCCCTTCGTAAGTCGGCTTATAACCGGGGATCTCCCGCTGCCGGTCGTAATTAAAGGGACCCTCCAGGTCAAAGATATCTTTGGGGATATCCACCAGCACCGGCCCGTTACGGCCGGTGGAGGCGATATAAAAGGCCTCGGCCAAAATGTCGGGCAGATCAATTACATCTTTGACCAGGTAATTGTGCTTTGTAACCGGCAGCGTGATCCCGGTAATGTCGGCTTCTTGAAAGGCATCGGTGCCGATAAAGCGGGTCGCCACCTGCCCGGTGATTAAAACCAGCGGCACCGAATCCATATAGGCGGTGGCGATGCCGGTGACCAGGTTGGTGGCGCCGGGCCCGGAGGTGGCGAAAACCACTCCCGGCTTACCGGTCACCCGGGCAAACCCGTCCGCGGCGTGGACGGCGCCCTGTTCGTGCCGGACCAAAATATGCTTGAGGCCGCTATGGTAAAGCTGGTCGTAGAGCGGCAGCACCGTGCCCCCGGGAAAGCCGAAGACCAGATCGACCTGCTCCTGCTGCAGCGCCGCAATGACCATCGCCGCACCTTTCATTTTCATTCGCCGCCACCCGCCTCTCCCCCCGGCACCAGGACCGCACCGCGGCCGGCGGAGGTTACCTGGGCGGCATAACGCCGCAGGTAGCCGTGCTCGATCTTGGGGCAAGGCCTTTGCCAGGCCGCCCGGCGGCGGGCCAGCACTGCTTCCGCCACCGGCAGTTCCAGGCGGCGGCCGGGGATATCGATTCGCACCGGATCGCCTTCTTCGATCAAGGCGATGGCGCCCCCCCGGGTCGCGCCGGAAAAGCGGCCGCCGGTTATCAGCGCCACGCTTTCATCCAGGCCCATGCCGGTCCGGGACAGCTCTTCCGGGTGGAAGCCCGCCGCCCAAAACAGGGAACGATGCGGGGCTCTTTCTAGCCCCCTGGTGACTTTATGACTGCGCATTTTATGCCTCCTTGAAAACTTCAAAATTGCTGGTCCAATCAGCAGCGCTTTACAGGGGGACCCCTTCCGTTGCGGTAAGGTTACGGAAAAGCTCCATCAGGCGCCGTGTCACCGGGCCGGGCCTGCCGGAACCGATGGCCCTGGCATCGACTTCGATCACCGGGATCACCTCGGCCGCGGTGCCGGTGAGGAAACATTCATCGGAAACATAAAGGTCGTGGCGCGTAAAAGGAGCTTCCTGGACGGTGATTCCTTCCCCGCGGGCCAGGTCGATCACGGCGGCGCGGGTGATCCCTTCCAGGATCCCCAGGTAGGGCGGCGGTGTCATCAATACGCCCTTGCGGTAAATGAAGATATTGTCTCCCGAGCCCTCGCTGACATACCCGTCCCCGGTCAGCATCAGCGCTTCCATCACCCCGGCCTGGTTGGCCTCGATTTTGACCAGGATATTATTTAAGTAGTTCAGCGATTTTATTTTCGGATCCAGCGCGGCGGCGATGTTGCGGCGGGTGGCCACGGTGATGACCGTCAAGCCTTTCTCGTAGAGTTCGCCGGGGTAAAGGACGATCTTGTCGGCGATAATTACAACCTGGCTCTCGCGGCACTTGCGGGGATCCAGCCCCAGGTCCCCGCAGCCCCGGGATACCACTACCCGGATGTAGGCGTCCCGCAGGTTGTTCGCCCGCACCGTTCGGACTACCGCGTCGACCATGCCGTTACGGTCGAAGGGTATAGGCAACATGATCGAGTGGGCCGATTCAAACAGGCGGTTGATATGCTCCTCCAGGCGAAAGACCCGGCCGTGATAGGCGCGGATCCCTTCAAATACCCCGTCCCCGTAAAGAAAGCCGTGATCGAACACGGAAATTTTCGCCTCTTCTTCCGGGACCATCCGGCCGTTCATAAAGATGACTCTGCCCATGTTTATAACCCTCCCCAAAGTTTAAGCTATACAAAAAACCCTTCGCCCAAAGGGACGAAAGGTTTTCCTCCGCGGTACCACCCTTTTTCCATCCTCCCTCAAAACGAGGGTTTCCGGCTTACTTTTGCTCTGGTAACGGCAGCTTCCCGGCCCGGCTTACTTAAATCCATTTCAGCCGGGCGGCTCCGGGCCGACCTTCAGCAGCATCCAGTACCGGTTTCCAGCTTCCCCGGCTCTCTGTGAAAGAAGCCTGCTTACTCCTGCCCTTCACGGCTTTTTATCCCAAAAATATTGCTTAAAATTATACCTTTTCACGGCAGGCGTGTCAATCAAAAAATTTATGCCGCCCGGCTCAGGCCGGGTAAATCATATGGACGCCGTCAAACCAGGCCAGGGAAAGATCGACCCGGTAAAGGGCGGACAGGTCCGGCCCCACCGCCGCGGCGGCCGGGTTCCCCTTCGGCGGAGCCTGGCCCGCCGGTTCGCCCTCCCGGGGCAGCGGCGGCAGCAGCCCCTGGCGCCGTTTAAAAAAGTCAAGGGCCACATTGGGAAAAATGGCGTAAGAGAGGACGTCTTCTTCCTGCATCATCAGCCCGGCAATCTCCCGCCGCGCCTCGGCCAGCTGGGGCTTCAGCAGATCGGCGGGGCGGACGGTGACCGGCGCCTCGTCCTTCAGGACTTTTTTGAGCACCGCCTCGTTAATTTGGCCCGGCGGCCGCCCGTACAGGCCGCGCAGGTAGTTCTTAATTTCCGTGGAAACCATCTTGTAACGCTCCCCCAGCAGGACATTGACCACGGCCTGGGTGCCTACAATCTGGCTGCTGGGCGTGACCAGGGGCGGGTAGCCCAAATCGGCCCTGACCCGGGGCACCTCTTCCAGAACCTCCCGCATCCGGTGCAGCGCTTTCTGCTCCGCCAGCTGGGAAGCCAGGTTGGAAATCATCCCGCCCGGGATCTGGTAACTGAGGACGTTGGTATCGACCCCCATGATGATCTCCCGCGGGATGCTGAATTTTTGCGCCACCGCTTTAAAATGGTCGCTGACCCGGGCCAGAATCTCCAGGTCAAGCCCGGTGTCGTAAGGAGTGCCCTGTAACGCGGCGACGACGCTGTCGGTGGGCGGTTGGCTGGAGCCCAGGGAAAGGGCCGCGTTGGCGGTGTCGACCACGTCAACCCCGGCTTCAACCGCCTTGAGATAGGCCATGGAGGCCATCCCGCTGGTATAATGGCAGTGCAGCTGAACGGGCAGCCCCACCTGCTCCTTGAGGCCGCGCACCAGGTCGTAGGCGTCGTAAGGCGCGATCAGCCCGGCCATGTCCTTGATACAGATCGAATCGGCGCCCAGCTCTTTTAACTGCCTGCCCATGGCGACAAAATGGTCGATATTGTGCAGGGGGCTGATGGTGTAGCTGATCGTTCCCTGCACATGCGCCCCCTCCGCCCTGGTGTAGCGCATGGCCTGCTCCATATTGCGGAGGTCATTTAAGGCATCGAAAATCCGGATGATATCGATCCCGTTGGCTACAGTCCGCTTGATAAACTCCTCCAGCACGTCGTCGGCATAATGCCGATACCCGACTATATTCTGGCCGCGCAGCAGCATTTGCAGCCTGGTTTTCCGGAAAGCCTGCCGCAGCCGGCGCAGCCTTTCCCAGGGATCTTCATCGAGAAAACGCATGCAGGCATCAAAAGTGGCGCCGCCCCATACTTCCAGGGAATGATAGCCCACTTCGTCCATCAGCTCCGCTACGGGCAGCATATCTTCCAACCGCATTCGCGTAGCCAGCAGTGACTGGTGCGCGTCACGCAAAGAGGTATCGGTAATCCCGGTTTTTCTTTTCTCGTTCATGCAGGGCCTCCCCCTCCCCAAAACAGATGTAATCCCTGATGCTCAGCGCCGTGCCGGCTGGGCCGCCTCCCGGCCGATCCACCGTCCCCACACTACTGCTTCAGTCAGTGCCGCTCCCGGCATCAGGCTCAGCCCGTGCAGCCCTCCCGCGGCTTCGCCGATCACGTAAAGCCCCGGCACCGGCACGTTATCCTTTAGCGCTTCTCCCGCTTCATTTACCGCCAGGCCGCCCAGGCAGTATTCCGCCACCGCCCTGACCGGCCGGCCGAGGAAAACTCCCCGGGGCTGGGCAAACCAGCCCCGCAGCGCCGGGATCTCCAGCCGGTAAGTTTCCATAAAAGCCTCGATGCCGTCGAAACGGGGCCAATGCAAATCACGATCCGGCCCCAAGAAAGCCTCCCCTACCAGCAGAAACCCTTCATTATCCCTGCCGGACAGCAGCAGCGCGGCGGCCTGCTGTTCTGACAGATCATCCAGGGAGACAAGCTGGCCGTCAACAATGAGCACCGTCCCGGCAGGCCACGAGGCTTTAACCCACCGGTTGTTTTCCTCAAAAGCGGGAGCGTATGAAAAGAGATCTTCGCCCACCAGATCCAACCCCGCGGCCAGCCCCAGGCGCAACCCTGCGGCTTCCCGGCCGCTGCGCCAGGAAGCCGGGATCACGGCTGGCGGGGCGTATTCGTCCAGCAGCTCCGTGTCGCCCAGGTACCCGCCGTCGGCCAGGATCACCGCCTGCGCGTAAGCGGCGCGCAAAACACCGGGTGGGCTTTCAAAAAGAATCCCCGACGCGGCCCCGTCGCCGGCCATGATCAGCTCCCGCACGGTTACACCCTTGAAAAAGCGGACTCCTTCACGTAAAGCCGCTTCCACCAGTTGGGCGTAGGCATGGGTCAGGGATATGTTTTCCGGCCGGTAACGAAAATCGCCATCCCGGGCCAGGATCAACCCTGTTTCCCCGGCCAGCCAGGCCAGATCGGACGCGGCGCGGCGCGCCAGCAGCTCGAAATGCCATGTTTTGCCATGGCCGCCGCCGTGCTCTCCGAGCGCGGCCCGCAGTGCGGTCACCGCTTCTTTTTCCGAAGCCTCCGGCATGACGGCGCCCTCGTTCCAAATCCAACTGTCTTCATTTACTTTGCCGTAAAAAAGCATTACCGCGGCGCCCTGCCGGGCCGCCTCCAGGGCCGCAACCAGCCCGGCGAGGCTGTCTCCCACCACGATCACGTCGCCGCTTAAGGTCTGCGGACCGCTGTCCCGGTAAGCAGGCTGATGGCCGCAGCCGGAAAGGGATAAAAGAACTCCCGCCGCAAGCAGCGCCGGAACCGCTATTTTAAAAATGCGCATCCGCCTCGCTCCTGTTCTAGGCCAGGCTGATTACATCGACAACCCGATCTCCCTCGTCCATCCGGATCAACGTTACCCCCCGGGCATAGCGCCCCAGCAGAGTAACCTGCTCCACCTTCTGGCGAATGACCAGGCCCTTGGCGGTAATGATAATAAAGTCGTCCTCATGCTCTTGAGCGATGATAAATCCGGTCAGCGGGCCGCTGGCAAGGGTTGTTTTAATCCCGATTACCCCTTTGCCGCCGCGGCGCTGGGCGCGGAACTCTTCTTCCGCAACCCGCTTGCCAAACCCGGCGGCGGAAACCATCAGAACGGCCTGGCCGCTTGTGATCAGGTCGGCGCCGACAACACGGCCGCCCCGTGAAAGGGTGATCGCCTTAACGCCACGGGCCGCTCTTCCCATCGGCCTGACGTCTTCCTCGGGGAAGCGGACAAAGTAACCTTCGTCGGTCCCGATGATAATCTCCTGCCGCCCGTCGGTCAGCTTTACGGCAATCAGCTCGTCTTCGCCCGAAAGCGTAATCGCCGTCAGGCCGGTTTTCCGCGTATTGCTGAACTCTTTGAGGGAAGTTTTTTTGATCTGGCCGCGCGCCGTTACCGCCAGCAGGTATTGGCCCGTGTCGAAGTCGCGGATGGGCAGGGTGGCGGAAATATATTCTTTTTCTTCCAGCGGCAGCAGGTTGATCAGGGCGGTGCCGCGGGACTGGCGTCCCGACTCAGGGATCTCGTGAATTTTTAACAGGTAAACCTTGCCCCGGTTGCTGAAGCAGAGCAGCTGGTCATGGGTGGAGGCCACATGGCACTGCTCCACCCGGTCGTCCTCCCGGGGCTGGATTCCGATAATCCCTTTCCCGCCGCGCCTTTGGCTGCGATAGGTGGCCAGGGGCAGCCTTTTGATATAGCCGCGGTCTGTCAGGGTAATCACCACGTCTTCCTGGAAAATTAAATCGATCAGCTCGAGATCGCCTTCATCGGCCACGATTTGGGTGCGCCGCTCGTCAGCATGCTTATCCCTGATTTCCTGCAGCTCATCCCGGATAATCTTCAGCACCAGGGTTTCGTCTTCAAGGACACGGCGCAAATAAGCGATCCGCTCCAGAAGGCCCCGGTATTCTTCTTCCAGTTTACTGATCTCCAACTGTGTCAACCGCTGCAAACGCATCTCCAGGATTGCCTGGGCCTGCTTTTCAGAAAGGGAAAGCAGCTCCATTAACCCGCTGCGGGCGGTCTGGACATCGCGGGAGCGGCGGATCAGGGCGATTACTTCATCCAAGCGGGAGAGGGCGATGCGCAGCCCTTCCACGATATGGCTCCGCTCTTCGGCCCGTCTCAAATCGAAACGCGAGCGGCGGACAATCACCTCTTTTTGATATTCAAGATAAAAACCCAACATCTCTTTGAGGTTGAGGACCCGGGGCTGGCCGTCTACCAGGGCCAGCATAATGATGCCGTAAGTCTGCTGGAGAGGGGTGTACTGGTAAAGCTGGTTGATGATCACCTGCGGCTCGTAGTCTCGCTTTATTTCGATGACGATCCGCACCCCGGAACGGTCGGACTCGTCCCTTAAGTCGGTGACCCCTTCCATTTTTCTCTCTTTGACCAGTTCGGCTATTTTTTCCACCAGTTTCGCTTTGTTCTGCTGGTAGGGCACCTCGCTCACGATAAGCTGGTTACGGCCCTTGTCCTTTTTTTCGAGCTGGATCCGGCCGCGCAGTTTAATGATGCCCCGGCCGGTTTGATAGGCGGCCCTGATCCCTTCGTGGCCGACAATAATGCCGCCGGTGGGAAAATCGGGGCCGTGGACAAAACGCAGCAGCTCTTTTAACGGAGCCGCGGGGTTGTCGATCAAGTGATGCAAAGCACCGATCAGTTCGCCCAGGTTATGCGGCGGTATATTCGTAGCCATACCCACGGCAATCCCGGAAGAACCGTTGGCCAGCAGGTTGGGGAATCGCGAGGGGAGCACTACCGGCTCCGACAAACTTTCATCGAAGTTGGGCCTGAAGTCCACGGTTTCTTTCTGTAAATCTGTGAGCAGCTCCATGGCGATGGTTGAAAGGCGGGCTTCAGTATAGCGCATCGCCGCCGCGGCGTCACCGTCCAGGGAGCCGAAGTTACCGTGCCCGTCCACGAGGGGGTAGCGGGTGGAAAAATCCTGGGCCATCCGGACCAGGGTATCGTAAAGAGCGACATCGCCGTGCGGGTGATATTTGCCGAGCACTTCGCCAACGATCCGGGCCGATTTGCGGTGCGGCTTATCGGGGGTGGAGCCCATCTCCATCATGGCATAAAGAATCCGCCTGTGCACCGGCTTCAGTCCGTCCCGCACGTCCGGCAGGGCCCGGCTGACGATCACGCTCATGGCGTAATCAAGAAAGGAGTTCTTTACTTCCTCATGAATATTAATGGGGATGATCCTGTGCTTATCGGCCATAATTTCCCTCTCTCCTGGTACAGCGCCAGCGGGCTGCAGGCACAGATTGTCTTATGACTTGAACCTGCCTGAAAATATTGTGAGCCTAGCCCCGGAAGATTAGTCAAGCCCATGCCGCGGCGGCGCCTGGCAGAATTTGAGTATCAGGTGTTAAAAAGATAACATTTTTATTTTACCATAGCCGGGGAAGGTGGAAAAGATTTAATGTTGGGCCCGGTCTCGCTACTGCCGCTTTCGGTTTGCTTCCTTAAGCGCGTTCTTCAACGCGGCTGTCAGCTCTTTCTTGCGCCGCGGCGGGATGTGCCAGATTTCCGTCCTTGCCTTCTTTCCCTGTGTGATCTGCAGCATCACTGTTTCGCCGGCCCAGCGGTAGGAGGCGATCCTCTCCCAGCGCCAGTTTCCCCGCGATGAAGAGACGCCGTGCTCCCGCAGGGCCGGCTTTTCCGTTTGCCGCAAGGCAAAAACCAGGAACAACACCACGTAAAACAGGATGTTAGTGTCCAGCAGGAACGTCTTGGAGAGGATTACAACGCCCGGCAGCTGCTTCAGTTCATAGCGGATAAATAGTGCGCATACCACCGCAAATAAGGCCAGGGACAAGAAAACATCGGTGCTGGCCCGGCTGAACAAAATCCGCTCAACCTTGAGGACCACCCGGCCCATCTTTCTCCTCCGGTAGGCCAGGTAGGCCAAAACCAAAAGCGCAAGTAAAAGATAGGGTATGATCATCCTCAGCATTGACTCACCCCTGCTTCCTAAATATCCAGGTTTTTTACCAGGCGGGCGTTTTCCTCGATAAAACGGCGGCGGGGCTCCACCTTGTCCCCCATCAGGATGCTGAAGATGGCGTTGGCCTGGATCGCGTCGATTAGCTCCACCCGCTTGATGATCCGCGTTTCCGGGTTCATCGTGGTTTCCCAAAGCTGGTCTGCATTCATCTCCCCCAGCCCCTTGTAGCGCTGGACCTGGATGCCGTCCCGGCCCCACGTTTCAAAAAGCATTTCCAGCTCTTCTTCCCGGTAAAGGTAGCGTTCCTGCTTGCCCTTCTTTACTTTATAAAGCGGCGGCTGCGCGATATAGACGAAACCGCTTTCAATCAGGTCAGGCATAAAGCGGTAGAAAAAGGTAAGGAGCAATACCCGGATGTGTGATCCGTCCACGTCGGCGTCGGTCATAATTACTATTTTCTGGTAACGGGTCCGCTCGATCGTAAATTCGTTCCCTATTCCTGTCCCCAGGGCGGTAATCATGGTCCGGATCTCTTCATTGGCCAGGATCTTATCCAGGCGGGCTTTTTCCACGTTAAGGATTTTTCCCCGCAGCGGCAGAATAGCCTGAAAGCGGCGGTCGCGGCCCTGCTTGGCCGAGCCGCCGGCGGAATCACCTTCCACCAGGAACAGTTCGCTTTCGCCGGGGTCCTTGCTGGTGCAATCCGCAAGCTTCCCGGGCAGGTTGGTGAACTCGAGGGCGTTTTTGCGCCTGGTCAATTCACGCGCCTTGCGCGCCGCCTCCCGCGCCCGGAAGGCGCGGATCGCTTTTTCGATCATCTTCCGGGCTGTGGCCGGGTTCTGTTCCATGTAGGCCTCCAACCCTTCGTAGCAGACGGTATCAACAAGGCTACGCACCTCGGGGTTGCCCAGCTTGGTCTTGGTCTGACCTTCAAACTGAGGATCAAGCAGTTTCACGCTGAGGACGGCGGTGAGGCCTTCGCGGATATCTTCCCCGGTCAGGTTGCCCTGATTTTCTTTCAGCAACCCCAGTTTGCGGGCAAAGTCATTGACCAGGCGGGTCAAAGAGACTTTCAGGCCGTATTCGTGAGTCCCGCCCTCCTGGGTATGAATGTTATTGGCATAAGAATAGATAATTTCGTTGTAACCGGCGTGGTATTGCAGGGCGATCTCCACATAACAGCCGTTGATCTCCCTTTCCAGGTAAACCGGCTTCTTCGGTACGGTTTCTTTCCCCTGGTTCAGGTAAGCCACGTACTGTACGATCCCGCCATCAAAGCGAAACTGCTCTTTGAGGCCGCTCCTCAGATCGACGAAGTGGATCCGGGTGCCCTTGTTTAAAAAGGCCAGTTCCCTTAAGCGCTGGATGATGATATCGTTTTCAAAGTCGACCTTCTCAAAGATATCCGGATCGGGGCGGAAAGTAATTTTTGTCCCCGTCGTTTTACTGCTGCCCACCGGTTTGAGCTCGGTTTGCTTTTCTCCCCTGCGGTAACGCTGAAAGTAAACTTTACCGCCGCGGGAAACCTCGATCTCCAGGCGCTCCGAGAGCGCGTTAACCACTGATACCCCCACCCCGTGCAGCCCTCCGGCAACCTTGTAGCTCTCCCCGCTGAATTTTCCCCCGGCATGGAGGGTCGTCAGGACAACCTCCACCGCCGGCCGGTTTTGCTGGGGGTGGTTTTCCACGGGGATACCGCGCCCGTCGTCGATCACGGTCACGCTGTTGTCCTCGTTAATCGTAACCTTTATATTCTGGCATTCGCCGGCCAGAACCTCATCAATACTGTTGTCAACTACTTCAAAGACAAGATGATGCAGGCCGCGACTCCCGGTTGTGCCGATATACATACCCGGGCGGCGCCTTACCGCTTCGAGGCCCTCCAATACCTGGATATGAGTAGCATTATAATCAGTATGGTTTGAACTGTTGTTCGGCATAAAATACCTCCAAACTAAAAAAAGATCGACACTAGATTATAGCATAAAAAGCGGCTGCCGGCCCCTTTTTTGCCGGTTAAAGGGTGGCGTTTTTACGGCGGGACAGCGTCACCGGCGCGATCGGTGAGAGATGAACGGTGTCGTCTGTAACAATGAAAGACTTGTACCGCTCAAAATCGCTTGCTTTCATGAACCTTGAAGACAGCGCCGATTCCAGGAATTGCTTGTTGACCGGCTTTTCTCTGAGGTTGAGATTAAAAATACCGATGATATCCCGGTGAAAAATGATTTTCCCGCCCCCGACATGCAAAAACATGTGTATCCCCCTTAACTGGTAGGCCTCCCGGCTGTTATATTGATAACCTGATTAAGGACCTTCATTTTCTAAAAACCTTTGCTGAACTGCCGCCCGGATTGCTAGTTTGCCCTCACTTCCAGATCGTCCGCCTCCAAATCTCCGATTTCAAAAAAAATATCGTAGGCCACCCTTTCCCCGGCGTATGCATTCAATTTTTGAAGCAACTGGGGCTTTAACAGGGAAAGGTGATACGCCCATGTTGAATCCCTGACCGTGACCAAAAGGGTTTTATCTCTCAACAGCCTGGCGCGCGAAACGGCGGAAATTTCCCGCCCGGTGACCTTGCCCCATGCTTCAACTATAAGATTTTTTTTATACTCCCGCCACATATTTTTGCGGCGAAGCATACTTTCAATTAACTGACTCAATTCGATCAACAGTAATCTTCCCCTTGTGGACAAAAAAAATTTTTTTTCCGCCGTTTAAACCCCGGACAAGCTGCTCGATCGGGGTTGACGAGGTAATAAAAGACTGCCCTTCACCGTCCAATATAAACTGCAAAAGCTGTTTGCGGCGTTCAAGATCAAATTCGGAAAACACATCATCCAGGAGAACAACGGGTGTTTCTTTCGTGGAAACTCGAAAAAGGTTTACTTCACCCATTTTTAAAGCCAGCGCTGCGGCACGCTGCTGTCCCTGGGAGCCGAACTTTTTCGCATCGTAGCCGTCGACCAACAAGGCAAAATCATCCAGGTGGGGGCCGATCATCGTGCAGCCTCTTTTAGACTCGACCGAACGGGTTTTTTTCAGGCGGTCCGAGAAAGATCGTTCAATCAAGGCCGGATCATTGCCGACCTCCACAGTGGCAAGATAGCGCAAAGAAAGCGTTCCCGCCGAAGCGGATAGCTGCCGGTAAAAGAAACAGGCCTGCTTCTCCAGCGTTTGCAGCAGCGACAGCCGCTGCCTGATCAAATCACCGCCCAGCGCCACCAAAGCGTGATCCCACGGCTCAAACAACGCCTGGTTGACGGCAGCGTTTTTCATATCTTTTAGCAGGCGGTTGCGCTGCTGTAAAACACGGTGATACTCCTTTAACTGGCGGTAATAGCGCGGTTTCAAGCGGGATCCTTCCAGGTTCATAAATCGCCTCCTGACGGACGGTCCCTCTTTAACCAGGCGCAGGTCATCCGGCGAGAATATAATCACCGGGTGGCGGTGAATATATTCAGAGCGCCTGATTGCCTTACCGTCTACTTTGATTTTTAAGCCTGGCGGCTGCTGATAGCCGATTTCAACCAGAGAACGGCCTTTTTCTTGAGTAAAAACGCCTTTCAGGAAAAAGTACTCTTCGTTCCAGTTGACGATCTCATGATCCTGGCCTGTGCGGAAAGAATGAGCAACCGCCAGGTAATAAATCGCTTCCAGAAGGTTTGTCTTGCCCTGCCCGTTCAACCCTTCAAAGAAATTGAACCGCGGGTGAAATAAGATCTCCTGGCCATCATAATTGCGAAAATTGGTAAGACTAATCGATTCAAGGCGCAAAAATAGCGGCCTCCGCTGCTTTATTCCATTTTAATCGGCAACACCAGATAAAGGTATGTTTCATCATCGATCATGCGGAATATGATTGGGCCGTTTTTCCCATGAAAATCGATGATGATCTCTTTTAAATCCACTACTTTCAGGATATCCGCAATAAAACGTGAATTCACATAGATCTCAATCTCTTCCCCTTCCTGGTGCACGGGTAAAATCTCTTCCATCCTCCCAACCTGCGAAGAAACTCTCACTGAAAGCTGGTTGTTGCCGGCTGAAAGCTGTACCGGCTGATTTACTCCCTCCGCCAGCAGCGCGGCCCGCCCGATCGTTTCATCCATAAGCTTTCTTTCCACGATCAACCTGGTGGTACGCCTGGCCGGAATGACACCGCTGACATCAGGGTATTTTTCTTCCAGCACCCGCGTGGCAAAATAAACCGGCCCCAGGTTAAAGGCAACCTGTTTCTGGTGCGGGAAAATGGTTACTTCACTGCTTTCTTCATCCAATATTTTCAGCAGTTCGCGCAGAGATCTGGCCGGAACCAGGTATTTCTTCTCTTCAAAATCCCATCTCTCATCGCTGATTTTTTTAACCACCAGGCGGTAGGTATCGGAAGAAATCAAGGTAATCCCTTTTTCTTTAAATAAAAAAAGAACCCCGTTGAACGCGGGCCTGGAATCATCCGTAGAAGCGGCAAATACCACTGTTTTTAAAACCTGTTTCATTAACAGCCGGTTAATGGAAACGGCATCTTTCGCGGGCAAAATTGCTTCAATGATCGGATATTCTCCCGCATCGGCGCCATAAAGGTTAAACTTGGTCGGGCCGCTGTTCAAATCAAACCGCAGGCTTTCAAGGTTGATATTCATTTCCACGTCGGGAGCCGGTAAGTGGTGAATAATATCCACCGTTTTCCGTGGCAGGAGTATTTTACCGGTTTCGGTGTCGCTGTAAGGCAGCGCCACCTTTATTTCAAGCTCCAGGTTTGTGGTCGTAAAAGTTAGCTTCCCGTCACAGCTTTCAAACAAAATATTCTCAAGGACCGGGATAGTTGAATGAGGCGGAAGCGCTTTCGCCGCGATATTCAGGCATCTGCTGAGAACTTCTTTTTTAAGCGTAATGAACAAATTAATTGAAGCCTCCCTTGCTTATGATTTCCCCAACAGTAAAAAAAGAGTACCGGTTAAATTTAAGATCGTCACAGTAGTAGAGGATGTGGAAACTGTGTATATCACCGGCAAAGCTTACCACCGCTTGTTCTACCCCTGGCCCGATCCTGGACAAGCAGTGGATGGGCCGGTGTATATGGGGGCATTTACCCAAATACGAACATTATTTGTTTTGGAAGCAACAGGTTGTCCACAAAATATTAACGCTCATTTAGAATATCGTTACGGATCATATCAAGCTTAATTTTGAATTCGGCGTTATCGAGGAGAGTGTGTTCAATTTTTTTACAGGCGTGCAAAACAGTGGTATGGTCTCTCCCCCCGAACTCCTCTCCAATTTTAGGAAAGGAAAGATCCGTTAGCTCACGGGCCAGGTACATGGCCACTTGACGCGTGAGAGCGATATCTTGTGTCCTTTTTTTCCCTTGCAAATCTTCAGGGGTAAGATTAAAGCAGCCGGCGGTGACTTTGATTATATTTTTGATCGAAATATTTCTTTTACTGGTATAGTGTATATTTTTCAGCGCTTCATCGGTAAGCCTGAGATCGATTTGGGCATTAAGCAATGAAGCGCACGCGACAATGCGGATTAAAGCTCCTTCAAGCTCCCGGATATTGGTTTCAATTTTACCGGCGATGTGCTGAATGACCTCATTGGGGATATTGAGGCCGTCGGATTGAGCTTTTTTTCTCAGAATAGCGATCCGTGTTTCCAGATCGGGTGGATGAATATCGGTAATCAACCCCCATTCAAAGCGTGAACGGAGCCTGTCTTCAAGCGTCGGGATCTCTTTTGGCGGCCGGTCGCTTGAAATCACGATCTGGCGGTTATAATCATGAAGAGCGTTAAAGGTATGGAAGAATTCCTCCTGGGTCTGTTCCTTGCCGGCCAAGAACTGGATGTCATCGATCAAAAGCACGTCCATATTGCGATATTTGTTGCGGAATTCTACGGTTTTATTATCGCGAATCGAGTTGATAAAGTCGTTAGTAAATTTTTCGGAAGAGCAGTAAATTACTCGTGAAAATCCGTGATTTTTAATCATGTATTGCCCGATAGCATGCAGGAGATGGGTTTTCCCCAACCCAACGCCACCGTAGATAAAAAGGGGGTTGTAAGCCCGCGAAGGAGTTTCCGCGACAGCCAGTGAAGCGGCATGGGAAAGGCGGTTGCAAGAACCGACGACAAAAGTATCGAAAGTATAGCGCGGGTTGAATACCGATACATTGGGATCAAACGGCGTACTGCTTTTTGGGTTTAAAGCGGCAACCGGAGGCGGCTCATAGATCTCGTCGCAGTCCATGCTGTTGGGAGAGATAATAAAAATAAGATCATAATCAACGGAAGTAATGCTTTTTAGTTTTTTAACGATCATCTCTTTATAGCGTGTCTCGATCCATTCTTTGGCGAAATCATTAGGAACCTCGATCACGATACAACAGTCTTTTAAAGAAACAGGCCGGGTGGACTTAAACCAGGTCTCAAAACTGGGCTTGCTTAAGTCGCTGCTCATTTCAGACAGGGTAAGCTGCCAAATTTCTGCTAAATTACGATCCATTAATCGAACCCCCCAAGTTGAACCTCCATACCGGCGCTGTTTTTCATCAAGTTATCAACAATGATTACAGAGTTATAAACAGGTTCTGTGGATAAGCGGGTATTATGGATTCGATCCGCGATGGCATCCACATAATATATTAACAGATCTAAGTTCTTCCTGCAATGAGACACAAGCACATAAAAAAGGCTGATATTACCCTTACAGTGCTGTTATCTTGACATTGTTAATTTTTTTACGGTATAATTTTTTTATATTCTGAACAAAAAATGTTTAGAGAGGAACGATTTCGATGAAAAGGACATATCAGCCGAAAAAAAGTAAAAGAAAAAAGATACACGGCTTTATCAGGAGGATGAGCACTACGGCCGGCCGTTTGGTAATCAAGCGCAGGCGCCAAAAAATGAGAAAGAAGCTCAGCGCTTAATTATTGAATGAGCACTGGCCGGCTGAAAAACCCCTGGGATTTTAAGCGTGTTTACCGCGGTGGGAAAACCTTGGTTAGCCGGAATATTGTCCTCTATTACTGTGCCAACCGGGAAGGGATGAACCGGATCGGCTTTTCCATCAGTAAGAAAGTAGGCAAAAGCGTGGCCCGGCACCGGATTAAACGGATTTACCGGGAATCGTTGATCCGGATCCAGGATTGTTTGAAACAGGGATATGATTTTGTGCTGGTGGCCCGCAAGCCGGCGGTAGACATGTCATTTAACAAGGCGGTAGAGGAGTTAATTTACCTGTGCAAAAAAGGAAATCTTCTCAAGTAGAAATGGTCAAGTTTTTTTTACGCGCTCCCGGCATGCTGTGTTTGGGATTGGTCCGTATCTACCAGGTTGTAATTTCACCGTTAAAAAAACCGACATGCCGGTTTTATCCGTCCTGCTCCCGTTATTGCTACGAAGCGGTCCAACGCTACGGGTTGATTAAAGGGGGTACCATGGGCTTAAAAAGAATCTTGCGCTGTCACCCTTTTTGCCCGGGCGGTTATGATCCGGTCCGGTAAACAAAGTGAGTAGGAGGATTAAGCATGGGCCAGATGATCGAAGCAATTGCTGTTTTTTTTGGCAATGTATTGGGTTATATCTATGGAGTTATTCCAAACTTTGGCATCGCCATAATCCTGTTGACGCTGTTAGTTAAAATTGTAACCTACCCCTTGAATAATAAACAGATCGAGTCGGCCAGGCGGATGCAGGAGCTGCAGCCCGAGCTAAAAAAAATTCAGGCCAAGTATAAGAACGACAAGGAAAAACAAAACAAGGCCGTCATGGAATTCATGCAGGAAAACAAGATGAACCCCATGGCCGGATGCCTGCCCCTGTTGATTCAATTTCCCATTTTAATCGGTATTTTTAGACTGCTGAGAGACGTTCAAACGCTGATGCCAGGATTTGTCTTTAATCCCTATCTAATCCCGGTAGGAGAGGGCGGGTATATCAATTTACTGAGTATGTCAAATGAGAGTTATTTTCTCTATCTCTTCCCGCTGCTGGCGGGTATAACCACTTACATCTATCAAAAACTGACCATGACCGACTCCAGCCAGAAGATGATGATGTATATGATGCCGGCCATGATTACTTTTTTTAGTTTCAGCTTTCCGGTGGGGCTGGTAATTTATTGGATCATGAACAATGTTTTTTCCATGGGGCAGCATTATTTAGTTGTGCGGGTGGGAAAAATGAAAGCAGAACAGGCTAAGGATAGCGGGAAAAAGGGAGAGAAGGGAGAATAGGGAGATTAATGAAAGAAGCAGAAGCAACGGGCCGCACCGCCCAAGAAGCGGTTGATAAAGCGCTCTCGTCTCTCGGCATAAAACCGGAAAATGCTGATATCGATATTATCAGCGAGCCGGGGCAGGGGCTGTTCAGTTTTATCAGCGGCAAAAACGCTCGTGTGGTAGTAAAGGTCCGTTATGAACCGGCACAGTACCTGCAGCATTTTTTAAAGGGAGTGCTGGAGAGGATGGGTGTAGAAGGAAAAGTCGCGCTTTCTGAGGATGAAGAAAAAATTTATGCCTCCGTCAACGGTAAACAGACCGGGGTTTTGATCGGGCGGCGAGGGAAAACCTTGAACGAACTGCAATACCTCGCCAATACCGTTCTGAGGCGGCAATTTGAAGGGTTCCATAAAATTGTGGTTGTGGATGTAGAAAACTACCGCGCCCGCAGGGAGCAAACGCTGACAAAACTGGCATATAGTATCGCCAGGAAGGTCAGCAAGGAGGGGCACGAACAAGCCCTGGAGCCGATGACGCCCCAGGAAAGGCGAATTATTCACCTGGCGCTGCAGGAGCATGACGAAGTGATTACCTACAGCAGAGGAGAAGAACCTTACCGGAAAGTAATCATCGCCCCACGGTAAAGCGATCATTGAAGCGGCCGCTCCTTTGGGGAGCGGTTTTTTCTTTCAGGAGGGGAAAAACTTGTCGCGTGAAGATACCATCGCCGCCATCGGTACTCCTTTGGGCGAAGGCGGAATCGGGATAATCCGCATCAGCGGCAGCGATGCTTTTAATATTGTGGCAAAAATATTTAGTTCCGGGCGCAGGGAAAAACCCGGTTTTCCAAAGTCAAGGTATCTCCATCACGGCTATATCATTAATGACCGGAAAGAGGTTATTGATGAAGTCTTGGTGTCATTTATGCCGGCGCCCCGCACCTATACCCGGGAAAACACCGTTGAAATTAATTGCCACAGCGGGATGTTCGCCTTGAAAATGATCCTGAGCCTGGTCCTGCAGGCCGGGGCCCGCCTGGCCGAACCGGGAGAATTTACCCGGCGCGCCTATACCAACGGGAGGATTGACCTCAGCCAGGCCGAAAGTATTTTGAAGATTATCCGCGCCCGCTCGGAACAGGCGGTAAAGAATGCGGCCCAAAATTTAAGCGGAAGGCTATCCCGGGAAACGAGTGATTTAAGAGCTAAAATCCTTCACCTCCTGGCCAAAATCGAGGCGACGTTGGATTTTCCGGAAGACCTGGCGCCGGATCCCGGCCTGTGCGGTGAGATCAGTGAAAAACTGTCAGCGTTGAGCTTTTCTCTGCGCGAGATGATTCAGGGCGCGGAGCGAGGCAGATTATACCAGGAAGGGATTGCGACTGCCATCATCGGCAAGCCTAACGTGGGTAAATCATCTTTGCTTAACGGCATGCTCAGGCAGCAAAAAGCCATTGTTCATGAAATACCCGGTACTACCCGGGATCTTTTGGAAGGTTATTTATTGCTCGAGGGATATCCCCTCAGGCTGATCGATACGGCGGGGATTCACCAAACCAGGGATCCGGTGGAGAAGGAAGGCATTGCGCGCTCGCGTGCCGCCGCGGCTGGAGCACGCTTGCTGTTAATTATGCTGGACGGTTCCACGGTTTGGGATGAGGCGGACGAGGCCTCTGCCAGGCTGATCCAACCGGGGCAGATGGTTTTAGTTATTGTCAATAAGACCGACCTGAAGCAGAAATTGAACCGGCAGGAACTGGGAAGGCGCTTCCCGGGGATCGCTGTTGTTGAAACAGCGGTGATTAAAAACAGAGGGATCGCCAAGGTGGAAGAGGCGGTGGTAGCGCTGCTCGACCGGGAACTTGGCGGCGGCGGTGAAAGCGCGGTCATTCTTTCGATGCGGCACGAGGCGATTGTCCGGGAGGCGCTGCAGTGCATTGAGGAGGCCCTCGCCGGTGTCGATGTACAGCCGCTGGAGCTGGTAAGCCTGGATCTTCACTCCGCCTGGGTTAAACTGGGTGAGATTACCGGAGAGACCGTTTCGGACGCGTTATTGGACCGGATTTTTAGTGAATTTTGCCTCGGCAAATAGCAATTTCTCAGAAGTCAGGAGCCGGAATGTGGAGCTGGAACGGGCTGCGCCCGGTGAGGTAACCGATTATACAGTTGCAAGGCTACCGGTACGGCCAAAAGCACACATGTTCGGGGTTTAAATTTTTCGAAACATCCCGAATCCTGAATCATTGAACAGTAAAGGCAAAGAAAGCGTTTGGGGAGGAGTAATCAGGGTATGCCCCGGCAAGAGTTGGCGCCGCTGCTCGACGCGGCCCTTCAAAAACTTTCCTTGGCGGCCGACAGCATGCAGAAGGAGCAGCTGCTGCATTTTGTGGCGCTGGTGTTGGAGGGCCTGCAAACTCAACGCCTGGTGGGGGATCGCAACGCTTCGGATCTGATTGGAAAACATATCTTTGATTCCCTCTTTCCGCTTACGGTGCTTGACCTGGCCCCGGGAGAACTGCTTGACCTGGGGACGGGTGCGGGCCTGCCTGGAATTCCCCTGAAGATTTGGCTGCCCCGCTGTCCCCTCTTTTTAATGGACGCCAACCGCCGCAAGCTAAATTTTTTAAGGCGCGCAACTGCGATGATGAAGCTCCGGGAGGTTTATTTTTTGCCGGGGCGGGCTGAAACTTGGGGCCGTAATCATCTTTATCGAGAGAGGTTTGCCTATGTCACCTGCCGCGCCGTAGCGGGCGCAGCGGTCCTGGCGGAGCTGGCCCTGCCTCTTCTCCAAACGGGCGGGGAGCTAATCATGTACAAAGGGGCGCAAGGGCTATGCGAAGTGGAGCAGGCCGGTGATGCCATAACCGCATGCGGCGGGCAGGTGAGGAAAAGCTGGGCCTACCGACTGCCCTCCGGAGAGGGGAGGACCCTTTTTCTGATCGAGAAAATTAAAGCAACGCCGGACGACTACCCCAGGCCGCCGGGGAAGCCGGCCCAAAAACCACTGGGGCATAAAACTTTTTCTTTTTGAAGGAATGTCCTTCCGGTTGTCAAATAGATTTCCATATCAGGAAGGCGGTGAAGATCGTGAAAGAGACCTGGGACCACAAGTTCCCCTTGCTGGAAGGCGACCCCGGAAAGGATAAAGTAACCTTGATCAAGATAGACGAGATTGAACCCAATCCATATCAACCCAGGCGCACATTTTCTCCGGATAAGATCCGGGAGCTGACCCAATCGATTAAGACATACGGGTTGCTGCAACCGGTTATTGTCCGCAGGGCCGGCCGGGGGTATGAACTGGTTGTCGGCGAGAGAAGGCTAATGGCCTGCAAAAGCCTGGGCTGGAAACAGATAGCCGCAGTGGTGAAAGAAATTTCCGACAGCGCCATGGCTACCATCGCCTTGATTGAAAACCTGCAACGGGAAAACCTGAACTTCATTGAAGAGGCTGCAGGCTACGCCCGGCTGATGGAGTCCTTCAACCTGACCCAGGAGGTGCTGGCCCAACGGCTCGGCAAGAGCCAGTCTACCATCGCTAACAAACTGAGGCTGCTGAGACTGCCCGAATCGGTAAAACAGATGGTTCTCAATGAAAACCTGACCGAAAGGCATGCCCGGGCCTTGCTTAAATTGAACTCGGAAAACCTTCAACGAAAAATGGCCCTCGAGATCGTTGAACGGGGGCTTACAGTCAACCAGACGGAACAAAAAATCGATCGGCTGATCGGGCCAGAGAAGAGCGCCGTCCCTGACAGGCGGCAGCGCAGCGTCATCAAGGATATCAGGATATTTTTGAACACCATTCGTGAAGCGGTCAAAATGATCGAGTCGGCAGGTCTTTCTCCGGAAGTGGAGGAAAAAAACGAGCCCGGGTATATCCAGGTTACGATTCGCCTTACCAAACAATAATTGATGCGCCCTTATTGCCAATAGAGATAAGGAGAACACGTGATGCCGAGAATTATCGCTGTTACCAACCAAAAAGGCGGGGTAGGCAAAACCACCACCGCGGTTAATTTAAGCGCCGGCCTGGCCCAGCTGGGCGAAAAAGTTTTATTGCTGGATATTGATCCCCAGGGGAACGCCACCAGCGGGATCGGCCTGCATAAGAGGGAGATTAAGTCCTGTATTTATGACACCCTGATCAACGGAATGCCCCTGGAAAAGGTTACATTGCCTTCCCGCTGGGAGAACCTCTTCGTGGTGCCGGCTACAATTCAGCTGGCCGGTGCGGAAATCGAGCTGGTTCCGACCGTATCCCGGGAAGTAAAGCTGAAACAGGCGCTTGAAACGATCAAAAACAACTATTCTTTTATCTTGATCGATTGCCCGCCGTCGCTGGGGCTGCTTACATTGAATGCCCTGACCGCGGCCGGCGGCGTGTTGATCCCGATCCAGTGCGAGTATTATGCCCTGGAAGGGTTGGGGCAGCTGATGAATACGATCACGCTGGTGCGCAAGCATCTCAATGCAAACCTGATTATCGAAGGAGTGCTCCTGACCATGTACGATTCGCGGACCAATCTTTCCGAGCAGGTTGCGGGGGAGGTCAGAGATTATTTTAAAGAATATGTTTACCGGACAGTGATCCCGCGGAATGTGCGCCTGAGTGAAGCACCCAGCCACGGGGAGCATATCCTGGAATATGACCCGCGCGGCAGAGGAGCGGAGCTCTATCTTGAACTTGCCCGGGAGGTGATCAGGCGATGAATGAAAAGAGGAGGCTGGGCCGCGGCCTGGGGGCGCTCATTCCGGAAGCAACGGAAAGCGGCTCCGAAGCGCACGAGATCCCCGTGGAAAGGATCAAGCCGAACCCTTTTCAACCCCGCACCAACTTTGACGAAACAAAGCTTAAAGAACTGGCCGAGTCGATCCGCGAGCATGGTGTAGTCCAGGCGGTAATCGTTACCCCGGCCGGCGGAAACGAGTATTTTCTTGTTGCCGGCGAAAGGCGTTACCGGGCCGCGATCATAGCCGGGCTGGCCAGAATCCCGGCGGTAGTGCGCGACTTGGACCAAAGCGCCATGTTGGAAATCGCCCTTATCGAAAACCTGCAGCGCGAAGATTTAAACCCCATCGAAGAAGCCACTGCGTATCGCCGCCTGATGGAAGAATTCACGCTCACCCAGGAAGAACTGGCACGCCGCGTTGGGCGAAGCCGTTCCGCCATCGCCAACACCGTCCGCCTCCTTTCTTTACCGCAACCGGTAATAGCGGCGGTGATCAGGGGCGATTTAAGCGCCGGGCAGGCACGCCCGCTTTTGGCTGTGCCGGATGAGCAGCAGCAGCAACGGCTGGCGATGCAAATTATCACCAAAGGTTTATCGGCTCGTGACGCGGAAAAAATGGTGGGCAATCTTACACGGGGCGAGAAAAAAATTTCCGCGGTCGAGGCCCCAGGCACGCCCGATCCGCTCTGGACAGAACTGCAGTCCAGCTTGCAGCGGCGGCTGGGGACCAAAGTCAAAATAAACCGCGCTCAAAAAGGCGGCTTGATCGAAATTCACTTCTACAGTGACGACGACCTGGATCGCCTGGTATCGCTTATCTTGCCCGGTGGGATTGCCTGAGGCTTGTTTCACGTGAAACGGCGGGTTTTTTGTTTCACGTGAAACAAACCATTTTTTTTGCGCAAAAAAAGGGAAATCAGACTTTAAGGCGAATTTAAATTTATATTAAATTTTCTTAAAGACTTTCCAAAAGGCGGTGCCGCGGCCATTGTTTTGGGATCAGGCCTATCATGTCGTTACTTCTTTTCTTCCGCAGGCTTTATCGGCCCTGGCCCTGCTGTCGCTGGTTGCGTTTATCGCCGGCGTTGCCAGTATGGGCATGGCCTTGTCTCTGAAAAAGCGCTATCGCAAGTTGATGCTGGGCCGGTGCGGCGTGGACCTGGAAGAGCTGCTCAATCACTACGGAGGGATAGTGGCAGGGTGTTTGGAACAACAGCGCCAAACGGAGCTTCGCGTAAAAACGGTGGAGCAAAAACTGCAGCGTTCACTGGCGGGGATAGGGCTTGTCCGTTACAATGCTTTTCGGGATACCGGCAGTGACTTGAGCTTTTCCCTGGCCCTGCTTGATTACAACCTGGACGGTGTGGTCATAACCAGTATCTACGGCCGGGAGGAAAGCAGATGTTACGGCAAACCGGTGAGCGGCGGAGAGTCAATACACCACTTGAGCGACGAAGAGCGCCAGGCGCTCGCTGAAGCGCGGCAAAAAGTGCAATTTCAAAAAAAGGGACGCCCAAAGAGGAGCCGTTGATCATGAGAAAAAGAAGGCGTTGTTTCACCATCATGATTGTACCCCACTCGGAGGAAGCGACCTACAGTATCCGGCTGCCTCTGTTTGTCGGACAGGTGCTTGTGGTTCTATTTGTGTTCCTCCTGGCAGGCTCGCTGATCCTGGCCTATGCTTACCGTAATCTCCGGGAAGAGGCCGGTGAGGTGCGCATCCTCCGCCAGGTAATTCAGGCCCAGCAAGATGAGATAAACTCATTTGCCCATGAAACGCAAAAGATCCTCGATTGGATGGACCAGATCGAGAACCTGGCCGAATTTGTCGCCGAAAAGCTGGAAAAAGCAGGCATCAGGGTTGAAAAAGAAAGTAGCGGCGATTCGAACAGTTCCTCTTTGCCGCCGCAAAATGTCACGGAACGGATTTATGCCACGCGTTCCGGGGAAGGGCGGGTGCTGGAACGGGCGGCCGACAACATTTCCCTCCTCCAATACCTGATGCCGGAACAAACCGATTCCCTGACGGTGCTCAAGGAGGAAGTCGTAGAGTACCTCCGGAGGCTGGCCGCCACACCCTCGATCTGGCCGGCCCATGGCTACTTTACTTCGGGGTTTGGGATGAGGCGCTCCCCCTTTAATTATAATGTCATGGAGTTTCATTACGGTATTGATATCGCCGGGCCTCATGGCAGTTATATTTATGCCACCGCGGACGGCAGGGTAGCCTTTGCCGGTTACCGCGGCGGTTACGGCTACCTGGTTATCATCAACCACGGTTACGGATTTGAAACTTATTACGCCCACCTTTCCGGTGTTAACGTTTCAGCCGGACAATGGGTGAGCCGGGGGCAGGTAGTCGGGTTTATGGGCCGGACCGGCAATGTTACCGGAACTCACCTGCATTACGAGGTTCATGTAAACGGTGTTGCCGTTAACCCTTTGAATTACATGCGGTAATCACTTTAGAGGAGGCACTTTCAAATGTTTAAAAAAGATCAATTGGAAACACCGCCCGATAAAGTAAATACGGTCCTCGGCAAAGACACGCACATCAAGGGTTCAATCCGGGCCAAAGGCTTGATTCGTATTGATGGGGATATGGAAGGGGATATTGTCACTCAAGGCGATGTGGTGATCGCTGAAAATGGAAGGGTAACGCTTGATTTAAAAGCACGGAATATTACCGTGGCCGGGCGCTTTGAGGGCAACCTTGAAGCGGAAGGGAAACTGGAGATAAGGGGCACCGGAATCGTGATCGGCGGTGTAAAAACAAACGGCCTGCTGGTTGATGACGGCGCGATCTTCTCCGGCAATGTGGAAATGAAACGGAAGGACCAGGCTGTAAAACAGCCGCCTAAAGGACACCAGTCTCATCCAGAAGCGGCAAAGCAGTAGCGGTTTCCGGCCGCGTTAAAGCGGTGATTGTGGTATAACGGTGCGGGTGAGCTTCGCCCGTTTTTCATTCCGGGGCTTTTTGCGCGGAAGGGCAAGCGACCCTTTTGACTGAAAACAGCGAACGGGTAAACCTTGTAAGGTCACGGTAAATTGCGCTCTTTTCCCTTCCCGGTTGCGCCGGCGGCGCGCGAGCCGCCCTCTTGCCGAAATGAGCCCTGCAGCCATAGTCTTTTTCCAGGCAGTCGCCCCTCCTCCCGGCAGGCGGTAAAAGGAACCGCCGATCGCCTCGAAAATGATCTTATTCCGGCGGGCATGCGTCAGGATTTGCCGATCTGCCCTGCAGAAAAAGGGTGATTTTTTTGGCGCAGCATTATGGCAAAAAGGGAAAAGGGTCGATAATCAAAGATCCGGCAGCGGAAACAGGGAAAGCGGCGCCGTCGAGTTCGTATGGCTGTGTTCCGGCGCCAGGCCGGTAAATTCCGCCGCCTGTTTTTCCGACAGGACCTGCTGCAGGCTCCGGGCGATGACTGTAGCGATCTCCATGACCTGGAAGAGGCGAGTGCTTTGCAGGACCATCTGTTCCATAAAACCGCCTACGTTGACGATGCCGCTGAGATAGATATGCCCTACGGGAGGCAGCGACTTGTTCACTCCGGCGCCAGGGAAAAGCGGTCCCTTTCCCACCTCGATCACTCCGATGCTGCCAGGATTCCCCAAGGAAGCGTCTACGGCAATGACCAGAAAGCGGCCAGCAGAGCGCTGCAGTTTCTCCAGGTGAAATTCCAGGTTTAGGGCATGAACAGGGTCAGCCAGGGTTCCCCAGACGGTGGTCCGGGGCAACCGCAGCTCGGCCAGGCGGGCGCCTACCAAAGGGCCCAGCGAGTCACCGGTGGAGCGGTCGGAGCCGATGCACAGGATCAGCCGAAGGCTGGGCCTGCCGGTCCGGTCGTAATCGCTGATCATGGCGGAGAGGGTAGCGGTGATAAGATCCGTGGCCCGGGGATCTTTGCAGCTTACCCTGAGCACCCCTTTGCCCTCTGGCGGCTGGATCCTGGCGGAAAAAAACAGGGCATTAAATCCTCCTCTCGGGGCTTGACTTCTGGCTGGCAAAGCACATTTTAGTTATATTAAAAGGCCGGTCTAAATATGTATAAAAGAACTTAGTCAGCTCCAGCAAAGCGGGTGCGCCCATGGCCTGGCTCGATTTGGCGGTAATCTGCCTGCTGGTATGGGGAGGCGTAGCCGGCTATCTTTGCGGTTGGAGAAAGATGGCCGGCCGCTTTGCCGCTGTCATGGCAGCCGCCGGTGCCGCCGTTTTGTTGCAGGGAGATCTGCAAGCGGTAATTTCCCGGTATTTACCCGCCGAAGAGGCAATAAGAACAGTTGTCTATAATCGCCTGGCTGTTCCGGTAGGCGTCGCGGCTCCGCCCGCCCCGGTTCTTTTAGCCGCTCTGGATTTTCCGCGGGCGCTTCACCAGTCGCTGCTGCGGGCGCTTTCATTTTCGGCGTATTTTGATTTTGGCTTCCTGGCGGAGCTCCTGTCCCGGGTCATCTTTAATGCGCTTTCTTTTAGCGCCGCGATGGCCTTGTGGTGGGGATTTGCATGCCTGATTGCTTTGGTCTGGCTTGAGCGGCAAAGCGCCGCGGATGCTTGTTGGGTGGGGGCTTTGCTGGGCGTGTTCCGGCAAGCCCTGCTGGTGACGCTGGTGCTGGGGGCAGCGGTGCCTTTAACCTGGCTGGCCGGGCTGCCGCAAGAAATTCTCTGTCTTGAGGAGGCGGTCTTGGCCCGCTGGGCCCTTTTATTATTTAACTATTTAGGCATCTGGTGGAGGTAGGGGCCGTTTTATTATTTTTTTAAGCAGGAATTGGGAGGATGAAGAAGAACAATATATGTTTATAATACCCTTAATCGTCCCATAAAGTGAGGGAGAGAGATGCTGATTATTTTGTTGGGCCCTCCCGGAGCCGGTAAAGGAACCCAAGCGGAAAGGCTGGTCCATAAGTACCGGCTTGTCTATATTGCGACAGGGGATATTTTACGGGGGGCCATTAAAAGCGGTTCCGCGCTCGGCCAACAAGCCCGCCAGTATATGGAACAGGGCCAGCTGGTTCCTGACGATGTTGTGGTTGGCATTGTGAACGAACGCCTGCTTGAACCGGACTGTGAAGGCGGGGCGCTTCTGGACGGCTTTCCCCGTACTGTTGTCCAGGCCCGGGCGCTCGACCAGGTGCTCGCAGCGATGGACAAACCGCTGGATCGGGTTGTTCACATCTCCGTAAATGAAGAAGAGCTGATCGCCCGGTTGACCGGAAGGCGTGTTTGCCGCGAATGCGGCGCCACCTACCACACCAAGTTTAACCCTCCCCGGGTGCGCAATGTTTGTGATCAATGCGGCGGGGAACTATATCAACGGGAGGACGATTCCCTGGCTACGGTAACCGAAAGGCTGGCTGTTTACCGCAAGCAAACGGAGCCGTTGATCGAATATTACCGGCAGCAGGATTTACTGTCAACAATCAACGGCAACCAGGAAATTGAGCAGATTTTTACCCAAATTTGCGCCATCCTCGACGCGATGGAATAATTAATTATTGAAACGGGGCAGTTGCCATGTCGCAGTATCAGATCGGGCAGGTTGTGCGGCTAAAAAAAGGCCACCCTTGCGGGTCCGATCTATGGCGTATTTTACGGGTCGGAATGGACTTCCGGATTAAGTGCGTGAAATGCGGGCGGAGCGTGATGCTGCCGCGGACCCGCTTCGAACGCCGGGTCAAGCAAATTATGCCGCCCGAAGCGATTGACCTTGCCTAATGAGGGGGCGGCTTGAGTGGCCTGGAGTTGTGGGATCGTGGGCTTGCCCAACGCCGGCAAGTCTACGCTTTTTAAAGCGATAACCGCCCTGGATGTGACCATCGAAAGCTACCCCTTTTCGACGATCGATCCGAACAAGGCCGCAGTCCCCCTGCAGGACCGGCGCCTGGAAACCCTGGCGGCGCAATGCGCATCTTCCAAAATTACTCCGGCGGTAATTCAGGTTGTGGACGTGGCCGGGTTGGTCAAAGGAGCCAGCCGTGGTGAAGGCCTGGGGAATCAGTTCCTGGGGGAGCTGCGGGAAGCCGATTTGCTGATCCATGTTGTGGCCGGCTTTGATTGCGGGTTTGACCCTGAAGCCGATCTTTCATTCAGGGCTGCAATCGTGAACATCGAGCTTGGCCTTGCCGACCTGGACACGGTCAGTAAGCGGAAGCAAAAAGTGCTCGCTAAAAGCAAAAGCGGGGCAAAACAAGCTTTCTGCGAGGCCGCGTTCCTGGACCGCCTGGCAGCCCATCTCAATTATGGGGCTCCGGCGCGGCTGTATCCTCTTCGGCCCGAGGAAAAAGCGATTTACAACGCCCTTTTTCTTCTTACCGCCAAGCAGATGATCTACGTGCTGAACCAGCCGGAAGAAAATTTAACTGACGCTCCTCCCGCAACCCTGGCCCGCCTGGCTGAAGATGCAAAAAGCCCCGTTTTTACTCTCTGCGCCCGCCTGGAAGCGGAAATTACGGAATTGCCCGCTGCGGAGAGGGCCGTCTTCCTGGATGAATACGGTCTAAAGGAATCCCGGGTGCAGCTGCTGCTTAAAGAATGTTACAACCTGTTGGGCCTGATCACCTTTTACACGGTCAAAGGAACGGAAGCACGGGCATGGATCGTCCCCGCCGGAACAAGAGCAATCGAGGCGGCGGCCAAAGTTCACTCCGATATGGCCCGCGGTTTCATTAATGTCGAGGTGCTCCCCTGGGAGGGGATGTTGGAGGCGGGGTCAACAGCAGGCGCCAGGGACAGAGGGTTTCTCCGGGTTGAAGGGCGGGATTACCCGGTCAGAGACGGCGATGTCCTCCTTTTCCGCTTTAGAAATTAGCGTGACGGCCTGGCAAAACAGCTTTCTATCCTCCAGGGCCGTGTTTTCCTGCCGGGGCCAAGTGGCGTATTGCGCCGCAGTATTTGCCACACCTGCGGCTAGCCGCTAGCCGTGTCAACTCATATAAAAATCTTACCCAGGTAGCCAGTGCTGACGCACGGGGGTAGCCGCGCAGGTATATAAAGGTTTTTCGAACCTTGTTAAAAAATTTTTTCGCAAAAAGTACTGGACAAAAATTAAAAGT
>JAGUZX010000060.1 GCA_020060545.1 Desulfovibrio sp. | reverse complement strand
GACCACCATGACGACGTCCGCATCGGCCAGGGCGCCGTCGATGGTGGAGGTGACGACAGCGATGGGGGCAAAGCCGCGGGGGCCGCCCTCGTAGCTTTCGAGTTCGATGCCGCCGCGCCGCCGGATCGCCTCGATGTGAGCGGCGGTGCGGTTGTACAGGGTCACGGTAAAGCCCATCACGGCCAGGTGGGCGGCCATGGCCTTTCCGCCATGGCCGGCGCCGATGACGGCCACGTCGAAGGCGGCTCCGCCGCTGTTGTTCAGCGGTATTTCCATAGACGATCAATCCCTTTTCTTCCCGTGAGGCTGTGTATATGCTATTATACGCCAACCGCTTCCTAATAATCGTAGCCGCGGGCGATAGGCATGCGCCGGCCCGAGCCGAAAGCGCGGGTGGTAACCCGCAGGCCCGGGGCGGCCTGGCGGCGCTTGTACTCGGCGCGATCCACCAGGCCGACGATGCGGCGCACCCGGGCGGGGTCGTGGCCGCGATCGATC
This sequence comes from Desulfovibrio sp., assembly GCA_020060545.1. GTDB lineage: Bacteria > Bacillota > Dethiobacteria > DTU022 > DTU022 > JAGUZX01. The sequence goes on along the minus strand of JAGUZX010000060.1, from coordinate 9,245 downwards.
ATTTCCGCCGGGGAGAGGTTTTCCTCGATATAGTGGTGCAGGATCGGGTCGAGCTCCCCGTAAGGCGGGAGCGAATCTTCATCTTTTTGACCGGGACGCAGCTCGGCCGAGGGGGCCTTGGTTAAGGTCCGCGCGGGGATGATCTCCCGGCCGTGTTTTTCGTTCAGGTGGCGAGCCAGGTCATAGACCATCACCTTGGGCACGTCGGCCAGCACGGCCAGGCCGCCGGACATGTCCCCGTAGAGGGTGCAGTAACCCGCGGCCAGTTCGGACTTGTTCCCCGTGGTCAGGGCCAGGTAACCTTCCCGGTTGGAGATAAACATCAGGATGTTCCCCCTGATGCGGGCCTGCAAGTTCTCCTCGGCCAGGTCCTGCCGGGGGGCGCCGGCGGGGTTGAACAGCTCCAAAAAGGCGTTGAATGGCCGCTCGATGGGGATGATGCGGTGGGCGATGCCCAGGTTGCGGGCCAGCGCCGCCGCGTCTTCCACGCTGTGCCCTGAAGAATAAAGGGAGGGCATCAGGACGCCGAGCACGTTTTCCGGTCCCAGCGCCTCGGCGGCCAGAGCCGCCGTAACCGCCGAGTCGATGCCGCCGCTTAAGCCGAGCACCGCCTTGCGGAAGCCGGTCTTGCCGAGGTAGTCTTTGATCCCCAGGACCAGCGCCCGGCAAACGGAGCCGATCCCCTCGCCCAGAGGCGGCGCCGGCGCGGCAGTTGGGCTGAAAAGAGCCTCGCTTTCGATGAAGAGAAGCTCTTCTTCGAAGGAGGAGGCGCGGCGGATCAGTTCGCCCCGGTCATTGAAGGCCAGGCTGGCGCCGTCAAAAATAAGTTCATCGTTGCCCCCGACCTGGTTTACGTAGACAAGGCCGGCCTTGTATTTGGCCGCCAGGAAGCCGATCATCTTTTCCCGCAGAGCCTGCTTGCCCAGGTGGTAGGGCGAAGCCGACAGGTTGATAATCAGTTTCACCCTGCCGGAAAGCTCTTCCAGGGGGTCGCGATCATAGGCGGGGCGGTCAAAGAAGTCGCGGTCATTCCAGATGTCCTCGCAAACGGTGACGGCGGCGGGAATCCCGCCGATTATGTCAATCCTGCTTCCGGGAGAGGGGGTAAAGTAGCGGCGTTCGTCAAAAACATCGTAATTGGGCAGCAGCGTTTTTAAATGGGCCGACTTGATCGACCCTTTCTCCAGGAGCAGCGCCGTGTTGTAAAGCGCATTATCCACGCGGTACGGCGCGCCGACGAGCATAGCCGTATCCGATCCGGCAGTGAGAGGGGCCAATTCATCAGCGACTATTTTTTCGACGGATTCGATAAAGCCGCGGTAAAGAAGCAGGTCCTGGGGAGGGTAGCCGGTTACGGCCAGTTCCGGGAATACCGCCAGGCGGGCGCCCTTTGCGGCTGCTTCCCGGTAAAAACAAGCAATTTTCCCGGTATTGTAACGAAGGGCGCCGACGGTGGGGTTTAACTGTGCCAGGGCCAGCTTCATTTGTTTGGGCCTCCCGTAAAAAAACGCCCGGGAATGCAACTTCCCGCCAGCGTTTTCCCGTATACATCGAAGTATTTATTTTCCTGGCTGAATTATAATCAAGGCGGCCGCTTAAGTCAAGGCTTAAGCCGGGCGCGCGGAAAAAGGCGAAAGAGGCAAAGGTAAAAAAAGTGCTTGACAATAGCTCCTTTTTCCGGTATATCTAAGGTAATAGGATGTTAGGCTTACCTAACAAAGGGGTGCGTCCCGGTGGTCCCGCTGCCAATCAGCGAATCCCTGCAAAACTACCTGGAAACAATTTTAGATCTTTCCCGCGGCGGAGAGCCGGTCCGGGTAACAGATATCGCTTCACGGCTGAGCCTGGCCAAGGCCAGCGTTACCCAGGCTTTGGGTGTCTTGCGGGAGCAGGGCCTGGTTTGCCAGGACCGCTACGGTCCGGTCGAACTAACCCCCAGGGGCCGGCACTTCGCCGCAACGGTGCGGCGGCGGCATGAACTGCTGCTCGATTTGCTGATTGACGTCCTTAAAGTCGATCCCAAGACCGCTGAACGGGATGCCTGCCTCATGGAGCACGCCGTCAGCAGCCAGACCATGGAAAAACTGATTCAATTCCTGGATCAAAACAAGGTTGCCGTTAAAATCAAGCGAAGGACGAAACGGAGGGAGAAGCTTGCCCGAAAAAGAAATGCGGTTGAATCAACTGGCGCCGGGGATCGAAGCGACCGTAGTCCGGATCACGGGTCACGGGGGCGCTCGCCGGCGCCTGATGGAGATGGGGATCGTTCCGGGAACCCGGATCACGGTTAACCGGGTTGCTCCGCTGGGCGATCCGATCGATGTCCTGGTCAAGGGATACCACCTGTCGCTGCGGCGCAGCGAAGCGGCTGAAGTATCCGTGGAGGTGGTTTAACATGGGCCAAATACCCCTGGCGATGCTGCCGTCCGGAGCCGCGGCCAAAGTGGTGAAGATAAACGGGTGTGACAAGGTTCGGCTGCGCCTGTCTGAACTGGGGCTGGTCAGGGACTGCGGCGTTACGGTGCTGCAAAATGCACCGCACGGCCCGCTAATTATATCCGTGGGCGGTTCCCGGATTGCCGTCGGCCGCGGGGTAGCCTTGAAAGTAATCGTCGAGGAGGCTGCCCATGGAAAAGCCAATCACGCGTAACTGATATTTTTTGCACAAATAGTTAGTCTACCCTAACATATGGCTGCTGCAGGGAGGAGAAAGACGATGGCGGCAAAACACCTGGCCCCAAAAGAGCAAATATATACCATTGCCCTGGCGGGAAACCCCAACGCCGGCAAGACCAGCATCTTCAACAACCTGACCGGTTCGCGCCAGCATGTCGGCAACTGGCCCGGCGTGACCGTGGAAATAAAAGAAGGGAGCGTCACTTACCAGGGCCGGCGGATCAAGGTTGTCGACCTGCCCGGGACATACAGCCTCGGAGCCTATTCCGAGGACGAGCTGATCGCCCGCGATTTTATCATCCGCGAGCGGCCTGATGTGGTGATCAATGTCATCGACGGCACAAACCTGGAGCGGAACCTTTACCTGACCGTGCAGCTGCTGGAACTGGGCCTCAATGTAGTGATCGCCTTGAACATGTTTGACGAGGTGCAAAGCCGGGGCTTCCAGGTCGACCATTTGCGGCTGTCTCAGTTGCTGGGGGTGCCGGTGGTGCCGACGGTGGGCACCAGGGGTGAAGGAAGCCGGGCGCTGGTCGAGGCGGCCGTGGCGGCTCCGCCGCGGTTGGAGGCGCCCTTCCGGATCGATTACGGCAAGGAGCTGGAAGCGAAGCTGGCCTCACTGGAGCGGCTGCTTGCCCACCAGGGGGCCTTTCCCGGGGCGCCGGGCGGACGCTGGCTGGCGTTGAAGCTGATTGAAGGGGATGAGACGGCCTGTACTATGCTGCGCCGTTCACCCGGCGGAAGCAGCCTGCTGCAGGCGGCCGCTGCAAGCCGGGAAACGATCGGCCGGAAACTTGGCGAGGATGTCGAAACAATTGTCGCCGACCGCCGTTACCGCCATATCGGCGCAATCGCCGGGCGGTGCCTGGTCAAGCCGTCCGGCGGCGGCGAAGCCGGCTCCCTCTCCGACCGGATCGATGCCGTGGTCACCCACCGCTACCTGGGGTTGCCTTTGTTTCTTTTGGCCATGGTGGCCGTTTTTCAGTTCAGCTTCACCCTTTCCGGACCGCTGGTGGAAGGCATTGAAGGCGGCATGGCCTGGCTGGTGGAATCCGTGGCCGGGGTGCTCTCGGCAATGGATACCCCCGCGGTTGTCGGTTCTCTTCTCTCCGAAGGCGTGATCGCCGGGGTGGGGTCGGTCCTGGCTTTTATCCCGAATATCTTTCTCCTGTTCCTGGCCATATCGCTGCTGGAAGACAGCGGCTACATGGCCCGGGCGGCATTTATTATGGATCGCTTCATGCACAGCCTCGGGTTGCACGGCCGCTCTTTTATCCCGCTGCTGCTGGGGTTCGGCTGCAATGTGCCGGCGATCATGGCCACCCGTACCCTCGAAAATAAGAAGGATCGTTTGCTGACCATCCTGATCAATCCCCTGATGTCCTGTTCGGCCCGCCTGCCCGTTTACGTTCTTTTTGTCGGGGCTTTTTACAGCTCCTACCAGGGCCTGGTCATTTTTTCCCTTTACTTGCTGGGTATTTTGCTGGCGGTGCTGATGGGGCGCCTGTTTAAAACATTTCTTTTTCCCGGCGATACCGCGCCCTTTGTGATGGAGCTGCCTCCTTACCGCCTCCCGACCCTGAAGGGGCTTTTGATCCATCTGTGGGAGCGCGGCGGCGGCTTTCTGCGCCGGGCGGGGACGATCATCGTCTGCGCCTCGGTGGTGATTTGGGCTCTTTCCAATTTACCCTGGGGCGCCGCATTTGCTTCGCCGCAGAGCTACCTGGGGCGGATCGGGGGGCTGTTCGCCCCGCTGCTTAAACCGGCCGGCTTCGGCCAGTGGGAGGCGGCCGCGGCCTTGATTTTCGGTTTGCTGGCCAAGGAGGTTGTCGTGAGCACCCTGGCGGTGGTTTACAGCGCCGCCGAGACGGGGCTTGCCGGGGTAATCGCGGCCCGCTGGACGCCGCTGTCGGCCTATGCTTTCATGGTGATGACGCTGATCTACATCCCCTGTGTGGCCACCATCGCCGCGATCCGCAAGGAAACGAATTCCTGGTCCTGGACCGGCTTTGCCGCCGGATACAGCCTGGTCCTGGGGTGGGTGATGGCGGTGCTCGTTTACCGGATCGGCCTTCTGCTGGGGTGGGGCTGATCAAAAAAAGGAGGCTTCCCATGGAACGGATGATTATACTGGCGGCCCTCATTCTTCCCGGGGCTTACCTGGGGTGGCGCCTGCGGCGATCCTTGAAGCAAAAGGACGGCTGCGGAGGCTGTGCGGGCTGCCGCCCGAAGCAAGGTGGCGGCAGCCCGCCCGCAGGCCGTCCAAGGAAATGCCCTTAATCAACCGCAGCCGTTCCCCTTTCTTTGGCCAGGACGGTTTCCTTCCCCGGATAACTGTGCTAAACTTGTAACAGGCATTGGGGAGATACCATATTCGCCCACCGGGGAGAAGGGACAGGTTGAATTTGAAGAGCCGCATCGCCGCACTGATTTGCTTCTGCCTTTTGCTGGGTTGGGCAGTTCCTGCTGGCGCGGCGGAAGTGCCGCAAGAGCGCTATTACCGCGCCAGGGTGCTTGGTGTTAAAGAGTCCGGTTCCGAACAGGCCGGCGGGATTGAACAGGAACTGCTGGTTGAAATTAAAAGCGGCCCTTTTAAAGGCGAGATTATTACGATATTGAACTATTATATGCCCGGGAGGATGCTGTTTGATCTTCAGGCCAGGGAAGGCATGGAAGTTGTCATCGTCGCATTCGGCGACGGAAGCTCATTAAATGAGGTCTACCTCCATGATCTGGCCCGCGACCGCGGTGTCTATTATTTAATCGCCATATTTTTGGCCGCGATGCTGTTGCTGGGCCGCGCCAAGGGCCTTAAAACGATCGTTTCGCTATGCATCACCGGGGCGCTCATCGTTAAATTCTTGCTGCCGAACCTGCTGCGCGGGCATAACCCGATTATATTGGCCGTAGTCACGGCCGCTTTGGTGATTATAACGACCTTGCTTTTAGTCGGCGGGATAAACTTAAAATCACTGGCGGCGATCCTGGGCACGATCACCGGAGTGGTGGCGGCGGGCATATTGGCGCTCTGGGTTGGGAATATTTCCAGCCTGACCGGCTTCAGCACCCAGGAGGCGCAATCGCTTTATGTGCTGATGGATAAAAGCATCGACATCCGCGGGTTGCTATTTGCCGGGATCATTATCGGTTCCCTGGGGGCGATTACCGATATCGGGATCTCCGTGGCCTCCGCGGCGGCGGAGATTAAAGAGGCGAATCCCGGTATTCAATTTAAAGAGCTGACCGCGGGGGCTTTGAACGTGGGGCGCGATGTGCTGGGGACCATGGCCAATACCCTGATCCTCGCCTATGTCGGCGCGGCAACCCCCTTGCTGCTCCTGGTGGTCGGGCATGGAATGCCCTGGCTGAAGCTGGTCAACCTGGATTTAATCGCGACCGAGTTTGTGCGTGGCATTGCCGGTACGGTCGGCCTGATCGCGGCGGTCCCGGTAACCGCGCTGCTGTCCGGCTACCTGTTGAGCCGGAGGGAATACGGGGGATTCGGGGGACACAATACTTAGTATAGGACTTACTGAACAAACCAAGTTGAAAAAGAGTAGCATTCTTCTGGTGGATGCTCAAAAAAAAGTGGCATTATCGCCTCACTTAAATAATGAGTTTATGCTACTGTTCGAATATTTATCATAGTCTTTTAAAAACTACTGATAAGGCTTGTTGACAATATCGCTTACGATTCCGGATCCGCTCCACAGTTGGTAATCATCTGGTATAACTACGCCAATCTATTTCCACCTGACCCTATCAGCTTGGGAATAGTCTATATTTACACCACTATAAGTATGGATCCCGATACCATAATTGTATGAGCCACTCCAAGTTATATCAGATGTTGCTCCATGTGTAACACGTCCTTGTAGATAACGCCAGTAAGTTCCATCGTAATAAGCAGGACGGTCATGCAGTACGTACCATGTAGTTTCGGTAATTGCGTAATTGCTTTCCACGCCGAACTGGAAGTGTTTGACCCAGGCACCATTACGCGATTGTTTTCCGACTAAAAAGTTGTTATCTGAAATTTACATTACATATTACTCTTCTTGTAGTCCTGACACTATCGTTCATGTATCCACCCATGTACGGCGAGGCTGCAGCATGCAAAGGGGCGCATGTTATGGCAATTATAGCAATTACGATAAAAAGGGTTTTGTTTTTATTCATTTATGATCACTCCCGTAAGATCAAGTATAGGTACGTCTGCTGTAATCCCGACAGCACACAATGGGAACGAAACAGTAGGGAAATTTATGGGTATGTTTACGTTCAAAGTAACGGGTAAAGTTTGGCCTGCTTTCATAGTAACCTTCCCATTTGGATTATAGTTTACCAACTGATTTACGTTTACTATGTTGTTGCCGCTCACGAATTCTGGCGGTCTAACTCTCACCGCCAACGGTGTTGCCGTTTGACCGACAATCTGCCAGCAGCGTGAGAGCTAAACCGCCACTCATATTCCAAAAGATCTGCTTAACTGGCGCCCCGTTGCCTGTCGTAATCAGCCAGCACCCTCATGATATGCGATTCCTCGATCACTTCATGGCCGCGCTGGGTTGCGTCATACAACCCCTGGGTGCAAATTTGGTTAATCAGGCGGGGGATACCCTGGCTTCCCGCATGCACCTGAATTAAGGCGCTTTCCGAGAACACCGGTGTGGTTAAGCCGGCTGCGCTCATCTGGTGGCGGATGTACTGGGCCGTCTCTTCTGAATCAAGCCCGCTTAAGTGATAGCGTAACGGCATCCTTTGGGCAATAGCCTCATATTTTTTCAAACGCAAGATCCGCCTCAACTCCGACTGCCCCACCAGGATCAGCGGAAAAAGTGAACAGGAGTCCATCTGGTGGCCCACCACAAAGCGCAGCTCGCCTAACATGGTCTCGCTCATCTCCTGTGCTTCATCCACCACTACGGCTAAAGCCTTGTCTCCCTGCTCACGCCTTGCTTCCAGGGCCTCTGTCCAGAGCTGCTTGGCTTTTGGTAACGCAAAAGGCGGCACCTCGCCCACCTGCCTTAAAAGCTCCCCGTAGAAATCCCGGGGTTTCAAGTTGGATCTGGCGATGTAGACGGGGTGATAGAGCTTGGCATCCAGGCTCTGGAACAGCCGGCGGATGAGGGTGGACTTGCCGCTGCCCACTTCCCCGGTTAAAAGGCCCAGGTAGCGGTTCTCCACCATCAGCATTAAGCGCGCCAGCGCTTCCCGGTGGCCCCGGGATTCAAAAAGGGCGGATACTTCAACCTGGCGGCTAAAGGGCTCCGTCACGGCTTGTTCCCCCTTTCGTAGCAAAGCTCAAGGGTTCTTTCTCGAGTTCCTGCCGCCGTTTCTTCTCCGCCGCCTCGAAGAAGGAGATCCCGCCTGTTACCGGCGCCTTCTTTTCCGTCTTGTTCGGCTTTACGCGGCGGTGGCGCGGACGATTGAGCTCCAGAGGCAAGGCATTGTCGCAACGACTGTTGTTGTGCCAGACTTGAATCAAAGAAAGATCGAAGGGGTTAAAACGCAAAGTCACCTTTTTTCCGACCAGCGCCAAATCCACCTCGTAAAGGTTGCCAGCCACCTTTACACAGCCGGTCTTGTCCACCCGACGTTCTTCTTCCCACAAGAATATATCCACCAGCTCTATCACCGGGATCCGGCGGGGTTCCCGTTTGCTCTTCTCAAGCCTGGCTTTCGGGGTTTCGCCGGTGCCGCCGTGCACCCGCACGTGGTAATAGCCGTCCAACCAGGCGGCCAAGGCCCGGTTCAGCTCTTCTAAGGTGGATATTTTCCCGCTTTCGATCTGCTGGTACGCTTCCGGTTTGAAGCTGGTGTCGATGAACCTGAACAGACGTTCAACTTTCCCGCGACCCATCGGCTGGCCAACGCGGCTGTGGCACAGCCGGATACCCAGTTTGCCGCAGATGCGGTTTAAGTGGGTCGAAGAGAAGACCGATCCGTTGTCGCAACTATTCCGAATTCGGAATAGTTGCGACTATGCCGAACCGCAAAAGCGCTTTCTTTAAACTGTCCTCCAGGCGGGGCAGCTTTTCATCCCAGTAGAACTGGGCCTGGATCACAAAGCGGGTATAGTCGTCTAAGATAGCGAATAGAATGGCTTTTTTCTTGCGCTTCGGATCATCAGGATCCGGGAGGTAAAGGGTGTGCTGGAAATCGGACTGCCAGATCACGTGGGCGCCTTCGGCTTCAAAGCGCCGGTGGCCTGTTGGTTTGGTTAGCAGCTCTTTGCGGGTGGCCCCCGCCTGCCTGAGCTGCCTGGCCAGGGTGCTGTAGGCCACGGTTCCTTTGGGTGCAAGGCCGCTTTCCTCCAACAGGAAGATAATCTGCTCCACGCTGCGCTCGGGGCGCTCTTTGCGCAAATCTATGGCTTTCTGGAGTACTGCCGCATCAATACGGGTGCTGCCCCGGGAACGCTTCGGCTGCGGCTTTAAAGCATCATAGCCCCCTTTGCGGTAAAGGGCCAGGTAGCGTTCCAGGGAACGCACGCTCACCTGCTGCCTGGTTGTGCCCGGGATCTCGAAGGCTTTAGAGGCCGTCTCCTCTAAGTAAGCTTTTAGTTC
>JAGUZX010000130.1 GCA_020060545.1 Desulfovibrio sp. | reverse complement strand
TCTCTCTCTCTCTCTCTCTCTCTCTCTCTCTCTCTCTCTCTCTCTCTCTCTCTCTCTCTCTCTCTCTCTCTTAATTATAATAACTATCATTATCAGTCTTACCCATTTTAAAATTTTTCGAAGGAGGCATTTCCGGTGGCCCCTAAAAATTCTGAAAATAGGCGCAGTGATCTTTATGAAAAATTTCTTGATTCCATACATGATCCCTTGTGTGCTGTGGACAGCGATTTAGTGATTGTATACGCAAATAACGGTTATAAAAATATGTTGGCACAACTCAATATCACCGGAGAAATAACCGGCAAGAAATTGATGGCAGTCTGCCCTTTTCTACCGGGGACCATCTCCGAAGAATACCGCAACGTATTCTCAACCGGTAAAACCGTTATAACCGAAGAAGTGAGCGAAGTTGACGGAGTAAAACATTACTCTGAAACCACCAAAAGCCCGGTTTTTGATGCAGCCGGTGCGATTAATTATGTGATGACGGTGATCAGAGACGTTAACGCCCGTAAACAAGCAGAAGAAGCTCTGCGGAAGAGTGAAAAACGCTACCGGGGCTTAATAGAGTCCCAGAATGATCTCATTGTAAGGGTTGATCCGGATAACCGTTTTACTTATGTTAATGATACCTACTGTAAGACTTTCGGCAAAAGCAGAGAGGAACTGATCGGAAAATCCTTCGCGCCTCTGGTACATAAAGACGACATTGAACACACTCTGAAAGTAATGGAGGGCCTCCAAAAACCTCCTTACCGGATTCAAGTGGAACAGCGGGCTATGACCGTTGAAGGCTGGCGATGGCTTCACTGGGAGGATAACGCCATCTTAAATGAATCTGGCAGCATTGTGGAGATACAGGGCGTCGGAAGAGACATAACTGAACTGAAAGAAACGGAAAAAAAGATTGCCGGGGAAACTATAAAAAAATCGGAAGAAAGATACCGCGAAATCTTGGATTCGCTGGAAGAAATATTTTTCGAACTGGACCTGTCTGGAAACATCACTTATTGCAACCAGTATGCAGCCCGGTTGTTTGGTTATACCCGGGACGAATTGATCGGAAGGAATTATAAACACTTTTTTCGGGACCCGAAAATCATCAGCCTTGTCTTGAATAAAATACGCCAATCTTCCCGGCCGGAACGGTTATCCTCACTGGAGATGGTATGCAGTGACAGCAGCGTCGTATACGGAGATATATCTTTTTCACCGGCCAAAGACAGGGACGGCGGGATAGTGGGGTTTAGGGTTGCCGGTCGCGATATCACTGAGTGGAAACGGATGGAGGACCTGGAGCGAAGACGGAATCAGATCCTTACTTCTATTGCCACAGGAAAACCGCTGGAAGAGGTTCTTGAACTGATTGTTGGGTTGATCGAAACTGAAGACCCCGACGCGCTTGGTTCTATTTTGCTGCTGGACGACCAGGGGCAGCACTTGTTGTATGGAGCGGGTTCCAGCCTGCCCGAATTCTACAACCAGGCCATTCATGGCCTTAAGATCGGCGAAGGTGTCGGATCCTGCGGCACGGCTGCGTACAGGGGACAACGCGTGATCGTGGAAGATATTTTAACCCATCCTTACTGGGCTGATTTTCGAAAACTTGCCAAAAAGGCAAATCTGAGATCGTGCTGGTCAGAACCCATTTTTTCTGCAGACGGTAAAGTGATTGCTACCTTTGCCACCTATCACCGCATACCGCGCTCCCCCAATGAGGCGGATTTTGAACGTTTCAAGAGGGCGGCTGATCTTGCCAGCCTGGCCATCGAATATAAACAGGCTGAAAAACAGTTGGTAGAAGCACATAGGCTCCTGGACCAGATTATTGAGTTTTCACCGGACGCCATGTTTGTGATTGACACTAACGGTATCGTGGTTGCCTGGAACAAAGCCATCGAAGAGATGACGGGCATAACCAAAAAGGATATGGTAGGCCAGGGTAACTACGAATACGCCATCCATTTTTACGGTAAGCGCAGGCCGATCTTGATCGACCTGGCTCTAATTCCTGAAGGGGAACTTAACCGGTATAAGGATGATTACGATGTCATCGGGTGGAAGGGAAATATTCTCTACAGCGAGACTCACGTTCCCGGGGTATACAGCGGCAAAGGCGCCTATCTTTGGGCAACAGCATCGAAATTGTACGACACGGAGGGGAATGTAGTCGGTGCTATTGAAACCCTTCGCGATATCACTGAGCGAAAACGGTATGAAGAGCAGTTGAAATACTTGAGCTTGCACGACCAGCTGACAGGTCTTCACAACCGCGTCTATTTTGACAACGAGTTGAAGCGTTTAGACAATAGCAGGGAATATCCCATCACCATTATTTCTACAGACCTGGATAACCTTAAACTCATAAATGAAACGATGGGGCACGATATCGGCGACGAGTACCTAAAGGCTTGTGCGGGAATTTTAAAAAAATCGCTACGAGGTTCGGACATCCTGGTCAGGGCAGGCGGTGACGAGTTTGTGGCAATCCTCCCCCGCGCTGATCGCAAAGCGGGTGAAATGATTGCCGGCCGCATATTTTCGCAAATAAATCTTTATAACCAGAAGCGTTACGGGCAACTTCCTCTAAAAATCTCTTTGGGTTTGTCTACTGCGGAAGATGAAAGCAAGCCGCTGAAGGAAACATTAATCGAAGCGGACGAACTCTTGTTTCGCGATAAATTACACCGGGGGGCCGGGGCCAGTTACCAGATCATTGAATCCCTCATGGCTGTACTGGGGGAAAGGGATTTCATTACTGAAGGGCATGTCCGCCGGCTGGAAAACCTGGCCAATAAGATGGGAGAACGTTTTAATCTATCTCAGAAACAGCTTTCGAATTTGATTCTTCTTACCAAGGTCCATGATTTGGGCAAGGTGGGCATACCGGATCGGATATTGTTTAAAGAAAGCCTTCTCGACGACGAAGAATGGAACATTATGCGCCAGCACTCCGAAAAGGGCTATCGAATCGCTCTTGCTTCTGAGGATTTATCCGAGATAGCAGGCTTGATTTTAAGGCATCACGAGCGATGGGATGGCGGCGGATACCCCCTTGGTCTTAAAGGAGAAAAGATCCCCGTCGAATGCCGTATTCTGGCGATCATCGATGCTTACGATGCGATGGTAAATAATCGCCCTTACCGTAAGGCTATGAGTAAAACAGAAGCTGTTGAAGAGTTAAAAAGGAATGCCGGCACCCAGTTTGATCCTGAGCTGGTGGCAGTTTTTTTATTAATTTTGGAAGAAGCAAGCGACGAATGACGACCGCTTCGTTTGCTTTCCATTCGGAGCGAAACCGGAGCGAAACCCTGCATGTTAGATGGTCGTTTTACGCGTTTTATTGACAAAGCTTGACAAGATGTGCTATTATATAACATAAAGGAAAAAAGTTTAAATATAACCTGAAAAGGGCTAACCTACCGAAAGGTAGCGTCGCAAAGCTTTAGGGGCTAAGATGAATGAAAAACATTCGTTATGCCAGCCAGCTGCCGGTTATAGTGTTTTTACGCCCACCTTGCCGGTATGCAGGTGGGTTAATTTTGTTTCACAAGAGATAAAAACTTATTCAAAAAAAAGAACAACAATAAATGCACCTTTTTGCTTAGGAGTAATTCCTTTGTGGCTCGGAATTACCTTCAATAAAACTTCTATCTTTCTCTTTCTCTTTCTCTTTCTCTTTCTCTTTTTCTTTCTCTTTCCTGGAGCGGTTTTTCAGTACAGCCGGCCAAACATACCCACAAAATGTTTGGGCAAATCAATGCTGTTTAAAAAAGGATGTGAATGCGATGCAGGAAAGTGAAACACGCTTCCGTACCCTTATTGAAAATATCCCGATCGGTATATACCGTATTACTCCGGGACCGGAGGGATATATGCTCATGGCCAATCCTGCCTGCTTAAAAATATTTGGTATTGGCAGCGAGGAGGACCTCCAAAAACTAAAGGCATTTGAATTATTTGCAGCGCCGGAAAGCGGCAAGGAAATATCCGACAGGCTATGCAAACATGAAAATGTCTCCAGCATGGAATTGCAGCTTAAAAGAAGAGACGGCGCCACATTCTGGGGATCTGTAACGGCAACGGCGGTGCATGATGACGGCGGAAATCTAATCTATTATGACTGTGCCGTTGAAGATATTACCCGGCGCAAGCAGGCCGAAGAGAATTTGGTTGCCAGGGACGTCTTGCTTAAAAAGTTGTCCGAACGTATACCGGGAGTTATTTACCAATTTCAATATTTCCCCGACGGCAGATCTTGTTTGCCGTATGCCAGCGAAAGTATCCGTACTGTTTTTGAGGTTGACCCTGAAGAAGTTCGCGAAGATGCGGCGTCTGTTTTTGAACGGATTCACAACGAGGATTATCAAGGGGTAATTGAATCTATCTTGGAGTCTTTCAACACTTTGCAGCCCTGGGAATATACTTTTCGAGTTGTTTTGCCCAAGGGCGGCGAAAGGTGGCTAAGCGGCCGAGCGGTTCCGGAGATGTTGGGTGACGGAAGCGTTCTATGGCATGGGTTTATTAATGATATCACCGCCCAGAAGCGCATAGAGGATGAAATCTGCGCCCGCAATGAAGAGTTGACCACTTTGTCCGCTCTTTCGACCCACATGCGTACGGCCAAAAGCAGCGCCGATTTGCTGCCCATCGTGCTGGGCAAAGCCCAAAGTTTGCTTCAGGCCGATGACGGGATGGTGTCGCTGCTTACGCCTGACCGGAAGCGCTTTACCATTGCCTTCGGTAACGGGCATTGGCAAGACAGCGCCGGCCTGACCTTTTCTGCCGAAGAGGGGTTGAGCGGCATTGTATTGCGTACTGAAAATACGTATATAAGCGAAAATTACAGCGCTGAACCCCATGCCCTGCCCCTTGCTCATGCCGCCAAAATCGGCCCCACCGTGATTGTACCGATGCTTTCGGAAAAAGAGTTAATCGGGACCCTGACGGTTTCTCGCAACTTGAATCCGGAAAACCGTTTCTTTACTCCCGCCGAGGTGCGGCTGCTGGAGACGATCGGCGAAATGGCCGGCAATGCCCTGCGCCGCCAGCGCCTCTACGAAGACGCACAGCGCCGTTTGAAGCAGACGCAAGCGCTGCGCAACATCGACTTGGCTATTACCGGAAGCGTTGACCTGCATGTCACCTATCAAGTCATTCTGGACGAGATTACCAGCCAATTGAATATCGATGCCGCCGCCATATTAAGAAAGGAGCCGCATACCATGATGCTCAGATATGAAACCTGGCGCGGTTTTGATACGTTAAACCTTGCCGCTGTTTGCTTGCGCCTGGGCGAAGGTTATGCCGGGCGGGCGGCTTTAAATAAAGAAACATGCTATATTCCTGACTTAAGTATGGTGGAGCATGAACTGGCCCGAAGTAAATGTTTTATCCAAGAGGGTTTCTGCAGCTACTATGCAGTGCCCCTGGTTGCCAAAGGGCAAGTCCAGGGGGTGCTGGAAATCTTTCAGCGGGAAAAATTCGATGCCAATGATGAATGGCTCAATTTTTTGGATACCCTGGCGAGGCAGACGGCCATCGCCATAGACAACGCGGCGCTGTTTCACAACCTCGAGCGTGCCAATATAGAATTGCTCCAATCCTACGACGCCACCATCGAAGGCTGGGCGTACGCCCTCGACCTGCGCGATAAAGCGACCGAAGGCCACAGCCAGCGAGTCACGAAGATGACCCTGGAATTGGCCCTCCAAATGGGTGTAATGGAAGAAAAGCTTGCATCGATCAGGCGCGGGGCCCTGTTGCACGACATCGGCAAGATGGGCATCCCCGATTCCATTCTCCTGAAGCCCGGTAAACTTACAGATGAAGAATGGAAGATTATGCACAGGCACCCCGAGTATGCTTACCGGATGCTCTCGGCTGTCGAATACCTGCGCCCTGCCCTGGAGATACCCTACTGCCACCACGAAAAATGGGACGGCACGGGCTACCCGCGGGGCCTTAAAGGCAGTGAGATCCCTCTTGCGGCGCGCATTTTTGCCGTTGTAGACATCTACGACGCCCTGACCAGCGAGCGCCCTTACAGAAAAGCATGGTCAAAAGAAAAAACGCTGGCCTATATCCGGGAGCAAAGCGGTAAACACTTTGATCCGCCGGTAGTTGAAGTATTCCTGCGAAAGATCATTCATAGCAATTAAGGGTACCAGATATTGTGAGGAGGCATCCGGCATTGGGACGCAAACACAGGGATTCAATTGCCAGCTGTTATGAATGTATGGCGATTAAAAGCTGCTACGGCTGTGATCAGCCCGATCTGGCCAAAGAAGTTGCCAGGCAAAGAGCGTCTGTTTGCTCATCTCTCAGGAAAGGGTTCCCGACTGAAACTATAGATGTTGCCGGTTCTGAAAAAAGGATGAGCCGCAAAAAGGCCCAAAGGTTGGTGGATAGCGGTATGGCCAGATGGATTAAACATAAAACAATCCAATTTAGCGATGGTTCCAGTAATATAGCCGGAAAACCCGGCAAACAACCAACCGGAAGCAATATGCTGCTGGTTGATCATGAAGGGCAAGTTTGAATGTTAAGCGGATCAGCTTTTCGACTTACTGGTGGCGGGCGTACTCCTGAAGCCGGCATGATGGATTTCTTGGCAGTGGAGTAAGATCCGGCAATTACATTTTGACCAAGTTTTCGCTAAAGAATGAATTTGCCGGGTAATGAAGAATATTGAGTTGTAAATAAGATTAATACTGATACCAAGCCCGAGGGCTGCTTTTATTAATACACAGGCTGAAGGCAGATCCGGCGGACGCGAGCGCCTTTTTGCAGCAGCGAACCGGCGAGTGGGAAAGCGATAAAAATGAATATAATGATCATGAAGAATTATAAAACCCTAAGTAAAATAGCGGCCCAAATCGTTTCAGAGCGGGTTCGCATGAAAACACACCTGGTTTTAGGCCTGGCTACAGGCTCCACTCCCCTGGGCATGTACCGCGAGCTGGTTAGTTTATCCCGGAAAGGTATTGTTGATTTTCGCGGGGTCACTACTTTTAACCTCGACGAGTACTACCCTATATCCAAAGAAGATCCCCACAGTTATTACAAGTATATGCTCACAAATTTTTGGGGACCGGCTGGTATACCCCCGGTTAATGTAAACATGCCCGACAGCGAAGCCGCGGACACCATACAAGCTTGCCGCGACTACGAACAGAAAATCGCGCGTGCCGGAGGAATGGATTTAATTGTTTTGGGAATAGGCAGAAACGGGCACATCGGTTTTAACGAACCAAACGATTATTTAACGGCCGATACCCATCTGACCCGGTTGACTGAGGAAACGATTGCGGCCAACAGCAGGTTTTTCGCGCGTCCCGAAGATGTTCCCAGGATGGCTATAACCATGGGCATAGGAACGATTATGAAAGCACGGGAAGTCCTTTTATTGGTCGCGGGAAGCAGCAAGGCCGATATCATTAAGAAAACCCTTACCGGCGGGGTTAGGACTGAAATTCCAGCTTCATTACTGCAAGTTCATCCGCAAGTAACCGTTTTACTGGAAAAAGCGGCCGCCAGGTATTTATACCCGGACAAGTATGCAATACCCCAAAACATGGAAGAGCGAGATGAGTAGAGCCGCCAATTATGCCCTGAAGGGTTTGCTTCAAACCTGAACTGCCCGGGATTGCCGCCGCTTCCCTGGCGACTCTTGGCTGCACCGGACTATTCGTGATCCGTACAATTGTCCGGGCCTTTTTTCAGGGCGGCAGAATTAGGCTGCCGATGTTTTAGACAAAGCTCTAGAGTTGCAAGATGATGCAGACCAAGGGCCGTAAAACGGGACTGGATCCTGATGGTCCGTGAAACTTAAAACTCCGAGCCTGTTGCAGTACTTGTTGCAGTACTGTTGTTTTTCAGCACATCAACATGAGAGGCCGGGAGGCAAAAAACCCTTATAAATCAATGGTGCGGGCGAGAGGATTTGAACCTCCAAGGGAATGCTCCCACTGGATCCTAAGTCCAGCGCGTCTGCCGGTTCCGCCACGCCCGCCCGCAGCTCTGGCGCATGCAAATTGATTATCACCAGTATAATATCAATTAATATTATAAGGCAAAACCAGATTTGTAACAATATGATGCGATCTAGATTGTGATTGAGATGATCAATTTTTTGTTGAGCTCGAGCAGCTAGGTGTGCGAAACGTTGCCGTTATTATGCTATAATCTAGGCTGAGAGGGCCAGGAGTCATCCCTGAGCCCGGATAAATTCTTTTAAAGGAGATGCGTCGGCATGAAACCCGGTCGGATCATCGGCATTCTTCTCGGGGCTGCATTGGTAATTGTGGCTGTAGGAGCGTACTTCTCGGGCGAACCAGCCTCTCAGACCCAAAATGGTCGAATCGCGATTTTATTCGCGGCCATTATGGGCGTGTTTATGATCGCCGGCAACTCAAGCGCGGGGAAAAAGCAGGAGGCGCCTATCCGGCAGCCGGCTCCCGCACCCGCCCCGCCCGTTAAACCGCTCTGCCCCGCTTGCGGCAGGCAGATCTCATCCGAATATCTGGTCTGCCCGTACTGCGGCAAGCGGCTTAGAGAGAAATGCCCCTCGTGCGGGAAGGATGTTGCGGGCGATTTCATTGTTTGCCCGTATTGCGGGATCTCATTAAAGAGCGGGACATGATGATAAGCCTTTGCCGCCCCCGCTGGGGTGACGGGGGGGCGATCGTTGACACATTTACGCTATTAAGAACAACCCCGGTACCGATTCCTGTCTAAGCAAAATCGGGTTCGGCGTATTTTTTTACTTTTTAGCTGTTTTAATTGTCTGTCTAAATTTTCACGTTTTGTAAGCCTCATATAAGAATTTTACTTCTTTATTCCCCGTCAAATGTAACAACCCCGTCCCTCCGAGAACCCGTCCCTCCGACAACCGCGAAAAAAGGGGCGGTTTGCAAGCAGGATTTCATTCTAATATTTACGAATAATCTAAGGGTAGGTCCAACGGGAGGGAACGGCCCTTGCTAAATACAGTTCTGGTCATTGAAGATCGATGCGGCATCGAACTATTCCGTTTTCTCCAGCAGTGTCCCGGGCTTTTCCTGGTTGGCCTGGCCGACCTTTCCGGCGACAGCACCTGGCTCGGCGCGGAGGAGCAGAAGCGCTATTTTATAACCTCCGATTTGGCCCGGATCACGGCGCTTCCCGGCCTGCAGGTGGTGGTTAACGCCGCCGCCGACCCCAGGGTAAGTGAAAGTTTAAAGCTTAATTTAAAAAAAGAGGTCGAACTGGTGGACCTGCAGGCAAGCCGTTTCCTGAGCGCGGTGCTGCGGGCACGGGATCAGCTGACGGCCACACGCCTGCTCAAGGGAGAACTGTGGGCAATTTTACATTCCGTCCAGGATGCCGTCGAGGTAGTCGACGCTGCCGGGGTGATCAAATATGTCAATCCCGCTTTTACCCGGGTCACCGGTATTCCGGAAAGTAAAAGGGTAAACCGGAATATATTTGAGGTTTCGCCCCACGGGGCCCTGGCACAATCCTTAATCCGGCAGAAACCGGTGACCGGCTTCCGGACGATCGTGGGTGGAAGCGAGGCCGAGGTTATCTCCAACGCGTCACCGATTATTGTTGACGGCGAGATAACCGGCGCGGTTGTTGTTTTCCAACCGGTGGGTGATATCCTGAAGCTGATGGATCAGCTCAAGCACAGTAAAACGATCATCGAGAACCTCTACGCTCAGATTGACCGGATCGCCGGCAGCCGCTGGAACCTGGAGGACCTTACCGGTCAGAGCAAGGTATTCAAGGCTGCGGTGGAGGCGGCCCGCCGGGCCGCCCGCAGCGACGGCCCCGTGTTGATCAGCGGTGAAAGCGGGACCGGGAAAAGCGTTTTTGCGCAGGCGATCCATCACGGCAGCGCCCGGAAAGAGCGGTTGTTAATCACCTTTGACTGTTCCGCGATCCCCGATTCGATCCAGGAGCTGGAGCTTTTCGGTTGTGAAAAGGGCGCCCTGCCCGGGGTATGGCGCACCCGCCTTGGTAAAATCGAACTGGCGCATAAGGGGACTCTCCTGGTCAAGGAAATCGGCTCACTCAGCCCGTTTCTGCAAAGGAAGCTGCTGCAGTGCATGCAGGATAAGCAGTTTTACCGTATCGGCGCGGAAACACCTGTCTCCAACGACGCGCGGGTGATTATTTCAGCCAACGAAAACTTTAACCCGGAGGGCGGAAAAGGGCCCATCATGGCGGAGCTGTACCGCTATCCGGGCCTGATCGAGATCAACCTGCCGCCATTGCGCAAAAGGCCCGAAGATATCCCGCCCCTGCTGGCTGAAATGATGGAGCGGCTGAACCGCAAACTGGGCAAACAGGTCCGGGAGGTTTCGCCCAGGGCGATTCAGGATATGTTGGAATACCGCTGGCCGGGCAATATCGATGAGCTGAACAGTGTTTTGGAACGGGCCGTGACCGCGACGGACGGTCCCGTAATCGAATACCGGCATCTGGCGCCATATATTGAGAAGGATGGGGAAAAAAACAGGTTGAACCTGGATGATGTATTACCACTGGATAAAATGGAGCAAATTATGTTAAAATTGGCTTTAGCCCGTTACGGGGAAACCCTGGAGGGGAAAAAGAAAGCGGCCCAGGCGCTGAATATCTCTCTGGCCACCCTCTATAATAAGCTAAAGAAATATAACGGCCTTTAGGGCTTTTTGAAGACAGGGAGGGCCTGCATGAAACTTTATGAATATATGGGCAAAAAGCTGTTGCACCGTTACGATTTGCAAATCCCCCGCGGCAAGGTGGTGGAAACCCCCGCCCAAGCGGCGGAAGCGGCCGCGGAGCTGGGGGAAGTGGTAGTTAAATCCCAGGTCCTGGCCGGCAAGCGCGGCAAGTCCGGCGGGATCGCTTTTGCCGCCACGCCCGGCGAAGCCCGCCGGGAAGCCGCCCGCATTCTGGCGCTGAAACTGCAGGGCCAGGCCTTCGATAAGCTGCTGGTGGAGGAAAAGCTTACAATCGAGCAGGAACTCTATCTGGCCCTGACGGTGGACGGCCTCTCCCGGTGCCCGGTCATCCTGGCTTCCCTGGACGGAGGGATGGACATCGAAGATGTCCCCGCGGAGCGGATCGTTTTCTGGCCGGTGGACATCAACCTCGGCCTGCAGCCGTTCATGGTGCGTGAAATTTGCCGCCGCATGGGGGCATCCTTTGAGCTGGCCAGGCAGCTTCTGGTCCTGCTGCCCGGGCTTTACCGTTTGTTCCGGGACCTGGATGCGGAACTGGTTGAAATCAACCCTCTGGCGCTTACCCCCCGGGGCCTGGTGGCGGCCGACGCCAAGATTACGATCGATGACGATGCTTTGTACCGGCATCCCCAACTGCCGCGCATCCATGAAAAGACGGACCTGGAGCTCAAGGCCGGGGAGATGGGCCTTGCTTACGTGGAGTTGGGGGGCGAGATCGCGGTCATCGCCAACGGGGCCGGGATTACCATGGCCACACTGGATATGGTGCATCACTACGGCGGGACGCCGGCCAACTTCCTCGATATCGGGGGAGGCGCGGGGGTAGAACGGACCGCCCAGGCGCTTGAACTGCTCCTGGAAACAAAACCAAAGGCTGTTTTGATTAATATCTTCGGCGGGATTACCCGCTGTGATGACGTGGCAAAAGCTTTTGTGCGGGTAAAAGAAAACAAGGGCATTGACGTGCCGGTAGCCGTCCGGCTGGGCGGCACCAACGAAACTGAAGGCCGGGCGATCTTAAAAAAGGCGGGCCTCGAGGTTTTTCTTTCCATGGACGAGGCGGTCCGCCAGGCCGTGGGGCTGGCCCGGGAAAGAGCGAACGGCAGTACCGTTGGATCGGCCGAAACGGCGCCACAGGGGGAGTAAAACAGTGGCCATCTATATCGATGAAAATACCCGGGTCCTGGTCCAGGGGATTACCGGCAATCAGGGGTCTTTCCATACCGCACAGATGATCGCCTACGGGACGCGGGTCGTTGGCGGCGTTTCGCCGGGCAAAGGCGGGCAGGTTGTGGAGGGAGTCCCGGTCTACGATACGGTATTCGCCGCCATGGAGGCGGAACCCGCCGATGCGGGCATCCTTTTCACGCCGGCGCCCTATGCCAGGGATGCGGCTTTTGAAGCCATCGCCGCCGGCTTGAAGCTGATCGCCCTGATCCCCGAGCATATCAGCCTCCACGACACCATGGAGATCTGCGCCTACGCCCGGCGCAAAGGGGTGGTCGTAGTGGGCCCCAACACATTCGGCCTGGTTTCCTCCGGGCGCTGCAAGATCGGGTTCATGCCCAACCGCTATTTCGTGCCGGGGCCGGTCGGGGTGATTTCCCGCAGCGGGACTCTTTGTTACGAGATTGTGGGGAACCTGACCAATCACGGCCTGGGTACCTCCACGGTAGTGGGGTTGGGCGGGGACCGGGTGACGGGGTTGAACTTTATCGACGTTTTGCAGGAATTCGCAGGCGATCCCGATACCGGGGCGGTAGTGCTGGTCGGTGAAATCGGCGGCAGCGCCGAAGAGGAAGCAGCCCGCTATATCGCCGCTTCGATGAACAAGCCCGTGGTCGCCTATGTCGCCGGCAAAAGCGCCCCTCCGGGCAAAAGGATGGGCCACGCCGGGGCGATTATTGAAAGGGACCGCGGCACCTTTGCCGGCAAGATCGGCGCGCTGCGGGAGGCCGGGGTAAAGGTGGCGGAGCTGCCTTCCCAGATCCCGGCCCTGCTCAAGGCGGTTTTGTAGGGGCGCGGCATGTGCATCCAGGCAGTCTAAAAGCATGGCGGGAGGTGTGGCGGAAGGTGACAGACAAGGAAAAGCAGGAGCAGTTGGCCCGGGCCCGGGCCAACTGGGAAGAGAACTTGAGGAAAACGCTGCAGAAAAACCCCGAGCCGAAGGAATTCAAGCTGGATGACGGGACGCCCGTGGAGCCTCTCTACGATCTGTTTTCCCTGCCCGGTTTTGACGAGATGGAGATGCTGGGCCTGCCCGGCGAATACCCTTTTACCCGGGGCATCCAGCCGAACATGTACCGGGGGCGGCTCTGGACCATGCGCCAGTATGCCGGCTTCGGCACCGCCGAGGAAACAAACGCGCGCTTCCGCTACCTGCTGGAGCAGGGGCAGACGGGTTTAAGCGTCGCTTTCGACCTGCCCACCCAGATCGGGTACGATTCGGATCACCCCCTGGCGCGCGGCGAAGTGGGGAAGGTGGGGGTGGCGATCGATTCCCTGGCCGACATGGAGCTCCTGATGGACCGGATCCCGCTGGACCGCGTCAGCACCTCGATGACAATCAATGCCCCGGCGGCGGTGCTGCTGGCGATGTATATGGCGGTGGCGGAAAAGCAGGGCGTGTCCCCGGAAAAGCTGAACGGTACCATCCAGAACGATATCCTGAAAGAATACGTCGCCCGGGGCACCTATATCTTTCCGCCCCGGGAGTCGATGCGCCTGGTGGTGGATGTCTTCGCCTATGCCGGGGAGCACCTCCCGGCCTGGAACACCATCAGCATCAGCGGCTACCATATCCGGGAAGCCGGCTCCACGGCGGTACAGGAGGTGGCCTTTACCCTGGCCAACGCCATCGCCTACGTGGAGGCGGCGCTGGCGGCGGGCCTGGCGGTGGACCAGTTCGGGCCGCGTCTTTCCTTTTTCTTTAACGCCCACCTGAATTTTTTTGAGGAGATCGCCAAGTTCAGGGCGGCCCGGCGCATCTGGGCGCGCCTGATGAAGGATCGTTTCGGCGCCCGGAATCCCCGCTCGATGATGCTGCGCTTCCATACCCAGACCGCCGGCTGCACCCTGACGGCGCAGCAGCCCGATGTCAATATCATGCGGGTGGCTTTCCAGGCTTTGAGCGCCGCCCTCGGCGGGACCCAGTCGCTCCATACCAATTCCAAGGACGAGGCGCTGGCGCTGCCCAGCGAGCACGCGGTCCTGCTGGCGCTGCGCACCCAGCAGGTGATCGGCTTCGAGATCGGCGTCACCGACACCGTTGATCCCCTGGGCGGCTCGTATTTCGTGGAGTCGCTCACCAACCAGATCGAAGCAAAGGTGCTTGATTATATCAGGCGGATCGACACCATGGGCGGCGCCGTGGCCGCCATTGAAGAGGGGTTCATGCAGCGGGAGATCCAGGAGAGCGCCTACCGGTACCAGAAAGAGATCGAGGCCGGTGAACGGGTGGTCGTCGGTGTAAACCGCTTTACCGGGGGCGCGGATCAACCGATGGATCTGCTGAAAGTGGATCCGGCGGTGGGAGAACGGCAGCTTAACCGCCTCAAGGCGGTGCGCCTGAACCGCGACCAGCGCAAAGTGGCGGAAGCGCTCCAGCAGCTCCGCAAGGGGGCCCTTTCCCGGGACAACCTGATGCCTTATCTCCTGGAGGCGGTCAAAGCTTACGCCACCCTGGGGGAGATTTGCGGGATCTTCCGGGAGATTTTCGGTGAATACCAGCAGCAGATTACACTCTAAAAACAAGGCGGCCGCCCTGCTTACGCTTGCGGCGGGCGGCGCTTGGAGCGGTTTGCGCCCGCGGGCGGCGCAGGCGCCGCCCCGAAGCGGTGAGGGCCGTAACGGCGTAACGGGAAACGCGGGCCTGCAGGGAGATAAACCGTTTCGGGTCAATCCGGGAAAACGGCAGTGAGGGCCATTACGGCCAAGGGGGGATCAAGGGATATGGCCGGGGAAAAAATACGGGTTTTGATCGGCAAGGTGGGCCTGGACGGGCATGACCGGGGAGCCAAGGTTGTGGCGCAGGCGCTGCGTGATGCCGGGATGGAGGTGATCTATACCGGTTTAAGGCAGACCCCGGAGCAGATTGTCGAAACCGCCCTGCAGGAAGATGTCCAGGTCATCGGTTTAAGCATTCTTTCCGGGGCGCACCTGCAGCTGCTGCCCCCGCTGGTGGAGCTGCTCCGGCGGCAGGACGGGGGCGACATTCCGGTTATCGCCGGCGGGGTAATCCCCCGGGAGGACATCGCTTACTTAAAAGAAGCGGGGATCGCCGAAGTTTTTACGCCGGGCGCGTCCACCGCCGAGATTGTAAAGTTTATCAAGCAGCAGTTTGATCAAAACAGGTAAAGGGGGGTTCGCCTTGTTGGATAAAATAGACCATATCGGGATTGCCGTGCGTGACCTGGAGCAGGCGCTTCCCTTTTACCGGGACCGGCTGGGGCTCCAGGTAAAAGGGTTCGAAGAGCTGGCGGATCAAAAAGTAAAAGTAGCCTTCCTGCCCGTGGGGGAAAGCAAGATTGAGCTGCTCCAATCGACGGACCCTGCCGGTCCGGTGGCTAAATTTATCGAGCATAAAGGTGAAGGGATTCAGCATCTCGCTTTCCGGGTCACCAACCTCGCGGAGAAGCTCAAGCAGCTGAAAGCCTCAGGGGTGGCGCTGATCGACGATAAGCCGCGCCCCGGGGCGGGGGGGGCGCGCATCGCATTCATCCATCCCCGCTCAACGGGCGGGATCCTGATAGAGCTGTGCGAGCGCTAGAAGACATACTTCAGGAAAGTGGTGAGGGCAAATGGAAGACAAACTGAAGCACCTGCAGGAAAGACGGGAGCGGACCCTGGCCGGCGGCGGCGCGCAAAGAATCGAGGAGCAACATGCCAAGGGCAAGCAGACCGCCCGGGAGAGGCTGAACGGACTCCTGGACGAGGGCAGCTTTGCCGAGCTGGGCACGTTCGTGCAGACCGGCCTCGAAGATGCCAGCAACCTGGAGATTAAAAACCCCGGTGAAGGCGTGGTTACCGGCTGCGGGACTATCGCTGGCCGGCGGGTTTACGTATTCGCCCAGGATTTTACCGTGGCGGGCGGTTCCCTCGGAGAGGAGCATGCGGCGAAGATCTGCCGGGTCCTGGACCTGGCCGCGAAAAACGGTGCCCCGGTAATCGGGCTTAACGATTCCGGAGGGGCCCGCATCCAGGAAGGGGTTTACGCCCTGAACGGCTACGGCTCCATTTTTTACCGCAACACCATTTATTCGGGCGTGGTGCCGCAGCTTTCGGTGATCATGGGCCCCTGCGCCGGGGGGGCCGTTTATTCCCCCGCCCTGACCGATTTCGTGTTCATGGTTAACCAGACAGGGAATATGTTTATTACGGGGCCCCAGGTGATCAAGGCCGTCACCAACGAAGTTGTTTCAGCGGAGGAACTGGGCGGCGCGGCCACCCACAACAAGACCAGCGGGGTAGCGCATTTCTACGCGGCGGGGGAAGAGGAATGCCTGGATCAAATCCGGACCCTTTTAAGTTACTTGCCGGCCAATAATGTCGAAGACCCGCCCCCGGCGGAGCCGCGGGAGCCTTCGCTCGACCAGGAGGAGCTGGCGGGAATCCTGCCGGAAAACCCGAATAAATCGTATGATGTCCGGGAGGTAATCCGCCGGGTGGTGGACGGGAGCACCCTCTTCGAGGTCCACCAGGGCTATGCCCAGAACGCGGTGGTCGGCTTCGCCCGCCTTGCCGGGAGGGTGGTGGGCATCATCGCCAACCAGCCTCAGGTCAAGGCCGGCTGCCTGGATATCAATTCTTCGGACAAGATCGCCCGCTTTGTCCGGTTTTGCGACTGTTTCAACCTGCCGCTGGTCACGTTTGTCGATGTGCCGGGTTACCTGCCGGGAGTGGAACAGGAATGGGGAGGGGTGATCCGCCACGGCGCGAAGGTGCTCTTCGCTTACTCCGAGGCTACCGTGCCCCAGGTTTCCGTTATTTTAAGGAAAGCGTACGGCGGCGCGTATATCGCCATGAGTTCCCGCTCGCTGGGAGCCGACATCTGCCTGGCCTGGCCCAGCGCCGAGATCGCCGTAATGGGGCCCGAAGGAGCGGTAAATATCGTCAACCGGCGGGAGCTGGAAGCGGCCGCGGATAAGGAGCAGCTGCGCCAGGAACTGGTCCGGCAGTACCGGGACAAATTCGCCAACCCCTATATCGCCGCCGCCCGGGGCTGGATCGACGAAGTAATCGACCCGCGGCAAACCCGGGCCTACCTTTTGCGCGCCCTGGAAGCGCTGGAAACAAAGCGCGAACAGCGCCCTTTACGCAAGCACGGCAACATCCCCCTCTAGACCGGAAGCCAAGCTATTAAGTTATGGTGCCAGGCACCATAACTTAATGAGGAGGCGTGCTTATGAATCGGCCGAAGTTTGACCTGGCGGGTGAATTCGCGGCAAGTATGGCCCGGCCCAAAGATAGGTGTTTCAAATAAAGAGAGGGGGTATTTATTGTGTTATGCTGCCGGTGCGGGGAAGAGAGCGGCAGAGTAAGGATGAAAGGGGGTTTTTGTTTTTCCTGCGGGACCGTATTGTGCTACCCCTGTGCCAACGGCGGCAGCGGTACATCGACCGGGATGCCGCAAAATACTGCCGCGCTGCTGTCTTACCTGGGTTTTTTTGTAACCGGTTTGATTTTTTATCTTGTTGAAAAAAACAGGTTTGTCCGGTTTCACGCGGTGCAGTCGATGCTTACTTTTTTGCCGCTTTTTGTACTCGAGGTGGTGCTCGGGATCTTGTTCGGGCGATCCGGTTTTATCGCGCCGCTGATTTGGATCGGCGCCCTGATCCTCTGGGTGATCCTGATGCTTAAAGCAAACCAGGGTGAAACGTTTAAACTGCCGGTTGTCGGCGCCATCGCCGAAAAACAGCTAAAATAAAAATTGCGTTTAACTCTTGACATGGCCTGCCGGAGTGGTGTAAAATCGAACCTGCATAATATTTAACCCGTGATGGGGAGAGTAGCCGCCAGGTGGAGGCACCAGCGATCCGGAGCCGGTGGAAGTCCGGACCAGAAGCAGGCGGTGAAGCGCACCCCGGAGGCGGCGGCTGAAGCCGGTTTTAAGCCGGTGCGTAGGCTGTCCCGGTAGAAACTACCGTTATCAGGGGCCGTTCCGTACGGAGCGGCGTGAGAGGGTTGACTTTAAAAGGTCGGCCAACAAAGGTGGTACCGCGAGACCTCTCGTCCTTTAATGGGCGAGAGGTCTTTTCCATGATGCCGGGGCAAAATAAATCAAATTGATAAGTTAAGGGGTCAGACCCCTTAACTTATAATGTTAACTTATGGAAAGGAGGAGCGAAATGCCTGAGATTGCCATTCTGGGAGCGACGGGATATGCGGGGACTGAATTGATCCGGCTACTCTTCAACCATCCCGGGGCCCGGCTGTCTTTTTTCAGTTCGGAAAGCCATGCCGGCAGCTCCCTGGACCGGACTTTGCCCCAGTTTTACGGGCTGTTGAAACAAAAGCTCCACCCTTTGCAGGTTGACGCCGTGCCGGAGGCGGTAGAGCTGGTTTTTTGCGCCCTGCCCCATGGCAGCTCCGCCACCGTAGTCCCGGCGCTGTTGAGCAAAGGGAAAAAGGTAATCGATTTAAGCGCGGACTTCCGGCTGCGCGACCCCTTGCTTTATGACCGGTGGTACGGCCGCGCTCATCCGGCGGCGGAGCTGCTGGAGGAAACGGTTTACGGCCTGCCTGAAATCAACGGGACCGCCGTGCAAAGCGCCAGGCTGGTGGCCAACCCCGGTTGTTATCCCACCGGAGCGCTCCTGGCCCTCGCTCCCCTGGCGCGGGAAGGCCTGGTAACCAAAGGCAGCGTGATCGTGGACGCCAAGTCGGGCGTTTCCGGCGCCGGCCGCGCACCAAAGCCGGAATTTCACTTTCCCGACTGCACCGAGAACTTCAAGGCTTACCGGGTGGGTAATCACCAGCATATCCCGGAAATTGAGCAGGAACTCGGGCGGCTGGCCGGAGAGGAGGTCCGGATCACTTTTACCCCCCACCTGGTCCCGATGATCAGGGGCATTCTCAGCACGGTCTACCTGAGCCTGAAAATGGAGCTTTCGCAGGATTGGCTCGATTCTCTTTACCGTGACTTTTATGCCCGCCATTCTTTTGTCCGGGTGCTCGAGCCTCCCCTGCTGCCGGAAACACGGCTTGTCCGCGGGAGCAATTATTGCGACCTGGCCGTCCGGTGTGACACCCGCACCGGCAGGCTGGTGATCATCTCAGCCATCGACAACCTGGTCAAGGGCGCCGCGGGGCAGGCGGTGCAAAATATGAACTTGATGTACGGATATCCGGAAGAAACCGGGCTGACCTTGCTGCCTGTTTAATCATCGTTAAGCAGGAGCCGGATTTCAGGAGACAGGAGTCAACGAACTCGATTCTTAATGCCCGGATAGCAACATAATCATTAACATCATCGGCCAGAACGGAGTGGTTGCATGAACGGAGGGCCTTCCTTCCAAAAGATTGATCAAGCGAGTATCACGGCGGTGCGGGGTTTCAAAGCCGCCGGTATTTCCTGCGGCATTAAAAAAGAAAGCAAGGATTTGGCCCTGGTTTACAGCGATACGACGGCCGTTGCGGCGGGAGTCTTTACCCGCAACCTGGTCCAGGCCGCGCCGGTGCTGCTCTGCCGGGAACGGATCGACAACCCGATCCGGGGGATCGTGATCAACAGCGGCAACGCCAACGCCTGTACCGGGGAAGAAGGTATGCGCAACGCCGTCGAGATGGCGGCCCTGGCGGCGCGGCGCCTTGATGTGCCGCCGGAGCAGGTCTTGATCTGCTCGACCGGGGTAATCGGGGCGCAGCTGCCGATGGATAAAGTGAGGGCCGGGATCAACACGGCGGCCAGGGCGCTCTCCTCGGAGCCGCAGGCCGGCCTGGCTGCGGCCGAAGCCATCATAACCACCGATTACGGCCCCAAGCAGGTCGCCTACCGCGGCTACCTGCCCGCAGGTTCTTTTTTCCTGGCGGGGATGGCCAAGGGAGCGGGGATGATCTGCCCCGACATGGCAACCATGCTCGCTTTCCTCTTTACCGATGTCAATATTTCACGCTCCCTGCTGAAGCGGATTTTCCGGGAGGCGGCGGACCGTACCTTTAACCTGATCTCCGTGGACGGCGATACTTCGACCAACGACACCGCGCTGATCCTGGCCAACGGCGCCGCCCTGGGGGTGGAAATTACCGGGGGCGCCCCGTCCGAGGAACTTTTCGCGGAAATGGTCTACCGGGCCTGCCGGGATCTGGCCTGCCAGATCGTTCTCGACGGGGAGGGGGCGACAAAGCTGATCACGCTGACCATCCAGGGGGCGCCCGATGCGACCGCCGCGCGCACCCTGGCCCGCTCGGTCTTGAACTCGCTCCTGGTAAAAACCGCTTTCTTCGGGGAAGACGCCAACTGGGGCCGCATCCTGGCGGCGCTCGGTTACGCCGGGATCGCGTTTGACCCGGCCGGGGTGGATATATTCCTGGGGCCGGTGCAGGTGGCCGCCGCGGGCCAGGCCGTGCCTTTCCGGGAAGCCGAAGTAAAGGCGGTGCTGCAGCGGCGGGAGATCCCCGTGCTGGTCGATCTGCATGCCGGGGACGGCACGGTAACGGCGCTGGGTTCCGATCTCAGCCACGCTTATGTTTCGTTAAACAGCAACTACCGCAGTTAACTGCGAAAGGAGATCCGGATGAACACGGCGGCTATGCAAAACCTTGTTTCCAGGGCGGAAGTACTGGTGGAAGCCCTCCCTTATATCCGGGCTTTTTCCGGGAAGTATTTTGTGGTCAAATACGGCGGGCAGGCCATGATCAACGAGAAGTTGATGGCCTCGGTAATCGTCGATATCGTCCTGCTGAAGTTCATCGGCATCAAGCCGGTCCTGGTCCACGGGGGCGGTAAAGAAGTGAATGAAATCATGCATAAACTTGGTAAACAGCCGCATTTCGTGGACGGCCTGCGCGTTACCGATGACGAAACGATGGAGATCGTGGAGATGGTTCTCCTCGGGAAAGTAAACCGTCAAATTGTCAGCCTGATCAACCAGCAGGGAGGCAGATCCGTCGGCCTGAGCGGCAGGGACGCCGGCCTTTTCCAGGCGAAGCGCAAGGCGCCGCAGCCGGTTAACGGTTCAACCCCGGGCGCCACCGTGGACCTCGGCAGGGTCGGCGATATTGTCAGGGTTGACCCTGTCCTGATCCATACGCTCAGCAACAACGGGTATATTCCCGTGATTTCATCGATCGGGGCGGGGCCGTCCGGAGAGAGCCTGAATATCAACGCGGATCACGTGGCCGGGGAGATGGCGGCGGCCCTGGCAGCGGAAAAGCTGATTATCCTCACCGATGTGGAAGGGGTTTACAAGGAAACCGGGCAGGGGCCCGAATTTATCTCCACGGTGCGGGAGCAGGAGGTCCGCGCGCTGATCGGGGCCGGGCAGATCAACGGGGGGATGATCCCCAAGGTTGAGGCCTGCCTGCAGGCCCTGGAACGCGGCGTGCCCCGGACGCATATCATCGACGGCCGGGTGGCCCATGCGCTCATCTTAGAGATTTTCACCGACGAGGGGATCGGCACGATGGTGATCAAGTAGCAAAAAGTAAGAAGCAAGAAGCAGGAAAAGGCGGGAAGCAAGAAGCAGGAAAAGGCGGGAAGCAAGAAGCAGGAAAAGGCGGGAAGCAAGAAGCAGGAAAAGGCGGGAAGCAAGAAGCAGGGAGAGGCGGGAAGCAAGAGGCCGGGAGAGGGAAGGCGAAAGAGAAGGAACAGGACGGGCGGCTTGATTTTTCCTGCCTCCGGCAGCTTGATTCCAGCTTTTTTGCAGGGGGCGGCAGGCCCGTCCCGGCACGGAAACAGGGGAAGGATGTGGAGCCGTGGAGACGATCCAGGAGCAGGAAGCGAAGTATATCATCAATACATACAACCGCCGGCCGGAGCAGAACCTCCTCCTGGTCAAGGGAGAAGGCTGCCGGGTATGGGATGAAGCGGGCCGGGAATACCTCGATTTTGTCAGCGGCCTGGCGGTCAACATCCTGGGCCACTGCCATCCCGCGGTGGTGGAGGCGGTCCGTGACCAGGCGGCCCTCTTGATCCATACTTCCAACCTTTACTATACTGAACCACAGGTGACCCTGGCCCGGATGCTGGTGGAGCGGACCATGCCCGGCCGGGTTTTTTTCGCCAACAGCGGCGCCGAAGCCAACGAAGCGGCGATCAAGCTGGCCCGCAAGTGCGACCCGCGGCGCTATAAAATAATCTCCGCGCACCGCTCGTTTCACGGGCGCACCCTGGCCACCATCACCGCCACGGGGCAGCCGAAATACCGGCAGGGTTTTGAACCGCTGCCCGAGGGCTTCAGTTATGCCGTCTTTAACGATTTAGACTCCTTCGAGGAGCTGGTGGACGCAGAAACCGCGGCGATTATGGTCGAACCGGTTCAGGGTGAGGGAGGGGTCCACGCCGCGTCCGCCGCTTTCTTGCGGGGGCTGCGAGAGCTGTGCGACCGGGCCGGGATCCTGCTCATCTTCGACGAGGTCCAGTGCGGGATGGGCCGGACCGGCAAACTCTGGGCTTTCGAGCACTGCGGCGCGGCGCCGGATATCCTCACGGCGGCGAAGGGCCTGGGCGGGGGGCTTCCGATCGGGGTGATGCTGGCCGGCGAAAAAGCGGCCGGGGCGTTTAAACCGGGAGACCATGCCTCCACTTTCGGCGGCAACCCGGTGGTTTGCCGGGCGGCCCTGGCTGTCCTCGGGGTCCTGCTCCGGGAACCGTTCCTGGCGCAGGTGGAGGAAAAGGGCCGTTTCTGGAAGGAGGGGCTGCAGCGGCTGGGCCGGCTGTTTCCGGATCTGGCCGGCGAAGTACGCGGGCTCGGACTGATCTCCGCCCTGGAGCTGAAGGCGCCCCTGGCCGCCGGCGCGCAGAGACGCTGCCAGGCGGGAGGGCTGCTGGTCAACGCCATCGGTGAAACGACCCTGCGCTTCCTGCCTCCCCTGGTCGTGACCGCGGAGCAGCTGGAGAAGGGGCTGGCAATCCTGCAGCAGTCGCTGGAAGGGCTGCAGGGCTGAGACAGAAAGGGAGAGTGATTCTGCCATGACCAAGCAAAAGGTAGTGCTCGCTTATTCGGGCGGGCTGGACACTTCGGTCATCTTGAAATGGCTCCAGGAAGAATACCACTACGAGGTTATCGCCATGACCGCCAATGTGGGCCAGGGCGAGGCGGAATTGGCCGGCGTCGCCGAAAAGGCGCTCCGCACCGGCGCGTCCCGGGTATTTGTCGAGGATATCAGGGAAGACCTGGTCAAGAACTATATTTTCCCCATGCTCAAATCAGGGGCGGTCTACGAGGGGAAGTACCTGCTCGGCACGGCGATCGCCCGCCCGGCGATCGGGAAAAGGCTGGTGGAGATAGCGGAACAGGTCGGCGCGGCGGCGATCGCTCACGGCTGCACGGGGAAGGGGAATGACCAGGTCCGCTTCGAACTTGCCGTCAAGGCGCTTAACCCCGAATTAAAGGTTGTGGCGCCCTGGCGGGAATGGGCGATCGCCTCCCGCAGCGACGCGATCGCCTATGCGCGCAAATTCGATATTCCGGTTCCGGTCACCGCGGAAAAGCCGTACAGCATTGACAGCAACATCTGGCACATCAGTTATGAAGGCGGGATCCTGGAAGACCCGGAGCGGGAGCCGGACCCGGAGATGTTCCGCCTGACCTGCGCGCCCGAAGCGGCGCCCGATCAACCCGAACTGGTGCGGATCGACTGGGAAAAGGGAACCCCGGTGGCCGTCAACGGGGCCGCCCTCGGCCCGGTGGCGCTGGTGGAGAAGCTGAACCGGATCGCCGGGCGGCACGGTGTCGGCCGCACCGACATGGTTGAAAACCGCCTGGTCGGGATGAAATCGCGCGGCATTTACGAAACACCGGGCGGGACCCTGCTGGCCTTCGCGCACCGCGAACTGGAGCAGCTGACCCTGGACCGGGAAACCTATCACTTCAAGGAAGCGGTCGCCTTAAAATACGCCGAGCTGGTTTACTACGGCCTCTGGTTCTGCCCCTTGCGCGAAGCGATCGACGCCTTTGTCGCGCAGACCCAGGAGACGGTGACCGGTTCGGTAACCCTCAAGCTGTACAAGGGCAACATCATTGTCGCCGGCCGCCGCTCCCCCGAAACCCTCTACCACCAGGGGATGGCCACCTTTGAGGCCGACGCCCTTTTCGAGCAGAAGGACGCCCAGGGTTTTATCAACCTGTTCGGCCTGCCCTTGAAGATAAAAGGCCTGCTTGCCCGCGCGCGGGAGGGCGAAGCGGGCCGCCGGGAGGTGCTACGGCGCTGAAAAAACCATGGCAGGGAAGGTTTCTGAAGAATACTGACGAAGCGGTGCTCGAGTTTACGGCCTCGCTCCCCTTCGACCGCCGGCTGGCGGAGCAGGATTTAAAGGGCAGCGCCGCCCACGCGGCGATGCTGGCCGCTTGCGGCATCATCGACGCCGCGGAGGCGGAGGCGATTACAAAAGGGCTGGATGAAATCGCCGCCGAACTGCGCTCCGGCCGGTTCCCGTTTGACTCAGGTTTCGAGGATATCCATATGAACATCGAAAAAAGGCTGATCGAAAAGATCGGCCCCGCGGGGGGGAAGCTGCATACCGCCCGGAGCCGCAACGACCAGGCGGCGCTGGACCTGCACCTCTACCTGAAGGAAGAAATCCGGCAAATCGAACGCCTCGTCCGGGGGCTGCAGGAAGTGTTCGTGGCGCTGGCCCGCCGGTTTGAGGGCGCCGTTTTCCCCGGCTACACTCACCTGCAGCGCGCCCAGCCGCTTTATTTTTCGCACCACTTGATGGCTTATTTCTGGATGCTGCAGCGCGACCGCGAGCGCCTCCGGGGCGCTTTCCGGCGCGCCGACTTAATGCCGCTCGGCGCCGGGGCGCTGGCCGGCACCGGGTTTCCGATCGACCGGGAGATGGTGGCGCAAAAGCTGGAGTTTTCCCGGCTTTACGAGAACAGCATCGACGCCGTCAGCGATCGCGATTACATCGTCGAATTTTTAAGCTGCGCCGCCCTGCTGATGGTACACTTGAGCCGGCTGGCCGAGGAGATCATCCTCTGGTCTTCGGCCGAGTTCGGTTTTGTCGAGCTCGACGACGCTTATACCACCGGCAGCAGCATGATGCCCCAGAAAAAAAACCCCGACCTGGCCGAGCTGGCCCGGGCCAAGGCCGGCCGGGTCTTCGGGAGCCTCTTCGCCCTCCTCACCGTCCTGAAAGGGCTGCCCCTGGCCTACAACAAGGATCTCCAGGAGGACAAGGAGGGGCTGTTCGATACGGTCGACACGATCAAGAAGCTGCTGCCCCTGCTGGGGGAGATGCTCCTGGCGATGGAGATCAACCGCGGGCGAATGGCGGAGGCCGTGGCGGATGATTCCATGTGCGCCACGGAGCTGGCGGACTACCTGGCCCGCCGGGGGGCGCCCTTCCGGGAGGCCCACCATATT
Source organism: Desulfovibrio sp. (assembly GCA_020060545.1). Lineage (GTDB taxonomy): Bacteria > Bacillota > Dethiobacteria > DTU022 > DTU022 > JAGUZX01. Next base: position 18,856 of record JAGUZX010000130.1, on the reverse strand, counting down.
GTCGGCGCCATGATCGCGCACTGCCGGCGGGAGGGGCTCCGCCTCAAAGAGCTCGACGCGGCGGAGCGGCGCCGCTTTCACCCCGCGCTGGGCGAAGAGATTCACGCCTTGCTCGATCCCCGGCAGGTGGTGGAAGCGAAAAGCTCCCGCGGCGGCACCGCCGCCGCCGCCGTGGCCGCGCAGCTCCGGCTGGCGGAACAGCTGCTGGAGTCAGACCTCGAAATAAGTTAAAGGCTCTGGCGCCTTTAATAAGTTAAGGGGTCAGACCCCTTAACTTATGCTAGAGGACTTTGACAAAAAACCAGGCCACCATCGCTCCCGCCAGGAGCAGCTTGACGGCAAAACCGGCCCAAAAGCCGAGCGCCGCTCCCAGACCGGCGCGCAGCGCCCGGTCCGCCTGGCGGGAAAAAATCAGTTCCAGCAGCACCGCTCCCAGAAAGGGGCCGATCAGGAGCCCGAACGGGAAAAAGTATAAACCAATCAAGAACCCGAGCGCGGCGCCGGCGATCGCAGCCTTGGAAGCGCCGAAGCAGCGGCTGCCCATGGCCGTGGCGGCGTAGTCGATCACCAGCATCACCAGCGCCAGGCCTCCCTGGATGATGAAAAAAAACAGGTCCAGTTTTTCAAACCCGGTGATGAAGCCGTAAATAAGCATGCCTGACCAGATCAGCGGGGCGCCCGGCAAAACCGGAACAAAAGTGCCGGCGATCCCGGCAAGAAAAAAAATCGAAGCCACGATTAAACCCACCACTTCCATGTCACTTCACCTCAAACTGCCTGTTTCTCCCGCCCTTGACTGCAGCCGCCGCCTGGGCCGTGATGTCCCGGTCAAACCCTGCAATGGCAATAATTAATAATGCCGAGGCCGGGGCGGGGAATGACATCTCTACGAGTATAATAACATAAATCAGGGCCAGCGCCGCCGCGAGTTGGCGTAAATGAGCATCAATAAAGGCCAACGCCGCCGTAAGTTCGAGCGGGTTATTGAAAATCTGTTTCGGATAGTTGAGCACCAATAAGGGCCAATGCGTGCCTTTTGAGCCATGCTGACTGACTCTCCGCAAAAAGAGGAATCCTCTAAAAAAAATAGAATAATGCAGTTGGTTAAACAGTTTGATCAATTCTAAAAGGAGGGACAGAAAAAAAAGAATATTACCAGTCCAAATATCGATATTCTAAAATGGAGGTGAACCGTAAATGAAAGATTACAAGCTGGAAGTGAGGGTCACAATGATCTGCTTTATTTTGGTCGCTGTGACCGGGGGGTTTTTAAGCGCCTTCTTTGTCATCTTTAACCAATTCTTTTTTAACGAGGTTGCGGTCCCGGCCCATTTGGCGCATGCGCTGAAAAGTTATTTTGTCGTCAAAACAACGGTGATGGGTTTTCCGCTGCATTACCTGCTGTTGATCCTGCTCAGCTGGATCGGGGCCACCCTGATCGGGGCGATCTGGTCGCTGGTGATGGATAAAATCGAAGATCGGCAGCAGACTTAATATTTTTTGGGAGGAGGTATAGCTCTTAGATGGAACCGAGAAATCAGATTTTTGTCCTTGGGTTAATCTTAAGCGTTGCTGTGCTGCTGATTTCCGTGCTGATCAGCGTCTGGGCCCGCCGCTTTACCCGCAGCCTGGGCGACTATTACGTGGCCGGCCGCAGTATCGGCGCGCTGAATAACGGCCTGGCCATGGTTTCCCTGGCGCTCAGCCTGACCACGTTTATCGGCTTGACTGCTTTTATCATCGGCAGCATGTATGTCGGCATCGCCGTTTACGCCGCGTTTACGGCGGCTTTTATCGGCCTGCTGCTCCTGGCCGCGCCTTACTTGCGGCGGCACAAGTCCTTCACCACGATGGCGTTCATCGCCGAACGGTATGACAGCAAGGCCCTGCGGATCATGTCGGTCGTGGTCATGCTCGTGGTCAGCGTGCTTTACCTGGCCGGCAACCTGAAGGGGATCGGGATTGTTTTCTACTGGCTGCTCGGCGTCCCCGAAATCTGGGGGATTGTCGTCGGGGGCCTGGTCGTAACCCTCTACGTGACCCTGGGCGGGATGTACGGCGTTACCTACAACCAGACATTTCAGACGATTGTGCTGTTATTCTGCCTGATGTTCCCGGTCGCCGTGGTATTAAAAGCGCTGGGGGCGGCCGGCTGGGCTTTTCCGCCCCTGGGCTACGGGAACATGGTCCCGGCCATGGAATCACTGCAGAAAGGGTTCGCCTTTTTCTGGCCGATGGCCGTGCACCCGGTAACCTATATCGCGCTTTTCCTGGGCTCGTTTTTCGGCATTATCGGCCTGCCCCATTTCGTGATGCGCTACTTTACCGTGCGGGACGCCCGCGAAGCGCGCTGGAGCACGGTGCTGTGCGTTTTCCTGGTCGGCCTGGTTAACACCACCGTTTACGCGACCGGGTTTGCCGCCGTCTACTTTTTGAATACCAAGGCGGTGGAACTGGGCATTACCGTGTCCCCGCAACACTACGATTACATGGTTTTCCTCCTGATCGAGCACCTCGCCAACAATACCTGGCTGGCCGTGGCGATCGCCGGCTCCGTGGCCGCCGGCCTCTCCACCGTGGCCGGCCTGCTGATGATCATGGGCGCCGGGCTGGTCCACGACCTCTACGGGGTGATTAAACCCGAAGTCGGAGATGAGCGCAAGCTGAAACTCTCTTACGTGGCCATGTTTGTAATCGGCATCCTGGTGACCATCTTTTCCCTCAACCCGCCGCAGTTTATTCTCGAAGCGATCATGTGGGCCTTCGGCATCGCCGGGGCGGCCCTGGGGGTGCCGATCGTTTTGGGGATCTGGTGGAAGCGGACCACCAAGCAGGGGGTCGCTGCCGGCATGATCACCGGTTTTGTGATTGCTTTCGCCTGCTTTATCATGATCAGCTACCTGAAGATGGACCCGGTCACGATCCCCCTTCCTTTCTTCGCCAAGTACCTTTATGGCCCGGGAGGCTGGATCAAAACGATCGCCGTAATCGTGCCGCTTTCGTTTATCGTCACTATCGTGGTCTCCTGGCTGACGCCCCCGCCGGCGGAGGCGCTGCAGCGCCAGGTCGACGAGATGCACGGCTGGAAGGACTACGATCCGAGGCGTTACAACGGCAAGGGGCTGCCGATTACCATCGTCGTCCTCTCGGTGCTGATCATGCTCTTTATGACCACCTTGTATGATAAATTTCCCAAGTAACTTGCCTTGCCGGGGGAGGCACCCGTTAACCGGATGCCTCCCCCCCAATTTTCACGCGGGAGGTGAAGCTTTCATGGAAAACTGGGAAAAGCTATGCAAGATGCCGTATAAACAGATCAAGGAGATGCAGGACCGCAAGCTGCGCGCGTTTATCGGCAACCAGATCTATCTCTACAGCCCCCGTTACAGCGCCCTGATGAAGGAACGGAAAATAGACCCCTTCAAAATCAAGGGGATCGAGGATCTGAAGTACCTGCCGTTTACCTATAAGTGGGACATCGCCCCCACCGACGAAGAACCGCAAAAGCATAAAGATTTTATCATCCGCCCCGACGAGGAAGTTACAGAGAAATACGGGCACCTGGCCAAGATGTCGATGACCGGGGGCAAAGCGATGGTGGAGGAGAGGGTTTACGATTTTAAGCCGGTCCATATGCATTTCACCACGGGACGCACGGCTATGCCAACGCCGTTTGTTTATTCGAAGAGGGACCTTGAAAACCTGCGTGAATCGGGCTACCGGCTTCTCAATGTTTTTGGTGTTACCCCTGATGATGTAACGATCAACTGTTTTCCTTTCGCGCCGCACCTGGCATTCTGGCAGACCTACTTTGCGGGCGATAAAATGAACATGCCTGTTTACCACAGCGGCGGCGGCAAGATTGTCGGGACCCGGAGCCTGATGGACGCATTTGAATATCTGCGCCCAACCGTGGCCGTATTCATCCCCGGTTACTGCTACTATTTCCTGCGGGAGGCGGTCAAGCAGGGCCGCGATTTTTCGTCGGTGAAAAAGATCTTCTTTGGTGGCGAGCGGGTGCCGCCGGGGCTGAAAGAGAAGATTAAAGAACTTTTTACCGAGCTTGGGGCGAGCGACGTGATGGTTCTGGCCACTTACGGCATGACCGAAGCCAAGGTTGCCTGGGGCGAATGCCCCTCCCACAATGAATACTTCGGTTACCACATCTACCCCGACATGGAAGTATTCGAGATCGTCGATCCTGAGTCGGGAGAACCGGTCGGCGAAGGCGAGGACGGGGAAATCGTCTATACCGCCCTGGACTGGCGCGGTACCTGCGTCCTGCGCTACCGCACCGGCGACGTGGCCAAGGGTGGCATCCTCTTTGAACCGTGCCCCAACTGCGGCCGCACCGTGCCGCGGATCAGCTCCAATATCCAGCGCAAGTCTGAGTTCAAGGAGTTCAGCATGACCAAGGTTAAGGGTACGCTGGTGAACCTGAACAACTTCTTCCCCCTGTTGATGAGCCACCCGGAAGTGGAAGAATGGCAGGTTGAAATGAAGAAGCGCAACGACGATCCGTTCGACCTGGATGAAATCTACCTTTATGTGGCCGCAAAGCAGGGTGTCGACCAGGAGAAACTGGCCGCTGATCTTAAGCAGAAGATACTCAGGGACACCGAGGTTTCTTTAACCGGCTTAGTTTTCCGCACTGTGCCGGAGTTGGTCAAGCAGTTGGGCATGGAGACGGAACTGAAAGAAAAAAGAATCGTCGACAATCGCCCCAAGTAAAATCGCCTGAGGAGGGATCACATGCAGGCATGGTCAAAAGTCAGCCGGATGCCGGCCCAAAATATTAAAAAAATGCAGGACGAACTGCTTCGCAGCATGGTTGGAGAGGAGCTGGCGGTAAGACACCCCTTTTACCGCTCTCTATTTGAAACAGCGGGGGTTGATCCCGCGGCGATCAAGGGCGTTGAAGACATCAAGAGGCTGCCGTTTACAAGCAAGCGAGATCTTTTGCCCTCCGCGGAGGACCCTTTTCAGCCGAAAAAATTCGTTCTGGAACTGCCCAGTGATACTGATAAGAAAAGCAGAGGAGGGCTCTTCGGGAAAAAGGACAAGGGTGCGGATCCGCTGGAGTACAGGTTAAACCAGCTGTTCTTTACGGCGGGCCGGACGGCGGCGCCGGTCCCCATAACCTATACCAGGCACGACCTGGAGAACCTGAAAGAGGCCGGGTTAAGATCGTTTGATATCTTCGGCCTGGGGCGGGATGACACGCTGGTCAACGCGTTTAGCTACGCGCCGAACGTTTCTTTCTGGCAGATTTTTCATACCACGATTAACCTCGGTTCAACGGCGCTGCAGACAGGCGGCGGCCGCGTCCTGGGGATGGAAAAAATCCTGCGCGCCCTGGATAACATGGAAGCGCCGGTTTTGGCCACTTTTCCCGCTTACGCCCAATTTACCCTGCAAACGCTGGAACATTTCGGCTTACAGCCGAAACACCTGGAGCGGGTGATCATCGGCATGGGTTACACGCCGCTGATCCAGGTGGAGCGAATCAAGAAGCTGATGTCCGAGCTCCAGGCCGCGAACAACCTGGTCCGGCGGATTTATTTCCTTTCCGAAGCCAAGGCGGGGTGGGCGGAATGCGAGCCGGGCTGCGGCTATCACACCAATCCGGATCACACCCTGGTGGAGATCGTGGATCCCGAAACGGGCGCAAGCAAGCCTGACGGGGAAGCCGGAGAAGTGGTCGTCACCAACCTGGATGCGCGGGGCACGGTGCTGCTCCGGTTCCGCACCGGTGACATCGCCACCGGCGGCCTCACCCATGAGCCCTGCCCCCACTGCAAGCGGACGGTGCCGCGCCTCCTGGGCGATATCGAGCAGAAACACCTTTACTTTACGCTCCAGGGCCGGGACGGCGGGCTGGCGTTCAACGGCAACGCCCTTGCCGGCTTCATGATCGGCCGGGAAGATGTCCTGCAGTGGTACGCCGAGATTGTCGCCAAGGATAAAGCGGAGAGCCTGAGGCTGGTGGTCAAGGCGGTTAAAGGGTCGGATGAGCGGGAAACGGTGGCCTCGCTGGAACGCGAGATCCGGGAGCGGTTTAAGGTCCCGGTCACCGTTGAAACCGGCGCCCTGGATGGAATTGTCAACACGATCGGCCTGGAAAGGAATATCACCGAACAGCGGTTTTTTGACCGCCGGCCGGCTTGATCTACCCGAAAGCAAACGGTGCCATCACAATACCCCCCTGCCGGGCAGGGGGGTATTTTTTGCCTGTGTTCATAACCCGGCCGGGGGTAAAATAATAATAACTACTACCCGGGAGCCGGAATGAAAGGGTGATGGGAGCCACAGCAACCCTGCATCATTCTGCATTCTGGCCACCGGGTTTCGAATAACTGAATAGGGGTGTCCTGAACATGCTTAAACCCGGGTTGACCCTGGCGTTTCTGATTTGCCTGCTTGTCGTTCCGGCCGCCGCGGGCGGCTGCGCCGTTGCGCCAAAAGGGCCGCAATCGTCACCGCAGAAGCTTGTGGAAGCGTACCTGGAAGCATTTAAAAACGGCGATTTTGACGGGATGCTGAGCTTGAGCACCGGCTGGAAGGGCAGCGAGGAGGAACTCGCTTTTACCCGCAAGTTCATGGAGATGATTGAACTGCAGAATTACGCGATCGGCCCGGTGGAGCGGGTTTCGGAATTTGAGGCCCTGGTGGAGGTATCGGTGACCCTGGTTTTATTCGGGCAGCCCAGGACCGAGTTGAACCGGATCAGGACAATCAAAAAAGACGGCAAGTGGTATGTCGACGGCGGAATTGTCGAATAGAGATAACCGAATAGAGATGACGGCGATTGGGCGGACTTAAGTCTTTCAAAAAAGTCTTGTCAATGATATAATAAAAGAGATAATTGCCGCTATTCACCTCTGAGACCGGACTACGCTGAATATTTAAAGAAAGGCGGGCGGGAAATTGGCTAAATTACCGGAGCCGGTCAATCTGGAGACCGTTTCAAGCTGCCTTTCAGACGCCCTATTTATGACCGACCGGCGGCAGAATGTGACCTGGATGAACCGGGTCGCCGGGGAGATCTTCCGCACCGACCCGGATGCGGCGCGGGGCAAGCCGCTGGCGGAGATTACAGGCATCAAAAAAATCAGGGAGCTGCTGGCGGATGTCCTGGAGCAGGGCATGCCCCTGGAATGCTCGTACGAAAGGGCCACCGTTAAAGTCAAGCGCCTGGATCAGCGCTACTTTTTTAAAATCGCCATCAACCCGGTGATCCACCGGGAGCAACTCTGGGGCGCGCTGGTCCAGCTCACCGATGTCACCCGCTTTCACGAAATGGAAAAGATTAAAAGTGATTTTGTTTCAATCGTTTCCCACGAGTTCAGGACACCGCTGACAACAATCATCGTGGGCGTGGAAATGCTCCGGGAAGGGATGCTCGGAGACCTGACGCCGCGGGGCAAAGAAGTCCTCGAGGCTATCGGTTCCGACTGCGAGCGGCTGACCAGGCTCATCGACAATTTACTCGAGCTGTCCCGGATCGAGTCAGGGACAATCTACGTGGAGACTGAACCGCTGGATGTAGCCGGGTTGGTCCAGGAAGCGGTCCGGCCGCTTAAAATCCAGGCCGAGAGCAAGGGGGTCGAACTGATTGCCGATCTTCCGCCCGAAATCCCCCCTGTAGTGGCCGATTTCAACAAGTCCGTCTGGGTCCTCACCAATTTGATCGGCAACGCCCTGCGCTATACGGAAGCGGGCGGGACCATTACTGTCAAAGTGCGGCAAAGGGGCAGCCGGCTTTTTTTCTCCGTTATCGATACGGGCAGCGGCATTCCCAAGGAATACCTCGATAAAATATTCCGTAAATATATCCAGGTGCGCGAGCCCGGAAAAACAAAAGGCGGCGTGGGGCTCGGCCTGGCCATCGCCAAGGATATCGTGATGGCGCACGGCGGAGAAATATGGGCTGAAAGCGAAGAAGGAAAGGGGACCACATTTACCTTTACCTTTCCCCTTTACCGCAACGAAGAACAAATAAATATCTAAGGTTAGACGCGGAGGAGGTTAAAGGATGACCAAAAAAGTACTGCTGGTTGAAGATGAAAAAAACATTATCCTGGGGGTCCGGACCTGCCTGGATGCCGTAGGTTACCACGTGGAAGTAGTGGAGGACGGTGAAGCGGCCCTGGAGTATATCGGGCGGGACAAGCCGGATTTAGTCCTCCTCGATTTGCTGCTGCCCAAAGTTGACGGATTTGAGGTGCTGGGAGCGCTGAAGGGCGACAGCGCCACCAAAGCGATCCCGGTGATCGTCCTTACCGCGAAAGCGGGCGAAGAAGACCGGCAGAGAGCCCTCGAGCTGGGCGCCGACGCATACATGACCAAGCCGTTCCGGCCGCAGGAGCTCTGGGATATCCTCAAAAAATTTATCCCGGAAGATGCACACTCTTAGACAATTTTGGAACCGGACTACTGGCGTTCTTAAACGGACGCCTTTTTTATGGCCCGGTTAAAAAGGAATTCCGCGAAGACGAAGCGAAAGTATCAAACAGGTAAACCGGGAGGAGGCAGGAAAGATGTTTAAAAAAGTACTGGTTGCAGTCGACTTTTCCGGTCCGGCGCTGGAGCTGCTCAATGCGGTTCCGGACCTGATAAAGATGGGCCTGGAGGAGCTGATTATCATCCATGTCATCAGGATGGAAATCGCCGGGCGGGGTATCGGGGCGCACCGCCGCCGTTTTTTGAGCCAGGTTGAAGAAAAAAGGAAAGAGCTCGAGGAACAAGGCGTGAAAGTGAAGATATACCAGCCTGTCGGCAGCCCGGTAGAGGAAATCAGGAATTCCGCCGAGGAAGAGAATGTAAGCCTGATCCTGATCGGTTCCATCGGGGAGGGAAGCCTGGTCCGGGAGCTCTTCCTGGGCAGTACCGTGGCCGACGTGATCCGGGTCACCAAAAAACCGGTCTTGATCGAAAAATACAGCAAAGAAAGCGGGAAGCCGGTACGGAAGGCGATCTTCCGGGAAGGACAGGCGGCGACCGCACTCCTGGCAACCGACTTTTCACGCCATTCCCTGCAGATCTTTGACTTCTTCAAGGAAAACCCCGGTATCTTTGACAAGGTAATTCTGCTCCATGTCGTCGATGAGGGCTATACCGTGGAGCAGGTGGAGGAGAACAAGAAGAAAGCGGTGGAAAAACTTAAAGTCTGGCAGCAGGAGTTCAAAGAGCGGGGGATGGACGCGGAGATCAGCGTCGTGGTCGGGATTTCCTCGGAAGAGATCGTGAAAGTAGCCGGGGATCGCGACGTTGCGCTTACAGCAATCTCCAGGCGCGGCCGCGGGATGATCGACGAGCTGATCATCGGCAGCACCGCCGATCCCGTGGTGCGGCGGTCAAACCGCCCGATCCTGCTGATGAAAGGGTAAATTGAGATGTGAGATGTGAGATGTGAGAAGATAGAAGTGAGAAAGGGAGAGGCAGAGATTTCAGAAACCAGCATTTTTTTCTCTCACATCCAACATCTCACCTCTTACCTCTCACCTCCCATTTTGTAGGGGCGCAGCGAGCTGCGCCCGGAGGTAGACAATGCCAGGAAAAATTATCATTGCTCCCAACGCCTTTAAGGGATCCCTTAGCGCCGTGCAGGCGGCGGAAGCGGTGGCCGCGGGCGTAAGGGCGGTTTTTCCGGGGCGGGAGATCATCCAGGTGCCCCTGGCCGACGGCGGAGACGGGACGACGGAATGCATCGTCAGGGCGACCGGGGGCCGTATTTTTCAAAAGAAGGTTACCGGCCCGCTGGGCGATCCGGTTGAAGGTTTTTGGGGTCTGACCGGAGACGGGGCCATGGCTGTGGTTGAAACCGCCGCCGCCTCGGGGCTGGCCCTCGTTGCGGCAAACCGCCGGGATCCCTTGCGGGCAACCAGCTTCGGGACTGGCGAGTTAATCAGGGAAGCGCTGCGCAGCGGCTGCCGGAGCGTGTTTGTCGGGTTGGGCGGCAGCGCTACCTGTGATGCCGGGGCCGGCGCGTTGCAGGCGCTCGGCGTAAGGATGCTGGATCGTTCCGGGCGGGCGATCGGCCGCGGCGCCGCTTCGCTCGGCGATCTGGACTGTATCGATCCCGCGCCCGCCCTCTCTCTTCTCGGTAACGCTGAACTGGTTCTGGGTTGTGACGTCGACAACCCCCTTTACGGCCCGCGGGGTGCGGCCTATATTTACGCTCCCCAGAAGGGAGCAGCCGCCGGGCAGCTGCCGCTGTTGGATCAAGGTTTACGCCGGTTTGCCGCCGTTGTGGCCAAAGATCTCAACCGCCGGATTGACAGCCTGCCGGGCGGCGGCGCCGCAGGCGGGATCGGGGGCGGGATGGCCGGGGTGCTCGGGGCGAGGCTGGTCTCCGGAATTGAAACAATCATGGAGCTGGCGGGGCTGCCCCGGCTCCTGCGGGAAGGCGGGGCAAGCCTGGTCATTACCGGGGAGGGGGAGATTAACGCCCAGTCCCTGCACGGCAAGGTCCCCGTCGGCGTGGCCCGCTTGGCCCGCGGTTTTGGGGTCCCCGTCCTGATCCTGGCGGGAAAGGTCAGCCTTGACCAGGAGGCGGCGGAAAAAGAGGGTATTGCGGCCATGCTTTCCATTATGGACGGGCCGGCCACCCTGGCTGAAGCGATGGAGCGGGCCGCGGCGCTCCTGGAAAACGCGGCGCGGCGAGCCATGCTCCTGCTGCGGCTCGGGTCACGTTTTCATGGGTGCCAGTAGGGTGAGGTATGCATCTTTTGCGGGCTAGCTAGGCATGCCTCGCCCCTACAGGTTTGGGGCGGGCCTCCGTTTTTCTTTTACTACCCGGGGTATTGCTCAACCCGGGCTAAAATTTTTAACGCTTCTTCTTTTCCGTCCGGGAGCAGCTCCACCGCCTTGACTGCGCGCAGCACTTCCCGCGCCGCGGCGGCTGAAAACACCTTGCCGCTCTCGTCCGGCCGGATCCGGCCCAAGCGGTTCGTTAACCGCTCCAACCGGGCGTGAAGCCCGGGATCGGTTGCGGCCGTTTCGGCCCAGGGGACGCTCCTCCAGTCTACCGCTTCTTGCTGCAGCGAAGCGAAGAGAAGCGGGTAGCGCTTTTCAAGGCGCTGCTGCAGGGCCTCCAGCTCCGCCCGCGTTATAATCGCTTCCAGGGGATAGCCGGCCGCGGTTACCGCTTCATAACCGCCTTCCATCCGGTCTGCCAGGACATAGCCGGCGGCAACCCTGCCCCCGGCTTCCTCAACCGCTTTCGCCGCGCTTAAAATGGATGCGCCCGTGGTCAATACATCATCGACGATCACCGCCCGGATCCCGCTGTAAAAAGGCCCTTCGATGCGTGACCTGGTGCCGTGCCCCTTTTGCTCTTTGCGGACAATAAAGCAGGAAAGCGGCGCGAGCCCTTCCTTATTACGGCTCAGGACGGCAACGGCCGCGGCGATCGAGTCTGCGCCCAGGGTCAGCCCTCCGGCCGCATCCGCCGGGATTTTATTCTTCCGCAGGGAGGCGATCATAAAAGCGGCCGTAGCCGCAAGCCCATCCGGCGACATGGTAACCTGCTTCCCGTCGATATAATAGCTGCTGGTGCGCCCGGAAGAGAGAACAAAGCGGCCACACTGGTAGCCGTAGACAAAAGTAAGCCGCAGCAGCTTTTCCCTCAGGCTTTCCAAATCGCAGTTTATCGTGACAACCACCCCGCCTGTCTTAGTCTTTTTTTGTATTATACCACTTCTTACCTCTCATTTAAGTTGAGTTGGCCGGAAAATTGGGTTATAATTAATGCAATCAACGCACTGCCGGAGGAATCGATGGCGACAAACCCGATGACTATTGAACAGGGCCCGATCAGGCCTCCCAGCGAAGCCGCCAGCCTCCTGATCCGCCTCACCCGGAACTGCCCGTGGAACCGCTGCCTTTTTTGTCCTGTGTATAAAGCCGATAAATTTAGCCGTCGTTCTCTGGAAGAAATTAAACGGGATATCGAGGCGGTCGGTATCGCCGTGGAAAAAGTGCAGGCCCTGGCCGTAAAAAAAGGAAACGGTGAAGCGCTGCCTTCGGAAATCTTTGCCCGGGCCCGCGACGCCGGCCCGCTCTTTTTCCAGGCGGCTCTCTGGCTTTACCAGGGCTCCGGGGCGGTTTTTTTGCAGGATGCGGACAGCATGATCTTGCCTGCGGATCAGTTGGGCGCAATTTTGGAGCTGCTTTACCGCAAGGTTCCCGGTATCACGCGGGTAACGACGTACGCGCGGGCGCGCTCGCTGCTGCGCAAGACCGACCGGGAGCTGGCCCGGCTGAAGGAAGCCGGTCTAAGCCGCATCCATGTGGGGCTGGAGAGCGGGCATGACCCTACCCTGGCGTTGATGCAAAAAGGGGTTACCGGGGCCCAGCAGGTGGAAGCCGGCCTAAAAGTCAGAGCCGCCGGTATTTCCTTAAGCGAGTATGTTATTCTCGGCCTGGGCGGCAAAGAGATGTGGCGGGAGCATGCGCTGGCCACCGCCGCGGCGTTGAATGCAATCAATCCCGATTACATCCGTGTCCGCACCCTGGCCGTCCACCCCGCCAGCCCTCTTTACGATAAATGCCGCGCGGGGGAATTTACGGTCCTGGATGATGAAGGCATCGTCCGTGAAGAGGAACTGCTGCTCCAAAACCTGGCCGGGATCGACAGCACTTTTGTAAGCGACCATATCCTGAATTTGCTGGAAGAGGTCCAGGGGAAGCTGCCGCAGGATCTCCCGCAAATGCGCCGCGTGATTGAACAATATTTTGCTCTTCCGGCGCCGGAACGGGAACGTTTCCGCCTGGGCCGCCGGAGCGGTATTTACCGCCTGCTTGATGATCGTTTAAACCCGCTGCTTTCGGGCAGGGTTGAGCAGGCTTACCGGCACCTGTCCAAGACGGGTCTCCCGGTGGACGATTATATCAGCCAGGTCGTGCTTGGTTATCTCTAAGCGGAGGGGGTGACTGCGTGATTCCGGTAAAAGTAAAGGAAGTGGTCCTGGATCCCGTTCAAAACCCGCTTCTTTTGCTGGTCGATCTGGAAGAATCGATTGTCCTGCCGATTGGGATCGGTTTTTGGGAAGCTCAGGCCATCATGATCAAGCTCCAAGGGCATATTCCACCCCGCCCGATGACGCACGACCTTTTTAAGTCGCTTTGCAACCACTTGAACGTAACGGTAGAGAAAGTAGTGGTAACCGATCTCCGGGAAAGCACTTTTTTTGCGGAAATCTATTTAAAAAGCAGCCAGCAAGAAATGGTCATCGACGCCAGGCCGAGCGATGCCGTGGCCCTGGCGTTGACCGTCGGCTGCCCGATTTTTATCAGCGGCAAGGTGGCGGCTTATACTTTTTCGGTCAAAGACCTGATTGAAGAAAAGGGCCTTGAAATGCCTGACAGCAGTGAGCCCGACGAGGGCGGGCCCCATCTCCATTAACCGGATCGGCCCGGCTAACCCTGGCGGTGTTATCCATGCGCGTAGCCATCTGTCTCCTGGAAATCCATATACCAGCCGCAGGCTCGCTAAAAAGTAAAAGGCAGGTCCTGATGAGCTTAATCCAACGCTTGCGCAACCAGTTCAATCTTTCGGTGACGGAAGTAGGGTGCCAGGATCTCTGGCAGCATGCCGAGTTGGGCCTGGCCGTAGTCTGCCACAACGGCGCCGGGGCGGACAGTATTTTGGAGCAGATTTTCTCATTCGTGGAAAATGACAGCCGGGTCAACATTATCTCTTCAAAGGTGGAAATATATTGAAAACCCGGCTAATCAGAATGGGGGCTCGCGATGCTCAAGGTTACTGACCTGGCGCACCTCCTGGTTTCTGCGGTGCTCAAGGAAGGCGCGATTGCCGTGGATGCAACCGCCGGGAACGGGCGCGATACCCTTTTCCTGGCCCGCCTGGTGGGACCCGGCGGGCGCGTTTATGCGTTCGATCTCCAGGAAGAGGCGCTGCGGCGCACCGCCGGGGTTTTGGATCAGGAGAACCTGCGGGAAAGGGTTGTCTTGATCCATGCCGGCCACCAGCAGATGTCCGACTATGTGGTTGAACCGGTTTCCGCAGCCGTTTTCAACCTGGGATACCTTCCCGGCGGCGATCACAATTTTGCCACCCGGGCGGATTCAACCGTGGCCGGCCTGGAGGCGGCTTTAAACCTGCTTGCCCCGGGCGGCCTGGCGGCGATGGTTGTCTACCCCGGCCACCGGGAAGGGCTCGCGGAAAAAGAAGCGCTTTTGGCGTTCTGCCGCAAGCTTAACCCCTCCCGGTATGCGGTTATCTTTTCCGAAATTATTAACCGCATCACCCCGCCCGATCTAATCGCCATCCAGAAGTACTGATTTCGTCGGATTCCCCGTAACCCTGGCTAAAGAATAAATATTGCCAATTTTTTATGCATATTCCATTGCGATCAAAACCTGTTTATGATAAGATATTCGTGTTCATTCTTTTTCATCAGGAGGGAGTGGTTTTTCAAATGCCAAATCGCGATATCTCCAAATCAGTAATTAAACGGTTGCCGGTGTATCTGCGGATCCTGGATAATTTAATCCGGCGGGACGTTGAAATTATTTCTTCCAAGGAGTTAAGCCTCGAATCAGGATTTACCGCGGAACAAATCCGCAAAGACCTGGCTTATTTCGGCGCTTTCGGCACCCGCGGCACCGGTTATAATACGGCTTACCTGCGGGAAAAGATTCTCAAAATCATCGGCCTGGACAAAAAGACAAATATTATCGTCATTGGCGCCGGGCATCTGGGCACCGCCTTGACCCGCTACAACGCCAGCAAAAACCCTTATGTCAATATTGTCGCCGTGTTTGACAAGGACCCCCATCTGATCGGCCAAAAGATTAACCAGATCGAGGTTTTGCCGGTAGAAAAGTTGCACGATGTAATCAAGCGGCATATGATTAAAGTAGCCATAATCGCTGTACCCGCCAATGAAGCGCAGGAGGCGGTGGACGGCATCGTGAAACAGGGCATTACCGCCATCCTCAATTTTGCTCCGGCAAAGCTTCATGTCCCTGAAGGGGTCCATGTGCATAATGCCGACCTGACCATAGAGCTGCAAAGCCTTATTTATTACTGCTCCGCCGAGGAAGAGCGGCTGTCCCGCCTGCGTCACGAGACCGGCGAACCAAAATCCTCCAAGATGCTTTCGCTTGACTGATCGTTTCTGCGGCCCCGCCGCGGCGTTTTGGGCGCGTCCGTGTGCCGGAGCGGTTTGGGCGTGAGGGGCGGAGCGATGGGGTCGCGTGACATTGTGACATTAAGCGCCGGTTCAACATAATGGGCGGCAACTGTGATTTAATGTCACAATGTCACGTGCGACCCTCCCGGTGCGGTCCCGGCATATTGACTTTTTGGGAGCGGTTGTGTATACTATTCCTTGCACGCGGAGCTGTGGTGTAGTCGGTTAACATATCGGCCTGTCAAGCCGGAGATCGCGGGTTCGAGTCCCGTCAGCTCCGCCATACCTGCCGAGATAGCTCAGTCGGTAGAGCAGCGGACTGAAAATCCGCGTGTCCCCAGTTCAACTCTGGGTCTCGGCACCATTGACGCGGAAGTGGCTCAGCGGTAGAGCATCGCCTTGCCAAGGCGAGGGTCGCGGGTTCAAATCCCGTCTTCCGCTCCATTTTTTAAGGCGACATAGCCAAGTGGTAAGGCAGAGGACTGCAAATCCTTTACCCCCGGTTCGAATCCGGGTGTCGCCTCCATTTTTTTTGCCGGGATGGCGGAACAGGCAGACGCAAGGGACTTAAAATCCCTCGGGTATTATTACCCGTACCGGTTCGATTCCGGTTCCCGGCACCATCAAAAAAAGGGATGGTTGTCCTGCTTAAGCGGAATAACCGCCCTCTTTTTTTGAAGCGCGCTTTTTGTAATAATGTTAATACACCCGGAGCCTTTTCCGTTTCCGCCGATCACGCGCCCCCGGTCGGCAAAAACTATAAATTATCGAAAATTAAAAAAAGGAAATATCAATGCCTTTGGAGAATAAATATTTTTGGTTGGCTTGTTCAATTCGCCGGCAACAAGTTTTTTTTTGAAACGCCGCCGGTAAGCCATGACAGCGCATCAGCCGGAGAGACCAACCATAATTGGGCCTGACCAAAAACGGGCTGTTTAGAAAAGGAGGTGGTTGCCGGCAAGAGCGGATCGCGTTTGAAAAATAGTAAAAGCATACTCAAAAAGGGGGAAGTTGGAACGTGTTGAAAAAAGGTTTACTTATGCTGCTGGCAGTACTGCTGCTGGTGCCAGTATTCGCGGGAGGCTGCGCCAAAGAAGTGGTGGGGGATCCCATTGAGCTGACCTTAAGCTACCCCACCGGGAACCCCGTGCGGATGGCTTCCGCGGAGCTGATCAAGGAGAACCTGGAAGCGATCGGGATCAAGGTGAACCTTGACATCATGGAATTCGCCACCCTGGCGGAGAAGGTTTACGATAACGTTGATTTCGAGCTTTACCTGATGGGCTGGCGCCTCGGCGCCGACCCCGACGCATCGGGGATCTGGCTCAAAGACATGAAGTGGAACGCGGTGGGGCTTGACAATCCGAAGAGCGACGAGCTGCTGCTCCAGGGCCGGGGCGTCGTGGACATCGAGCTCCGCAAGCCGATCTACTGGGAATGGATGGAGATTCTTTACGACGAGTGCCCCTACGTCTGGCTCTACGCCGGGCTGGAGGCTCATGTTTACAACAACCGGCTGAAGGAGTTCAAGCCGAACCCCTTCGGGAAATACTTCGACCTCGAGAAGTGGGAAGTGACCTCCGGCAAGAATGAGATCGTCTACGCCATGTGGTCGGCGCCGGACGGCATCTTCAACCCGAACCTTTCCGAGAGCGCCTACGACGCGGACTGCCACGATCCGATCTTCATGGGGCTGCTCAATACCAACCCGGACCTCAGCTACAAGCCGGGGATCGCCAGCGAATGGGATGTCTCGGACGACGGGCTGGTTTTCTCCTACAAGCTGCGCGAAGACGTCAAGTGGCATGACGGCAAGCCGGTAACCGCTCATGACGTGGCGTTCACTTTCCTGTGGATGTGCGACCCGGACTACACCGGGGTGCGCGCGGATTCATGGATGAAGCTGAGAGGTTTCGACGAGTACAGGAACGGTTATCCTGAAAAAGATGCTCAAGGCAATGTAGTGAAAGATGCCGAAGGCAATGTTGTGCGGAAGAAAGATGCGAACGGCAACATAGTATATGCCGAAGAGTTACCGGGCATTGTGGTGAAGGGCGACTACGAAATCGAGTTCCATTTCGCGGAAGTGGATGCGCCCGCCCACCTGCTCGTGTCGACCTGGGGGATCTCGCCCAAGCACGTTTTCGAAGGCACCCCGATTAAGGACCTCGAGAAGCACCCGGGCGTTACCACCAATCCGATCGGCTGCGGCCCCTTCAAGTTCAGCAAGTACGTACAGGGGCAGTACTTTGAACTGGTCAAGAACCCGGACTATGTTTACGGTGCGCCCAAGCTCGATAAACTAATCATTGCGATCCACAACCGTGACGTCGCCGTACCGAGCCTGCTGAATAAAGACATCGATATCGCCTGGATGCAGCCCAACGCCGACGACTGGGCGGAATTTAAAAAGGCGCCGCATATCACGATCGCCGAGTACGCGCAAAACGGTTACCAGTACATGGGGATCAATATGCGCCACCCGTTCCTCTCCAACAAGCTGGTACGCCAGGCGCTCACCTATGCGATCAACCGCGAGGCGATGGTGGAAGGCCTGCTGGACGGCATGGGCATCGTCCAGGCGTCGCACATGTCTTCCGTCAGCTGGGCTTTTAACCCTGACATCAAGCCTTACCCGTACAACCCGGAGAAGGCGAAAGAGCTGCTCAAGAAAGCCGGCTACAAGTACAACAAGGAAGGCTTGCTGGTCAAGCCGACCAACTAACCGTGCTTAAATGCTCGTAAGTATATACTGTGTCCCGGCTGCCGGCCGGGACACAGTATTGATTCAGATCCTCTGAAAGGAGGCAAGTGGTGAGACAGTTTCTTATTCGCAGGATACTGCAGCTAGTGCCCACTCTTTTCGGCATCTCCGTCTTTATTTTTCTGATCATAAGCGCCGCGCCGGGAAATCCGATGTCGAACCTGATTGATCCTAACCTGAGCAAGGAAGCCTTTCAAAGAAGGGCCGAGCAGTTGGGTGTGGACAAGCCGGTGCATGTTCAATATATCACCTGGCTGAGGCACACCCTTTCGGGCAATCTTGGTTACTCAATCCGCTTTAAGAAGCCGGTCACCGAAATAATCAAGTCCCGTCTCTTTCCGACCTTCCTGCTTTCTTTCGCCTCGCTTTTTTTCAGCTTTATCATTGCCGTCCCGATCGGTGTCCTTTCGGCCACCAAGCAGTACTCCCGCATGGACTACCTGTTCACCATCCTGGCCATGGCCGGGGTGTCGATCCCGGTGTTTTTCCTGGGGATAGCGATGATCAAGATTTTTGCTTTCGATTTTGGCTGGTTTCCGATCAATAACATGGTCACCCCCGGGCTCGAGCACGCCAACTGGCTGGAGAGGGCCAAGGATATCGGCCATCACCTGGTGCTGCCGTTGTTTGTCCTTTCCGCGGCCAGTATCGCCTCCTGGCTGCGCTATGTCCGCTCGAGCATGCTTGAAGTGATCCGGCAGGATTATATCCGCACCGCCCGGGCTAAAGGCCTCTCCGAAAGGGTGGTCATTTACAAGCATGCGTTGCGCAACGCCCTGCTCCCGGTGATCACCATTCTCGGCCTCAGTCTGCCCTATGTATTTTCGGGCGCCATCATTACCGAGACGGTTTTCACCTGGCCCGGCATGGGCACGCTCAATATCCAGGCGGTGATCTCCCGCGATTACCCGCTCTTGATGGGCATCAACTT
>JAGUZX010000046.1 GCA_020060545.1 Desulfovibrio sp. | reverse complement strand
GCCACCGCCGCGGCCATGGCGGCGCCATCCGCCGGCGGTACAAGGAGGCCGCTGACGCCGTCCTCGATCACTTCCGGCACCCCGCCCACCCGTGTCGCCACCACCGCGCAGCCGGCGGCCATGGCCTCCAGGACACTGATGGCCAGGCCCTCGGTTAAGGAGGAAAGGACAAAGATATCCATGGCGGCGAGGCGGGCCGGAAGATCTTCGCAATAACCGAGAAAGGCAAGCCTCGGTCCCAGGCGCAGCCGGCCGGCCAGCCTTTCGAGGGCAGGCCGCTGCGGCCCCTCCCCCACTATTTGAAAGCGCATTGCCGGGAAAAGAGCAGCCAGCCTCGCCGCCGCCTGCAGAAAATAGGGCAAACCTTTTTGACGGGCCAGGCGGGCCACCGTCCCGACGACCGCCTCCCCGGGCCTTTTACCGGAAAAAGAGCGCTTGCCGCCTGCCGCTTCAAAAGGAACCGGGTCGATGCCGTTGTAGATGACCGACACCTGCGCGGGAGCGATGCCCCATCCGGCCATAACCCGGGCCAGGGCATGGGAGACGGCGATGTAGCGGGCTTTCCCCCCTCCGGCCGCCTTTAGGACTGCAGGCAGGGCAAGCCGCCCCCGCTCCGCCGGATAGTTGTGCACGGTGACCAGGGCAGGCACGCCGGCCAGGCGGGCCGCGGGCAGACCGACCAGGGCCGCCTTGAAGCCGTGCATATGCAGCAGCGACGGCCGGGCCGCCCGCAAAGCGCGATAAAGCAGGCGGAATGAAAGCAGGTCCCGGGCCGGGCTGATCCCGGCGGGCAGGGGCAGGCCCAAATAGCTCCCTCCTGACCGCTCCGTCCAGCCTTCCATCCCGCTTCCCCGGGGAGCGGCAAGGTGGACGGGTCCGGAGCGGCCGAAGTGTTCAACCAGGGCGCGCAGGTGCCCCAGCATCCCTCCCGCCGCCGGGCGGATCAGGTAAAATAAGCTTTGCCAGCTTTGTTGTTCCGCTTTCCCGGGTGGCTCCACCGGGCCGCCCCTCCTTTACATTAATAATGGTGCAGAATACTTCAACTAGGATACCCCTTTTCAAATATAAATTTCAGTGACTGTGACACTTGGGGACGGAGCAATTTTGTCACAAAAAAGTCCTATTTCACCTAAGGTAACGGTGTCGAAGGAAGAAAGAAATTAGCGCATCAGAAACAGAAACTTTTCGGATCAGGGTAATCTAAAAAGCAGGAAGATATTATTGTAATTAATTGGGTGCCCCAACTACCCTGCTCTTTCCATATCTCCGGGATGTGACAAAATTGCCCCGTCCCCAAGTGTCACCAAGTGTCACATGAGTGAGTGATCGCGCCAAGCGCCAAGTTGACTTTGGAAGGGTGAAGTGGTATGATAGCAAGTGCGGCAGAGCTTAAGCGCCCGTGGTGAAAGGGATATCACGCAGGCCTCCGGAGCCTGAAGTCGGGGTTCGAATCCCTGCGGGCGCACCACATGATTAAGCAACCTGAAACGGTTGCTTTTTGCCATTCAGGAAACACGAGATTAAATCATTGTAATTGACGCTGCAAAAAGAATTAAGACCCCCGTGTCCCCACCTTGATGGGGACATCACCAGAAAAATGATAATAACCCGCTGTTATTTTTGAGATCTATAATCCGCCAAGAGTGATTTTGTCTCCCGAATGCTTCGAATTTTACATTGCCAAGGATGACGGACTGGAATATACTAATGTTAGCATGAGAAGGGAGGTGGGGCTGTGGACGCAGACGATAACCCTAGACCGACACGCCGGAACCGTTTGCAAAAGTTGATTTACGCGTCGCCATACCGCTCCACAAAGGAGGAACTTTCTCATGCCCATCCAGAATTCAAAGCTGGTTAAACAGGTACGTACGCTGCTCCGCCCGGGCGCGCCGGAAGACGCTCTGCGCAACCTGCTCGAGGAACTGCAACCCTACGACTTATCCATCCTGCTGTCGGAGTTGGACGAAAACCATCAGACCCTCCTTCTAAAAACGCTCCCTCCCGAAACCGCGGCCGAAACGCTCGAGCACTTCGAACCGGTGGAACAGTACCTTTTCCTCGATCACCTCGAAGAGGAAACAACGATCAGCATCCTTAACAACATGTCCAGCGACGCCGTGGTGCAGCTGTTTACAGCGATTCACCCCCGCCAGGTGGAGCGCCTTTCCGCGATGCTGCAGCCCCCGTTCCGGGAACAAATCAAGAACCAGATGGCGTATCCCGAAAACAGCGCCGGCAGCCTGGCCACCATGGATTATATCGCCGCCCGGCGCTGGTGGACAACGGAACAAACCCTGGAGCACCTGCGCAAGGTGGGCGAAAAAGCGGAAATATACAACTATATCTACGTCCTCGGCCCCCGGGGAGAGCTTGCCGGGGTGCTTTCCCTGAGGGAGTTGATCCTGGCGGCGCCGGGCACTCAGATTGATCAGATCATGAACAGCAAGGTGATCACGGTAGCCGCGGAACTGGACCAGGAAGAAGCCGCCCGGCTCCTGGCCCAGTACGACCTGGTGGCCCTCCCGGTAGTCAATGCCGGCGGCAAGATGGCGGGCGTCCTCACCGTCGACGACGTCTTGGACGTAATCGAGGAAGAGGCCACCGAGGATATCCACCTCCTGGGGGGAAGCCAGCCGCTCGACAGCCCCTACCTCCAGGCGGGAATTTTCGGCGTTTTCCGGAAGCGCATTGTCTGGCTGATGCTGCTCTTTTTAGCCGGAACGATTACCAGCAACATCCTGAAGCATTACGAAGATAC
Source organism: Desulfovibrio sp. (assembly GCA_020060545.1). Classification (GTDB taxonomy): domain Bacteria; phylum Bacillota; class Dethiobacteria; order DTU022; family DTU022; genus JAGUZX01. The sequence continues at coordinate 4,068 of JAGUZX010000046.1, read as the reverse complement.
GCTCACCCAAATTGTGGCCCTCGCCTTTTTTATCCCTCTCCTGATCGACACCGGCGGCAACGCGGGCGCCCAGACTTCCACCACGGTCATCCGCGCCGTAGCCGTGGGCGATATTACAGTCAAAGACTTTTTCAAGGTAATCTGGCGGGAGATGCGCCTGGGGTTGATCCTGGGCCTGGCCATGGCCATAATCGGCCTGGCCTGGGCGCTCGCCCAGCAGAAAAACCTGGACCTGGGGTTGACCGTATCGACCGCCATCATCGCCGTTATCACCGTCAGCTCCACCATCGGGGCGGTGATGCCCATTATCGGCAAACGGCTGGGCCTGGACCCCGCGGTCTTTTCCGCCCCGGTGATTACCACCGTGGTCGACGCCCTCGGGTTAATCATTTATTTTCAGATCGCCCGGTTTATGCTCCGGATGTAGCAAAATGTCTTGTTAAAACACATTGCGGAGATTGGGGACCTCGGTGTCTTTAATGCGCCGGGCGATCCGCCGGGCTACGGCGATCTCCACCAGCAGCTCATTGCGGCGGCGCTGCTCCAGCAGCAAGAACACTCTCGTCAGCGACTCGTCAAGCCGGTCCACCTGCCGGTGATCCATGGTCGGGGTCCAGGCCGCATCAACCCGGCTCCACAGCTCCGCCAACCGTCCGGATTGATCCCGCGCCCCTTCCCAGTCTTCTCTTTCCACCGCCCGGCAGACCTGCTCCAGGGTTTCCTGCAAATCGTTGTAGATTGCCGTAGAATAGAAATGAAGGGTAAAAGAACCGGCGATAACCAGGCCCAGCAAACCGACGGCAATCCAAATCGTTTTCATCGGCGGTCACTGCTTCTCCTTTGGCTGAAAGTAAAGTTTTCCTTCGGTGTCCAGGCTGGCAAACAACACCTCTTTCAAGTCAGCGATGCCGAACTTGGCAAGTTCATTTTTCAACCACAATTCATCCAGGTTAACCTTGCCCAGGTTTTCATAATTGACGTTGCCGTCCACGATCAGGGGATGAGGCAAGCCCTCATAGACGGTATCCAGGTTTAAATCCCGCGGCTGCACCGGCCGGCACTGCGATTTCGGAATGACGCTGACCTCGCCATTGGTTTCAAATACGGCGAATTCCACGTCGGAGATGTTCTGGTAGCCGCAGATGCGCAGCTGCTCCAGCAGGTCGTTGATATTCAGGTGCAGCTCCCGCAGTTCCGATTCCATAATCTTGCCGTCCTTAATCAGGATGCTCGGCCGGCCGCTGACGGCGGCCCGCACCCTCTCGCTGCGCTGGGCGGCAAAAGAGGTCAGCACCTGGAAGGCCAGGAGCAGGATGATCGGGATTATGCTGTTGAAAAGCGGTATGGCGATATCCTCCATTGGGATGGCCGCCAGGGCGGAGATCATGATCAAAACCGCCAGTTCATAGGGCTGCAGCTGGCCGATTTGCCTTTTGCCCATGATCCGCATGGCGATCACAACCAGGGAAAACAGGATTAACGTCCGGAACATGACTACAAACATAACTTAATTCAGATCACCTCTGCCGCAAGTTCACGTCTAGCTATAGCATAAACAAAAGGGCGGATTCATACACAAGGAGGGCAGATCTTGTTGGCGGGCGACAACCTACTCTTGACAGCGCATTCATATTGCCAAAGCTGCAGCAGAGAGATGCGTGCAGAAAGAAAATAGAACGAAGTTTTAAACAGCCACAACGCCCCTGCAGCGCTTAAACCAGCTCCAGGGCCAGGCGGTGGTAAGCCGCTTCGAGGCGGTAAACCCTGGCGATCCGTGCAGCCGCTTCGCTAAAATCGGGTTCTTTTCTTTCCGATGCCGCCTTCAGCGAAAAGGCCAGGTCCCGCCAGGCCAACCCTGCTTCTTCCATTTTTGCCGGCAGCGCCGCGGCGCCGGCTGCCGGGAGATAACGTGCCGCCTCCCGCAGAAACTCGGCATACATCAGGCGATAACCGCCGCCCCCGGTGCCCCGTCTCTCGATCACCTGGTAGCAGAAGCGGGCGGCCCACTGCCAGTCCGGAAGTTCATGCCAGTCCGTGATTGTTTCGCCCCATCTGGCGAGGGCGGCAAGCCCCTGGACATCGTCCGCGTCTTGCAGCATCACCCGGCTGTTGGCCAGGATGGCCTCCCTGAACACGCCGGGCATACCTTCAGGCTCGGCCAGCCGTTCCGCATAATAAAGCTTGCCGGCAAAATCCAAAAGAAGGCCCTGGCAAAAGCGGGCCCGGTGCATCTGCTCAAAAGAGACCTTCAAGACCTCTTCCCGCTCTGTATCAGTCACATAAAAAATCTTTTCTCTACCGCTGTAACCCCACACGGTAATGGCGTGGCCCGGAAAGCGGGTCCTGGAGCGATAGTAAGGAAGGTGATAAATATCGGTCAGGGCGATTACCGGGGACCCCTTGTCCAGCATGCGGCAGAGCTCCCTTTCGCCTTCTGCCGGATCGGTGTAGGTCCGGCCGGCGGAAGGGCAGCCGATGCGCTGAAAGAACTGCTCCGCCAGGTCAGCCGTGCGGACATGAATGAACCGGCTGGGCGATACCGCCGGGATCGCAATGAGCCAGAAGCCCAGGCCCGCCCCGAGCCCGAAGCAGGCCGCCTCGCTCCAGCGGAGACCGTGGAAATTGGCCAGGTTGCAAAGCGCCGTGCTGGCGCAATGCCGGCCGGGGTGGTGCCTGATTTCAATTTTCACGCTGCTTTATCCCTCGCCGTTGAACCGCATTTTGTTTTTTCAATATTATAACACGGCTTATCTTGCTTGGAATGCACAAATTTCCAATAACCGATTCAGGCCGCCGCTCCACGCGCTTTTGACCGCCGGTTTTTAGCAGATATCCGAAAAAAAATTCCTTTCCCCGCCGCGGCGGTACGGTTACAATGAAAAAGACGGATGCGGAAGGGAGGGGCCCGGGTTGCCCAGGGTGGATTTTGTGCTCCAGGGGAAGGCGGCGGTCGTGCCCGCCGGGACGAGCCTGCTTGAAGCGGCCGCCCTGGCCGGCATGGCGGTGGAAGGAAACTGCGGCGGCAAAGGCACCTGCGGCAAATGCAGGGTTAAGCTTGCCGGCAACGGGAATGGCGGCCCCATCGCGGCTGAAATGAAACACCTTTCGGCGCAAGAGCTGGCGGAAGGGTGGGTGCTGGCCTGCCGGAGAAGCGCCTTCTCCGATACGGCGGTTGAAGTGCGCCTTCAGAAAGACGCCTCCGGGCGCAAGGCCGCCCTCAAAAGGGATAAATCCGGGCCGGCGCCCTCGCCCGGTGTCAGCAAAATCCCGGTGGCGCTGCCCCGCCCCGGCACGGCCGACCAGACGCCCGATTTGGAGCGCCTGCTGGTCCGCCTCCCGGGGAGAAACCTGCGGGCCGGGCTGCCCGTGCTGGCCGGCCTCCCCCGCACTTTGCGGGAAGCCGGTTTTGCCGTGACGGCGGTGCTGGCCGGGGACAAACTGATCGCTGTTGAACCGGGCGATACCGCCGGGCGCATCTTCGGCCTCGCTTTCGACATCGGCACCACCACGATCATGGGTTCCCTGATCGACCTGCGCAGCGGGGCGGTTCTGGCCGTCGAGGCGGCAAGCAACCCGCAGGCCGTTTACGGAGCCGATGTGATCTCCCGGATCACGCACGCATCCGGGAATGCCGCCGGCCTGGCGCAGCTGCAAAAAAAGGTGACCGGCGCGCTCAACAAAATCATACAAACCCTGCTCGAACAGGCGGGGGTAAATAAAGACGAGGTTTACGAGGCCACCGTCGTCGGCAATACCACCATGAGCCACCTCTTCCTGGGCATCGACCCGACCTACCTGGCCCCGGCCCCCTTTGTCCCGGCTTTCCGCCGGCCGGTCGAGGCGGAGGCCGCCCTATTGGGGCTGGAAATGCACCCGGGCGGCCGGGTGCTTGTGCTGCCCAATATCGCCGGGTATGTCGGCTCCGATACCGTCGGGGTCATCCTGGCTACTCGGCTGGACAAGCGTGCGGGCGCCTGCCTGGCCGTCGATATCGGCACCAACGGCGAGCTGGTCCTGGCCGCCGGGGGGCGTCTCCTTGCCTGTTCCACCGCCGCCGGACCGGCCTTC
>JAGUZX010000085.1 GCA_020060545.1 Desulfovibrio sp. | reverse complement strand
GAATGCTGTTATGAAGAGCCGTGTGCGTGAATAGCGCAAGCACGGTTCTGTGAGGGGTTATGCCCGCGAGGGCATAACCTACTCGACCCTTGATCTATTGCCAGAAGGGGCCGTTGAGGAGGGCGGCGCGGCATTTTTCACGCAGGTCCGGGTAGCGGGAGACCAGCTCTTCCACCAGGCCGGCCATCTCCCGGCGCTTGGTTTCGCCGCTGACGGGACAGGGGTTCCTGAGCACCGGAAGGCTCTCGCGGCGCGCCAGGGCCGAGAGGGTCTGTTCAGGGATCTGGATCAGGGGACGGATCAGGTGGAGCCCGGCCCGGTCGAGGTATGTGTTCGGCTTGAATGTACCCATTTGCCCGGTGTAGATCAGGTTCAGAAAGAAGGTCTGGACAGCGTCGTCAAGGTGGTGGCCCAGGGCGACCTTGCCTGCGCCCAGCGCCAGGGCGGCCCGGTGCAGGGCGCCGCGCCGCAGGTTGGCGCAGAGGGCGCAGGGGTTTTTCTCTTTTCTGCTTTCAAATACGATCCGGGCGATGGGCGTTTTTTCAACGTGCAGGGGGACCGCCATTTGCGCGGCAAACCGGGCCAGTGGTTCCAGGTCAATATCCCATCCCATGTGCACGTGCACCGCTTTCAGGTGAAAGGAAACCGGGCTGTGGCGCCGGAAAAGGTCGAGGATATACAGCAGGGCGACGCTGTCTTTCCCGCCAGACAGGCCGGCGGCGACGGTATCGCCTTTCTCGATCATCCGGTAGCGGTAAATGGTCTGCTTGACCCTGGATAAAAACCACTTCGCGTCGCTTTTGCACACCGCTGCGCCCGCCTTTCCCAGTTCTCTTGGGTTGTCAAGTCTACAATCACGAGTATACCAGTACTGTTCGGATTTAGCGAGGCGGGGCGTATCTAATCTTATGCAAGCGTATTCTGTATGTAAAAGCAACATTACGTCAATTACTGCAGGCTTATTTTAACCGAAACGCAACCTGTATTTTGAGCTCACAGGTGAGATAAGGATCCACGCTCAGGCAGGATTTTGCCGGTGTAGAGCAGAAAAAAGCATGAACCCGGGAGATGAGACGGCCCGACGATAAGGGGGTGATCGCGATAAAAACCCTGCACCAGATCATTATCGGCGACGCGCGGCGCATGCGGGAGCTGCCCGACACATCGGTGCACCTGGCGGTTACCTCGCCGCCGTACTGGCAGCTGAAGGACTACGGCAAAACCGGCCAGATCGGCTTCGGCGACTCCTACGAGGCGTACATCAACAACCTGAACCTGGTCTGGCAGGAGTGCCACCGGGTGCTGCACCCGGGCTGCCGCCTCTGCATCAACATCGGGGACCAGTTCGCCCGTGCGGTTTACTACGGGCGCTACAAGGTGATGCCGATTCGGACGGAAATCATCAAGTTTTGCGAAAGCGCCGGCTTTGACTACATGGGCGCCGTAATCTGGCGGAAGGTCACCACCTGCAACACCACCGGCGGGGCCACGATCATGGGATCTTTCCCCTACCCCCGCAACGGTATCCTCAAACTGGATTACGAGTTTATTTTAATCTTCAAGAAATACGGCCGGCCTCCCGCCGTGAACCCGGAGATCAAAGAGCGCTCAAAGCTTTCTCCTGGAGAGTGGAACGAATATTTCAGCGGGCACTGGCAGCTCCCCGGGGAAAAACAGCACCGCCATCTGGCCATGTTCCCGCTGGAACTGCCGGTAAGGCTGATCAAGATGTACAGCTTTGCCGGCGATACCGTCCTGGACCCTTTCCTGGGCAGCGGCACTACCACCCTGGCCGCCAGGAACCTGGAGCGGCACTCCGTCGGCTACGAAATCAATCGGGATTTTCTGCCGTTAATCAAGGATAAAGCCGGAGCCCGCCAAGCTGATTTATTCACTGACGCTGAATTTGTGATTTCCATCCAACAGGAAGAAGACCTGGCTCTTGCGGAGATGATCGGCAAGCTGCCTTATGTTTTTAAAGACCCCGTCCGCTTTGAGAGGCAGGCCGATCCGAAGCGGAACGGCTACGGGTCGAAGATTGACCAGGCCCCTCCCGAAAAAGAAACCTACCATACCGTCAAAGAGATCATCAGCCCGACCCTGGTTCAATTGAATGACGGGACTAGAGTAAGGCTGCTGGGGCTGCGCGAAAAGCCGGGAAAGGGCGCTGCGGCGATGGCATTCCTGCGCCAAAAAACCCGGGGCCAAAAGGTGTTTGTCCGCTTCGAAGGGACCGGGTGTGACGAAGCGGGGAGCCGGACCGGCTACCTCTATTTAAAAAACAAGACGTTCCTTAACGCCCACCTGCTTAAACGGGGGCTGGCGGAAGCGGATCCGGAATCGGAGCACCGTTACCGGCGGAAATTCCTGGAGTACGAGGCTAAAAACCAGGAGCATCTAGCGCCGCCTTCCACCTAAAGCCACCGCCGGGCGTCAGCAACAGCAGCTACCCCAGCCGCCTTCCGTGCCGCTTGACAGAACCTGGATTTCGTCCCGCGCGGTCCAGCCGATCCCGGTCCAAAACTTGCGCCCTTCGCTATTGTCAACCAGGAGAAATACGTGACACTTTTCAAGCCCGGCGTCACGCAGTTTTTGCATACAGCGGCGGACCATCTCTCTGCCCAGGCTTCTCCGCCTGTGCCTTTCGTCCACCGCCAGGTGGTGGATAAATCCCCTGCGCCCGTCGTGCCCGCATAAGACCGCGCCGATGATGACCCCGCCCTGACGGGCAACCAGGCTGAACCCCGGGTTTCGTTCCAGGTAGGCGGCGATCTTTTCTTTTTGATCGGCGCCGCTCAACCCGATCCCGGGCGTTTTTGCCCACAGCTTCATCACCGGTTCATAATCCTGCAGCTCCATTTCGCTGATGGCCGGGCCTTCCATAACCGCTCATCTCCCCCTTCGGACCTGTAGTGCCAATGCAATATTATAACAGCAGGCGGTGGAAGCCGTCCATAGCTTGGCTTCCCGGCCCAAAGTTGGAAAAGCCTTAATTTAAAGAGATTTAATAATCAAGGTCATGGAAATAACAGTTTAATAATATCTTTGTGTTACGATAATCGTAAAATGCGGGGATGTGCAACTGTGGGTGAAGCCAAGATGAATAAAAAGAGCAAGAAACGTGCCGTCAAGTTGATCCTGATTGTCCTTTTAGTATGCCTGGCCTCTTTTACGGCCGGATACGGGGTGACCGCCAGCGGCCTGGGCGAGAAGGCTTTCAACTCGGTCCGGCAGTGGTTTGGCTGGGATCATACTGCCGACCCTCCCCGCAGCGGGGATCCGCCGGATCCGGGGGACGCCCCCCGCGACCCGGGTAAAGACCCGCAAGACCCCGGCAACAATCCGCAAGACCCCGGCCAAGACCCCGGGGATCCGGGGGAGGATCCCGGCAACGGCGACAAGCCCAAAGAACAGGTCATCTATGTCGGGCAGGTCCTTTTAATTCCCGTCCCAAGCGGAGAGGTTTCGTCAATATCGCAGGTTGTCCAGCGGGGGACGGTAACTTCCAGCCAAAAGCCAATCGCACTTACTTTCGATTCGGGATGGCTGTTCGAGCAGACCATCCCCTTGCTCAACGTGCTCGATCAGTACGGGGTGACGGCTACTTTCTTCCCCCGGGCCGGATGGGTCGCCGATCACCCCGAACTGGCCCGGGAAATTGTGCGGCGCGGCCACACGATGGGCAATCATTCGCTGACCCATAAACATATGCCGGTCCAACTGGACGCGGCAGGGATGCGTTACGAAATGCAGGAGTCGACCCGCATTATTTGGGAGGTTACCGGGATCCGGCCCTACCTGTTCCGGCCGCCGTACGGCGAGTACAACCAGACCTTGCTGCAAGTCCTGGGCGAAGAAGGCTACCCGTACACGGTGATGTGGACGATCGACACTCACGACTGGGCCACCGAAATGAACGGGCAGACGGTCACGGCGGACTATATTGTCAACCGTGTTCTAAACAACGCCGACCAAAACGGGATCGTGCTGATGCACATCGGGGGCCCGAAGACGGTGGAAGCGCTGCCCCGCATCATCGAAGGCCTCAGGGCTAAAGGCTTCACCTTCAACACCCTGGACAAAATGCTGCCGCCGCCCGCCGACGGCACAGTTACCCACACCGTGGCCGCCGGCGAGACCCTTTACAGTATCGCCAGGCGCTACGGGGTAACAGTGCAGCAGCTGATCGAAGCTAACGGCCTGTAGGGGTAGGTCCCACCATTATGATTTCCGGGCGGGGGGGGGGGTGATCCCACCTCGCCTTAATTATCTTGGGGATGATTTGATTAAAGATTGCAATTTCAGCGCCAGCGCCATGTCCCCCCTTATTTTCAACTTGCCGGCAATAAAGGCGGCCGTGGCGCTGAGCCGGCCGGCCATCATTTTCTCAAAGTCTCTTAACGGCATAATAATGGAAACATCGGGGTTTTCATGGGCCGCTTCTACAATCTCCACTTTTCCATCAGCCACCCTGGCGTGAAATATACCGCCGCCGGCGCCGGTGAGCTCTCACTGGAACACGGCGTTTATCCCCTTTATCCTGGCCGGATCCGGTTCTTCAGCCGCCCTTCTCCTGATGGTATCTAACTATTTCGCCAAAAGACATCACGCTATCCTCCTTGCTTTTCTTGCGTTGCCGGTTTGCCTGCCCTGAAACAATCAACCCGCCCGTGAAAAGGCTGCACAGAATAGTCTCCCCTTCTTCAACTGCAGCATAATCCAAAGAGAATTCGGCTTTTTTTTCCATGTATGCTACACCATCATGGGAAGAAGGCTAGCTATTGTATTGATATGCTCTACGTTCGAGGAGGGAATGCGGGTGGCTGTCAGGCCGGCAAAAGAAAAGGAGCTTTACGGCCAGTTGACCCTGGCCCTGGAAAAATACAAGGGCAAACCGGGGGTGCTGATTGCAGCGCTCCAGGAAGCCCAGCAGGTTTTCGGCTACCTGCCCCGCAAGGTGATGATCCACGTGGCCAACGAGTTGACCATCCCACTGGCCGAAGTCTACAGCGTCGTCAGCTTCTATTCCCTCTTTTCCACTGTGCCCGTGGGGGTGCACCGGCTGGAGGTGTGCATGGGCACGGCTTGTTATGTCAGGGGAGCGGAACAGCTTTTAAAAGAGCTGCAAAAAAAGACCGGCGCCGAACCGGGTAAGGTCACCGCCGACGGGCTGTTCAGCGTGGCCACCACCCGCTGTGTCGGGGCGTGCAGCGCCGCCCCGGTCATCAAAATCGGTGAGGAGCTGCACGGCGGAGCCACGCCGGGCCAATTGGACGCGCTGCTGGAGGAGTTGAAAAAGAGATGAGCACTTTGCTCGAGGAGCTGGCTGAAGAAAGAATCCGCCTGGAAACCGGGCACCGCATCCTGATCTGCGGCGGGATCCCGTGCACCTCCCTGGGCTGCCGGAAGGTGAAAGAAGCGCTGGAAGACGAGCTGCGGCGCAGGGGCATCGAGGGGCAAATCCCGGTAGAAGTTGTCGGGTGTATCGGCGACTGCAGCCTGGGGCCGGCCATGATCGTCTATCCCGAGGGGATCGTTTACCAGAAGCTGAAGCCGGAAGACGCCCGTGCGATCGTCAAAGAGCACCTGGCCAAGGGAAGGATCGTGGAAAAGCTGCTGCACCGGGACCCCCGCACCAAAGAGATCATCCGGCAGCGGGAGCAGATGCCCTTTTACCGGGACCAGTCCAGGCTGGTGCTGCGCAATTGCGGGGTGATCTCCGCCCACATTGACGACTACATTAAGTACCGGGGCTATGCCGCCCTGGCCCGGGCCCTGGCGGAGATGACGCCGGAGCAGGTAATCGAAGAAGTAAAAACTGCGGGTTTGCGGGGCCGCGGGGGAGGCGGTTTTCCGACCGGGCGGAAGTGGGAGATCATCCGGGCGGCCGCCGGAGAGGAGAAATACGTGATCTGCAACGCCGACGAGGGCGACCCGGGAGCGTTCATGGACCGCAACATCCTGGAGGGGGACCCGCACAGCGTCCTGGAGGGGATGATCATCGCCGGGTACGCCGCCGGCGCGCGGCAGGGCTATATCTACGTCCGCGCGGAATACCCGATGGCGGTGCGCCGGGCGCGGGAAGCGATTGCGCAGGCGCGGGAGAAAAAGCTGCTCGGCGAAAACATTTTCGAAAAGGGGTTTAACTTCGACATCGCAATCCGCATCGGGGCCGGGGCGTTTGTCTGCGGCGAGGAAACCGCCCTGATTTCATCCATTCACGGTACCCGGGGGGACCCCAACCCGCGCCCGCCTTTCCCGGCCCAAAAGGGGCTCTGGGGCATGCCGACGCTGATCAACAACGTGGAAACGCTGGCCAACATCCCGCTGATCGTGCTGCACGGCGGCGCGCGGTTCGCCGGGCTGGGCACCCCCGGCAGCAGCGGGACGAAGGTTTTCGCCCTGGCGGGAAAAGTGAACCGCGCCGGCCTGGTGGAGGTGCCCCTGGGGACGCCGCTGCGGAAGATCGTCTTTGATATCGGCGGGGGCATCCCCGGCGATAAGCGTTTCAAGGCCGCCCAGACCGGCGGGCCGTCCGGGGGATGTCTGGGGCCGGAACTGCTGGACATCCCGATGGACTACCGGAGCCTGCAGGAAGCCGGGTCGATGGTCGGCTCCGGCGGCCTGATCATCATGGACGAGGACACCTGCATGGTGGATATCGCCCGCTTTTACCTCGATTTCACCCAGGATGAGTCGTGCGGCAAGTGCACCCCCTGCCGGATCGGGACCAAGCGGATGCTTGAAATCCTGGAAAAGATTACGGCGGGCAAAGGGGAGGAAAGAGATCTGGAAACTCTGGAACAGCTGGCCCTGCTTTTAAAAAACAGTTCCCTGTGCGGGCTGGGCCGTTCCGCCCCCAACCCGGTGCTGAGCACCCTGCACCGCTTTCAAGACGAATACCTGGCGCATATCAGGGAGCGCCGCTGCCCCGCCGGAGTCTGCCCGAATTTAAGCCGGCCGTGGATTATGGAAGACAAATGCCGCGCCTGCGGGATTTGCTCGCGCCTCTGCCCCGCGGCGGCCATTACCGGGAAAAAGGGAACCCCTTACCGGATCGACCCCGCGAAATGCATCGACTGCACCAAGTGCTTCGAGGAATGCCCGTTCGACGCCATCGGCCGGGGAGGTGGGGTTTATGCCGAAACTGCTGATCGATGACCGGGAGCTGGAGGTGGAGGAGGGGATCACCGTGCTCGAGGCCGCCCGCAAAGCCGGCATTGACATTCCTACCCTCTGTTACTTGAAAGATTTGAACGCGCCGGCGGCCTGCCGTGTCTGCCTGGTGCAGGTGGAGGGGAGGCCGACCATGGATGCGTCCTGCGTGCTGCCCGCTCAGGAAGGAATGAAAGTATATACTCATACTCCCGCAGTGCTGTCCGCCCGGAAGCAGATGATCGAGCTGCTGCTCTCCGACCATCCCTTCGAGTGTCTTACCTGCGAGCGCAATCTCAACTGCGAACTGCAGCGCATGGCCAAGCGTTACGGGATCCGGGACCTGCGCCTCGAGGGCGCCCGCAACCACTTCCCTATTGACGACCTCTCGCCTTCGGTGGTGCGCGAGCCGGACAAGTGCATCCGCTGCCGGCGCTGCATCTCGGTATGCGAATACTACCAGTCCGCGGGGATTTACCGCATGGTGGAGCGTTCATTCAACGCCGTGGCCGGGCCGGCTTTCAACGGCTCGCTGATGGAAACGCCCTGCATTTACTGCGGGCAGTGCATCACCGTCTGCCCCACGGGAGCACTGCGCGAGCAGGACTCCACCGGCCGGGTCTGGGAGGCGCTGCAGGATCCCGGCCTGCACGTGGTCGTGCAGACCGCCCCCTCCATCCGCTCCACCATCGGCGAGGAGTTCGGCTACCCCGTGGGCACCCTGCTTACCGGGCAGATGGTGGCAAGCTTACGCCGCCTTGGCTTCGACCGGGTCTTCGACGACTGCTTCGGCGCCGACGTCACGGTGATGGAAGAGGCGACGGAGCTGATGGAGCGGCTGGAACGGGGCGGGCCTTTCCCCCAGTTCACCTCCTGCTGCCCGAGCTGGGTCCGCTTCTGCGAAAGCTTCTATCCCGGCCTGATCGACAACCTTTCCGAGGTCAAATCGCCCCAGCAGTGCTTCGGCGCCCTGGCCAAAACCTACTACGCCCGCGAAGCGGGGATCGACCCGGCGCGCATCTTCGTCGTCTCGATCATGCCCTGCGTTTCCAAAAAGTACGAGCTGCTGCGCCCGGAGATGGCGGACAGCGGCTGCCGGGACGTCGATGCCGAGCTGAGCACGCGCGAATTCGCCCAGATGCTCTTCCAGGCCGGGATCGACCTGCGCAAGCTGCCGGAGGAGGAATTCGACAGCCCCATGGGCTACGCCAGCGGGGCGGGGGTAATCTTCGGTTCGACCGGCGGGGTAATGGAAGCAACGCTGCGCACGGTCTACGAATGGGTCACCGGGAAAGAGCTGGACCGGGTCGAATTCCCGGAGGTGCGCTCCCAGGAGTACAAAGACGCGGAGATCCAGATGGGGGAGAAGCGGCTGAAGGTGGCGGTGGCCCGGGGGACCGGAGAAGCCCGCCGCTTGATCGAAGCGATCCTGAAAGGCGAAAAGGAGTACCACTTCGTCGAAGTGATGGCCTGCCCGTCCGGCTGCGTCGGCGGAGGGGGACAGCCGATTTATATCGAAACCAACGACTGGAACGAGCAGGTGGCTCACCGTTCGCGGCGCGCGGGAGGCCTTTTCGATTCGGATCGAAGCAAAGAATTCCGCAAGGCCCATCACAACCCGTCGATCGTCAAGCTTTACAGTGACTTTCTCGGCCGCCCCGGCAACGACCTGGCCCACCGCCTGCTCCACACCCGCTACGTTTCCCGCAAGCTCTACGCCCCCGAACCGCTGCCCAAGAAAGAGCACAAACAAAAAGTCCAACCCCTATAATATATATCAGGGGGACGGTTCTCTTGATATATTTTGTATATCAGGGGGACGGTTCTCTTGATATATTTTTGGATATTTATTTTTAATCTTGTTGACCGCAGATTAATATATATCACAAGAACCGTCCGAGCGACTGAGCAATGTCGCATCATATAGCGGGTGGGAATCCCGCCAGGTAAAGATTAGCCATCAGCCTGGAGCCAGCCTGGGAGCCT
>JAGUZX010000063.1 GCA_020060545.1 Desulfovibrio sp. | reverse complement strand
AGCGCCTGCGCCGGGACACCGCCGCGGTGGCCCTGGGGGGCGCCCTGGTAGACCGGCTGGCCGCGGAGATCATGGACCGGCGGCTGCCCGCCCCGCTGCTGATCGTGCGGGACGCGACGAAACTGTTCCTTTCGCCGGAAGTTTACTACCGCTTTTGCCGTTACGGGGGGGCGCTGCGGGTGCTGCGGGAGATCGATCTGGCCGCGGTAACCGTCAACCCTTTCGACCCCGGCGGGACCAGCTTTGAACCCCGCCCCTTTTTGGAGTATATGACCGGAGCGCTCGCTCCCTGCCCTGTCTTTGACCTGGTATTGCAAGAAACAGGAAGTCAGTAGCAGGAGACAAGATAAATATTAAACGGCATATTGCGGAGGACCGGGGTATAGTGAAAGGAGGAATATGATGGAAAGCAAACTGAACCTGGATCGGGCCAAGATCGACGGGTGCAGGCGTGCGGCCGCCGCCGCCGCCGGGCGGCTTCACTCCTGGATCAACAACTATACGACCACCACCATCGAGCGCGCTTCCGCGAGGCTGCTGGGCGTTGACGGGGTGGACGCCGCCGGGGTGCCTTTGCCCAATGTCCTGGTGGAGAAGCTTAAGCAGGCCGGGTTGCTCGACCGGGGACTCGTGCCCTGGATGGCCCGGGCCGTTCTGGCCACCGGGAAAGAGGCCCGGGAGATCGCCGAAGCGGTTGCCGCGGGGAAGGTCGATGTGAGCGCGATCCCCGCCTGCCCTGAAGCGCGGTGGCGGGAGTTGGCCGACAGCATGGCGGACGGCGCGGCGGAGAAGATAGCCGCCCGCCGGGAGGAGCGGCAAAAAATGCTAGGGCGGGCCGCCCGCCCTCAAAAGCCCTACCTTTATGTGATCGTGGCCACCGGCAATATCTACGAGGACGCCGTGCAGGCCCGGGCCGCCGCGCTCCAGGGAGCCGATATTATCGCCGTGATCCGCCACACCGGGCAGAGCCTGCTGGACTACGTGCCTTACGGCCCTACCACCGAAGGCTTCGGCGGCACCTACGCCACCCAGGAAAACTTCAGCATCGTGCGCCGGGTGCTGGATGAGGCGGGGCGGGAGACCGGGCGCTACATCCGGCTGGTCAACTACTGCTCCGGCCTGTGCATGCCTGAAATCGCCGCCATGGGCGCCCTGGAAAGGCTGGACATGATGCTCAACGACGCCATGTACGGCATCCTCTTCCGCGATATCAACATGCGCCGCACCTTCATCGACCAGCATTTTTCGCGCATCATCAACGCCTTCGCCGGGATCGTGATTAACACCGGCGAGGACAACTATCTCACCACCGCCGACGCCTTTGAGCAGGGCCACACCGTCCTCGCCTCCCAGTTTATCAACGAGCAGCTGGCCCTCCGCTCGGGGCTGCGGGAGGAGCAGATGGGGTTGGGGCACGCTTTCGAGATTAACCCGGCCATGGAAGACGGCCTGCTGATGGAGATTGCCCAGGCCCAGCTCTGCCGCGAGATCTTCCCCCGCGCGCCGCTTAAATTTATGCCTCCGACCAAGCATGTCACCGGCGACATCTTCCGTGCCTACCTGGTCAACGGGATGTTCAACCTGGTCTCCGTTCTAACCGGGCAGGAGATCCAGCTGCTGGGGATGCTCACCGAGGCCATCCACACCCCGTACTTAAGCGACCGTTACCTGAGTATCGCCAACGCCCGCTATATTTTCAACAACGCCCGCCACCTCGGTGAAGAACTCCTCTTCCGCGAGCAGGGCCGGATCCAGACCCGGGCGGCATACTTGCTGGACCAGGCTTACAGCCTGCTGCAGGAGATCGAAACAATCGGGCTGGAGGCGGCCCTGGAACAGGGCTTTTTCGCCGACATCAAGCGCAGCCGGGACGGCGGCAAAGGCTTGGACGGCGTCGTCGCCAGGCACGCGGCATACTACAACCCGTTCCCGGCGCTGTTTTTAGACCGCGCCGCGGCATGGGGGCCGGAAGGAGGGTTCTTGGGGTGAAAATCGATTTGACCAGGATCAAGGCCTACGGGGATACACTGCACGACGGGGCGGTGCAGCTCAGCTTCACCCTGCCCGTTCCCGCCGGGGACGAGGCCAGGGAAGCGGCCCGGCAGCTGGCCCTGCGGATGGGCCTGGAGGCGCCTGCGGTCACCGAGATGGCCGACCTCGGGGCCGGCTTCTCCTTTTTTGTCATTTACGGGCGCTGCCCGCACAGCGTCGACTACACGGCGATCAAAATTCCAAAGCAGCAGCACCGGGTCATGACCCTCAAAGAAGTGAACGCCCTGATCAGGGAGCGCCTGGGCCGTAAAGTGGTGGTGGTGGCCGCCTGCACCGGCACCGACGCCCACACCGTCGGCATCGACGCGATCATGAACATGAAGGGTTACGCCGGGGAGTACGGCCTGGAGCGCTACCCCGAAATGGCCGCCTATAACCTGGGCAGCCAGATGCCCAACGCCGAGCTCCTGGCGAAGGCGGCGGCGTACGGGGCCGACGCGGTGCTCGTATCCCAGGTGGTCACCCAGAAGAACATCCACCTCGAGAATTTAACCGAGCTGGTGGAGTTGGCCGAAGCGGAAGGGATCCGCGACCGGGTCCTGTTAATCGCCGGCGGGCCGCGCATCTCCCACGAACTGGCGGTGGAGCTGGGCTTTGACGCCGGCTTCGGCCCGGGCACCCTGCCCAACCAGGTCGCCTCTTTCATCGTCACCGAGCTCCTCCGGCGCCGGCGCCAATAACTTAATAATTGGTGCCAGGCACCGTTTATTAAGTTATTGGCGCGCCGGATGTGATACAATACTTCTATCCGGCGGGGCCGCGCCGCGATTACTGTTGCAGAAGGATGACCCATGGAAAAGCTCGCCGAACGGAAAAAAACGATCCTGGCCGATGTTTCTCTCCTCGTCGTCGCCGTTTTCTGGGGCTCCAACTTTGTGATTATGAAAGAAGCCCTGGCGTTGATTCAGCCCTTTACTTACCTGGGCTTGAGGTTTTCCGCGGCGGCGCTGCTCATGGCCGCCTTCTTTTGGCGCAAGATCCGGCGGGTCACGCGCGCGGATCTCTTGACCGGTTCGCTGGTGGGGTTTTTCCTCATCGCCGGTTTCGGCTTCCAAACCATCGGCCTGCTCTACACCACCCCGGCCAAGTCCGGCTTTATTACGGGCACCAGCGTCGTGATTGTCCCCTTTCTCTACTACCTGGTGACAAGGGTCTCCCCGGGGTGGTTCTCCTTTGCCGGCGGGATTCTGGCGGCGGGGGGGCTTTTCCTGCTCTCCAGCAGCGAAACTTTCGGGCTGGAGTTCGGCGACGTCCTCACCTTCGTTTGTGCATTTCTCTTTGCGGCCCATATCGTATCCCTGGGTATTTACGCCCCTCGCCGCGATCCGATCGTCCTGACTACCATCCAGCTTGCCCTGGCCGGGGCGGCCGCCTTCGCCGTGGCCCTATTTACGGAGCCGCTGCCAGGCATGCTGACCCACCCGCCGGCGATCTGGGCGGCCATCCTTTATGCCGTCCTGTTTTGCACCATCGGCGCCTTTGTCACCCAGACCGCCGCCCAACGCTTCACCCCTCCCACCCACACCGTGCTGATCCTCAGCCTCGAGGCGGTGTTCGCGGGCCTCTTTTCCTATCTCTTTTGGAATGAGCTTTTTACCATCCCAAAAATGGCCGGCGCCCTGCTCATTTTTGCCGGGATCGCCGTTACCGAACTGAGGCCGTACTTTGAAACGCGCGCGGAACGCCGCCTGGCCGAATTCGAGGGACACCATCCTTAATTATTGTTGAATCCGGGGGACACCATACTGAATTATTGTTGTTGCGTATACTCACCCGTTAAATTGATGGGACTCCCTTGGCCAGCGCTAGAGCCCCCAGGATAACCGACATGGCCAAATAAGCGCGGTGTTCCCTTAATTCCGTTGTGAGATTAGGCAAAATTTGGTACAATTAACACATGGCGATCTCTTCTATAAGCGAATTCCAATGCAGGGAGAGTGAAAGTAATGCCAGAACCGCTCTGGATCCCGGATGAAAGACGAAAAAAAGAAGCCAACCTGACCGCGTTCATGCGCCTGGCCGGCCGGAAAGCCGGGCGGGAATTTACCCGCTACGACGAACTTTACAGCTGGTCGATTGAAAACAGCGCCGCTTTCTGGGAGCTGATCTGGGAATACGGCCGGGTGATCAGTTCCCGTACTTATGACCGGGTTGCCGAAGACCTCGATCTGATGCCCGGCTGCAAGTGGTTCGAGGGGGCCAGGTTAAACTTTGCCGAAAACCTGCTGCGCTGGCGCGACGACCGCACCGCGCTGATTTTCAAGGGAGAAAGCCGGGTAGCGCGGCGGATTACCTACCGGGAGCTTTACCGGCAGGTTGCCGGACTGAGCGCCGCCATGCGGCAAGCGGGGCTTAAGGCGGGAGACCGGGTCGCCGGGTTTATGCCCAACATGATCGAAACGGTCGCCGCCATGCTGGCCGCCACCTCGCTCGGCGCGATCTGGTCCTCCTGCTCGCCCGACTTCGGCGTGCCCGGCGCCCTGGACCGCTTCGGCCAGATCGAACCGCGGCTTCTTTTTACCGCCGACGGTTACCTTTACACGGGTAAAGAATTCGATTCCCTGGCGAAGGTGCGCCAGCTGGTGCGGGAGATCCCTTCCATCGAAAAGGTCGTCGTGGTCCCCTACCTCCGGGAACATTCCAACCTGAACGGCCTCCCCGCGGCGGAATATTTCCCCGCTTTTGCCGCCTCCGAAGCCGCCCATGAAATAGCATTTGCCCAGCTGCCTTTTGACCACCCCGTCTATATCATGTACTCCTCGGGGACTACAGGCGCGCCGAAGTGCATCGTGCACGGCGCCGGCGGCACCCTGCTCCAGCACCTCAAAGAGCTGATGCTGCACACTGATGTGAAGCGCGACGACGTCGTCTTTTACTTTACGACCTGCGGCTGGATGATGTGGAACTGGCTGGTCAGCTCGCTTGCCGTGGGGGCAACGGTGGTCCTCTACGACGGTTCGCCGTTCTACCCGGACCCCGGGGCGCTCTTCCGCCTGGCTCAGGACGAAAAGATTAACATCTTCGGGACCAGCGCCCGCTACCTGGCTTCGCTCGAACAGTCGGGCGCCCGGCCGGGAGCGGAGTACGACCTGGGCAGCCTCAAAACGGTTCTTTCCACCGGTTCGCCCCTCTCCCGGGAGAGCTTTGAGTTTGTCTACCGCGAGATCAAGCAAGATCTCTGCCTTTCTTCCATCTCCGGCGGCACCGATATCATCTCCTGTTTCGTCCTGGGCAACCCGCTTCTGCCGGTCTACCCGGGGGAGCTGCAGTGCCGTGGCCTGGGGATGAAAGTGGAAGTTTTTGACGAGAACGGCGCGCCGGTGGCCGGCCAAAAGGGAGAGCTGGTCTGCACCGCTCCCTTCCCCTCCATGCCCGTCTGCTTCTGGAACGACCCTGGCGGGAAAAAATACCGGGCCGCCTACTTTGAAGCTTACCCCGGCATCTGGCACCACGGCGACTACATGGAACTGACTGAAACGGGCGGCGCGATTATCTACGGCCGCTCCGACGCCACCCTGAACCCCGGCGGGGTCCGCATCGGCACGGCGGAGATCTACCGCCTGATCGAGACCTTCCCCGGCGTGGCCGACAGCCTGGTGGTGGGGCAAAAGTGGGAAAATGACGAGCGGGTGATCCTTTTTCTGAAAATGGCGCCGGGCGAAGCGCTGACCGAACAGCTGGCGGCGGAGATCAAAAAAGCGATCCGTGAAAGCATCAGCCCGCGCCACGTGCCGGCCAAGATCATCCCGATCCTCGATATCCCCTATACGATCAACGGCAAAAAGGTGGAGATCGCCGTGCGCAAGATCATCCACCGCGAAGCGGTGCGCAACCGGGAGGCGCTGGCCAACCCGGAGAGCCTCGACCTGTACCGGGATCTGGCCGAACTGCAGGCCTGAACGCCGGGGAGAAAAAAAGAACGGCCCCCGGCGCCAACACGGTGCGATCGAAATCTGCATCCCGGCTTTCGTTCGGATCGCCAGGCAGGGATCGACTTCTTTTTGTCGAAGTAAAAGCTTAATTGCTTAAAGTACACACTTTTTTCGCTCACTGGAGGATTAGATGAATAATCGCAGCCCGGGGGGTAAGGTTGCCACAGCGGGATTTTGCGTTAATCTTGCCCTCGGCATCGGGTACGCCTGGTCTGTCGTGGCCAACGGGTTGATGAAGGAACTGGGTCTCTCGAGAGCCGCCGTCTCTCTGCCCTATTCGATTTCACTGCTTACTTTTTCCACGGCGATGATTGTCGCCGGCCGCTTCCAGGACCGGGCGGGGCCCCGCCCCGCCGTGCTCTTGAGCGGAATCCTGGCCGGAGCGGCCTACCTGGGCGGCGCCATCTTCCCTACCGCGGCGGGCCTGGTTCTTTTTTGCGGCCTTGTTTTCGGCCTGGCCCTGGCTTTCGGTTACGCCGCGGCCACCCCGGCGGCGCTCAAATGGTTTCCGCCGCACCAAAGGGGCCGGATTACCGGCATCGTGGTGATGAGCACCGGTATCTCCGCCCTGATCTGGTCTCCCCTGATCAACCTGCTGATCAGCAGCCTCGGCATCACCCGGACTTTCTTGATCGCCGGTTTTTCCCTGCTGATGGTGATCATCGCCGCATCACGGTTTATGTCCGTGCCGCCCGGGGAGCTTTTGGATGACGGATTCATGCCTGCCCCGCGCGCCGCCTGGCACACGGTCATCCGCAGCCCGTCTTTCATCCTGCTCTGGGTAATGCTGGTCCTTGCCGCCGGCTCCGGGCTGATGCTCACCGCCCACCTGGTCCAGATTACCGAGCTCAACTTCCGGTTCGCCTGGGGCTATCTCCTGGTATCCCTGTTCGCTCTTTTCAATACCCTGGGCCGGTTTGGGGGAGGCTTTCTGTGCGACCGGATCGGTTATTTTCGCAGCCTGCAGCTGGCCTTCATTTTACTGGCGGCCACGATGCTGTTTTTCTTGAGCGGGTGGGGCTGGCCGGCGCTGGTTACCGGCACCATGCTGCTGGGCTTGAATTACGGCAGCCTCTTCTCCGCTTTCCCCGCCGCGGTGGTCCAGCTGTTCGGCCTGGACGATTTCGGCTTTAATTACGGCCTCTTGTTTACGGCGATCGGCGTCGCCTCCCTGGGGCCGCTAGTATCCGGCCGGATCGCCGACCTGAGCGGCAACTATAGCCCGGCTTTCCTGGTCGGCTTGGCCGCCTCGCTCTTGGGCCTGCTGCTGTTTTATCCCCTCTGGAAAGTGATCCGGCCCGGCCGGCCGGTTGGCCGACCGGCGGAGCGGGCGGAAGCGGAAAAGTTGACCTGACCCCTTCGAGGCCGGAGAAGATTTAAAGAAGGTGAACCGGTGTCTATAAGCCAGGAGATCAGGGAATACGCGCTGGATCTCGGTTTTGACCGGGTCGGTTTTACCAACGCCGATCCGTTCGATCAACTCTCCGAGGCGCTGCGGGAAAGGCGCGGCGGTTACAGCTGGGTCAGTGAAGGCCTGCTCCAGCTGAGCGGGGCGGCCGACCCCAGGTTTGTGCTCCCCTCCGCCCGTTCCCTGGTGGTGCTCCTCTACGATTACCACAAGCAGTCTTTCCCCCCGGCGCTCCTGGGGAAGGTGGGAAAAGCCTACCTGGCCAGGCTCTACCCGGGTAAAAAGCGGATCTTCGGCAGCCGCCTCCGGCTCTTCAAAGAGCTCCTGGAGCGGCTGGGGATGGAGGTTGGGTACAAGCCCGCTCTCCCCGACCGGCAGGCGGCAGCGCGGGCCGGCCTGGGAACCTTCGGCCGGAACACCTTCATTTATACGCCCGGAATCGGCAGCTTCGCCGGTATCGTCACCATGGCCGTCAGCGCCCGCCTGGAGGTTGAATTGCACGAAACCAAATCCTGCTGTCCCGCCGATTGCCGCCGCTGCATCGAGGCCTGCCCGACGGGGGCGCTCCACGAACCCTACAAAATGAACCCGCTGCAGTGCATCGCCTTTCATACATACGGCACCGGCAACCTGCCCGGGGCTCCTGCGGAGATTCCCCCTGCAATCAGGGAAAAAATGGGGACCTGGATCTACGGCTGCGATGTCTGCCAGGACGCCTGCCCCCGCAACCGGGCGAGGCTGAAGCAGAAGCTTCCGCCCGACGCTTTCCTGGCTGCAATTGCCCCGCAGGTTACCTTGCCCGCCTTGTTGAACATGGACGATCAGTTTTACCTGGAGAAAATACAGCCCCTGCTTTACGGCTATATCTGGGAGAAGAAATTCCTGCAGCGCAACGCCGCCATCGCCTTGGGCAACAGCGGCGACACGGGCGCGGTGCCCCACCTGGAGCGAGCTCTGCGGGATCCGCAAGCGATGGTCCGGGCTTACGCGGCCTGGGCCCTCGGACGGATCGGCGGCCCGCGGAGCCGTGCCGTTTTGGAGAGCGGCCGCCGGAGCGAGGCGGAACCGGCGGTAGTGCGGGAGATCGAGGCCGCCCTGAACAGCTTCTAGCCCGCGCCCGGAATGACCGGCCTTGCCTCTTTCGGCCGGACCTCTCTTACCGAGCCCTTTGTGCCGCGCGCCGGCGCCGGGCGGATCGGCCAACTTTGCAGCAATAGAGGTAGAGGAGGAACGAATCATGCCTGTAGAACCGGTGGAAAAGTTACAAGAAGCGGCCCTGCGTGTCCGCGCCAACGTGGAAAAAGTGATCGTCGGCAAGAGTGAGGTGATCGAGCTGGCCCTGGTAGCCTTGCTGGCGGAGGGCCACCTCCTGATCGAAGATGTGCCCGGTGTCGGCAAAACTATGCTCGCCAAGGCGCTGGCCCGCTCCCTGGGGTGCAGCTTCCGCCGGATCCAGTGCACCCCCGACCTGCTGCCGGCGGACATCACCGGCGTTTCGGTTTTTAACCCGAAGCTGGTCGAATTTGAATTCAAGCCGGGGCCGGTGATGGCCCAGGTTGTCCTGGTGGACGAGATT
This sequence comes from Desulfovibrio sp., assembly GCA_020060545.1. Lineage (GTDB taxonomy): Bacteria > Bacillota > Dethiobacteria > DTU022 > DTU022 > JAGUZX01. The sequence continues at coordinate 3,095 of JAGUZX010000063.1, read as the reverse complement.
AACCGCGCCACCCCCCGCACCCAGTCGGCCCTGCTCGAAGCCATGGAGGAGCGGCAGGTTACCACCGAACAGGGCACCCGGCCGCTGCCGCGCCCCTTTCTCGTCATGGCCACGCAGAACCCGGTTGAACTGGAAGGGACCTTTTTACTGCCGGAAGCCCAGCTCGACCGCTTCCTGCTCCAGGTCGGCATCGGCTATCCCACCGCCGGTGAAGACCGCCTCATCCTGGAAAACTTCGGCCAGAAAAACCCCCTGGATGAACTGGGGGTAGTCCTCCCGGACAGCGAACTGGTGGAGCTGCAGCGGGCCTGCCGCACCGTTTCGGTCTCCTTGGCGGTGCAGGACTACCTGATCGCCCTGGTCCACGCCACCCGGGAGCACCCGGCGGTCGAACTCGGCGCCAGCCCCCGGGCCATGCTCAACCTTTACCAGGCCGCCCGCGCCCTGGCCGCGCTGCGCGGCCGCGCTTTCGCCATCCCGGATGACGTCAAGTACCTCGCGCCGTTTGTTCTGGGGCACCGCCTTATGGTCAACCGGCAGAGCTCGCTTAAAGGCTATCACCACCAGGCGCTGATCCGTGAAATTGTCGCAACCGTGCCCGTTCCCGTGGAAAACCTGCAAGGTGAAGCGAAGTGATCAGTCATCACTGGCTGTTGCTCTCAATCCTCCTTTTTGCGGCGGGGCTGGCCCTGAAGCAGCCGCCTTTGCTCGCCGGGGCGCTGCTGTTCTTTTTAACCATGGCGGCCTCCCGCCTCTGGAGCCGCTTTTGCCTGGCGCGGCTTTCCTACCGGCGCACTTTAAGCCGGAACAGGGTTTTTTTTGGTGAAACCGTCAGCCTTGACTTGCGGCTGGCCAACAGCAAGCCGCTGCCGCTGCCCTGGGTGCGCGTTGAAGATGAGTTCCCCGGGGAGCTCTCCGTAGAGGGAGGCCGGCTTCTGGCTGACGGCGGAACGGTGCGCCTGATCAACCTTTTCACCATGGGCCCTTACCATGCCGTCACCAGGCGCTTCACCGTCCGGTGCCGCCGCCGGGGGGATTATTCCTTCGGGCCGGCCGCGCTTTATTCGGCGGACCTGTTCGGCTTTTTCAAAACCGGGCGGATCGTCGGCACCGCCGAGCGCCTGGTTGTCTATCCCCGCGTCCTGCCGCTGGCCTCGCTGGCGCTCCCCCCGGACCAGCTTTTCGGCGACTTCCGGGTGCGCCGCCACCTTTACAAGGATCCTTTCTTCAGCCTCGGGGTGCGGGATTACCAGCCCGGCGACAACCCCAGGCAAATCAACTGGAAGGCCAGCGCCCGCCTCGGTTCGCTCCAGACCAAGATCTTCGATCATACCACCAGTATTCAGCTGATCATATTCCTCGACAGCCGCACCGTTCCCAGGCCTTTCCGCAAGATCAACCAACCTCTACTCGAGCTTTCGGTCGTGGTCGCCGCCTCCCTGGCCGCCCGGTCCCTCGAAGGGGGATACCGCACGGGGTTGATGGTCAACGAATACGATTTCGGCTCGGGCGGTTACATCAAGGTGCCTTTGGGGGACCGCCGCGATCAGCTGCGCCGGATCCTGGAGGCCCTGGCCCGGGTGCGTTCGGTGGAGAAGCTGGACCTGGGCGAGATGCTGCTGCGGGAAAACAAGCGCATCGCTCCCGGCACCAGCGTGGCGGTGATCACCGCTGCATTGGGCGTCCCGCTCGCTGAAGCCCTGAGCAAATTGAAGCAGGCCGGGCGCAAGGTGATCCTGATCGTCGTCGGAGACGCAATCCTGCCGCCCGGCCTCCCGCACTACCGCGTCCCCGCGGACCTGCCCTGGGAAGAGATGGAGGAGGTGACCTGCCTGTGAACCTTCAAACCGGGGCCCGGGCCGGCGCGGCGCCTGACCCGGTTGACGCGATTGACACCGCCGCTTTGGGTTCCCCGGTCCTCGCGCTGCTGGCGCTGGCCGCGGGTTTGTGCGCGAGCTATCCCTGGCTGCTCTGGCTGACGGACACCTTTTCCATGGGCGGCTGGGACAGGCCGCTGCTCTCGCTGCCGGCGGCGGCGGTAATCGGCGCCGGTGGGCTCTGCCTGTCACGTTTTTTCAGCCGCCTGCCCTGGCGCCTTTCTTGGATCCGGGCGGCGATCCTGGCCGGCGGTTTTCTGCTGGCGCTCGGCGTTTGGGCTGGTTATCACGGCTCCGGCGCCGCCGCCGCTTGGGCCGGATGGCCGGCTTATCTGGCGGTAAACCTGTTTGACCTGCGGCAGCCGTACATTTTGTCCCTGTTTGCCGCCCTCTACTTCTGGCGCCTGAGCCTGGCCAGGAGCGGGCCGTATCTTTATCCGGGAAACCTTCTCGCCTCGTTCAGCCGGGGGTTGGTATCCCTGGTGGCTTTGATCATATTGCTGCACTGGCAAGCGCCGCGGCTCGCCCTGCCGGGCTTGTTCGCCCTCCAGCAGTCGCTCGGCGCCTACCTGGCCTGCTTTTTTATCTTCGCCCTGGCCGCGCTATCGCTGGGCCACCACCGCGCTTTTACTGTCCGCGTTATTTCCCGGAAGCGTACCCTGCGCGCCTTCTACCGCCACTGGCTGATCCTTTTGGCCTGCCTTTTGGGGGCGATTACCCCGGGCGGATTTCTGGCGGCGGGAGCGGTCCCGTTTGCCCTGTGGGAATATCTGCGCGTTCTTGCCTCCCGGGCCGCCGCTTTCGCCGCTTTACTGATCGTTTACGTCGCGGTCCCGTTTGCCCACCTGGCCGGATGGGCGGTCACGGTCCTGAAAGCGATGATGGGTGAGTCTATCGATGTGGAGGACTTTGAGCCGGGAGGGCCGGGCCGGCCGCAAATCTTCACCGAAGAAGCTGCCCGTTACATCATGTCGCCGCAGGGCCAGGCGGTAATCCTGTGGACGCTGCTGGCATTATTCCTGATCGCGGTGCTCTATTTCGCCTCCCGCTCCATTTACAGGATCCGGGCGGCGGCGGCCGGCGGCGAGCCGGAAGAGTTCCATGAATCGCTGTTTCAATGGCGCCCGCCGCGGTTGGATTGGAGCCGTTTCCGCAAAGGCCTCCGCCGGCCGTTCGGGGCCGCCTTGAGCGGGCGCCTGGCGCCGGGGCGGCTGATTT
>JAGUZX010000031.1 GCA_020060545.1 Desulfovibrio sp. | reverse complement strand
GGCCCGGCCGGAAACCGGCGGTGAGGCCGGGGCGCAGGCGGAGGCGGAAGCAATAACAGCGGCAAACGGCCTTGCCGCCTGGGAGCGGGAAAAAGAGGCTTTGATGCGGGAAAAAGAGGAGCTGATCAACCTGCTGCAGCGGGAGCGGGCCGGCTTTGACAATTACCGCCGGATCAGCCGCGCCGAGCAGGATGAAGCCAGGGAATACGGCCTCTTTAATTTCTTGGGCCGGCTGCTGCCGGTGCTGGATAACCTGGAGCGGGCCCTGCAATCGGCGCGCGGCGAAAATGTGCCCGCTTCTTATATCGAAGGCCTGGAGATTATCAACCGGCAGCTGCTGCAGCTGCTTGAACAGGAGGGGGCTTCCCCGCTGGCCGCCCTGGGGCAGCCTTTCGACCCCCATTACCACCACGCGGTGATGCAGACGAACGAAGGAGAAGCGGCGCCGGGAACGGTCGTGGAGGAGCTGCAAAAGGGGTATCTTTATAAGAAAAAGGTGCTCCGCCCGGCCCTGGTGAAAGTATTCCAGGATTAGTCATTTTTACATGGTAAGTTTAAGTTTTCGAAGTTAACTGTTTAAGGGAGGTTTTATGATGGGTAAAGTTGTAGGAATTGACCTGGGTACGACCAACTCGGTCATCGCGGTGCTGATGGGCAGCGAACCCGAGATTATACCCAACGCCGAGGGCAGCCGCCTGACCCCCTCAGTGGTGGCTTTTACCAAGGACGGGCAGCGGCTGGTCGGGCAGGTGGCCAAGCGCCAGGCGATCACCAACCCCGAGCGGACGATCGTCTCGATCAAGCGGGAGATGGGCACCGATTTTAAAACCCACATTGACGGGAAAAATTATACGCCCCAGGAGATTTCGGCGATGATCCTGGCGAAGCTGAAAACCGACGCCGAGAATTACCTGGGCGAAAAGATCACCCGGGCCGTAATCACGGTGCCGGCCTATTTCAGCGACAGCCAGCGGCAGGCGACCAAGGACGCCGGCAAGATCGCCGGCCTGGAGGTGCTGCGCATCATCAACGAGCCGACCGCGGCGGCGCTGGCGTACGGCCTGGACAAGAAAGGCGAGCAGAAGATCCTCGTCTTCGACCTGGGCGGCGGTACCTTTGACGTCTCCCTGCTGGAGCTGGGCGACAACGTGGTGGAGGTGCTGGCCACCAGCGGGAACAACCGCCTCGGCGGAGACGACTTCGACAAGCGCCTGGTCGACCATATCGCCGGGGAATTCAAGAAGGACCACGGGGTCGACCTGCGCCAGGACCGGATGGCGCTGCAGCGGCTGATCGAGGCGGCGGAAAAGGCAAAAGTGGAGCTGTCTTCCGTCACCGCGACGGATATCAACCTGCCCTTTATCACCGCCACCCAGGACGGCCCGAAACATCTCAACCTGACCCTGACCAGGGCCAAGTTCGACGAGCTGACGGCGGACCTGGTGGAAAAAACGATGGGGCCGACCCGGCAGGCGCTCTCCGACGCCGGCCTGAAAGCGGAGCAGATCGACCGGGTGATCCTGGTCGGCGGCTCCACCCGCATCCCGGCGGTGCAGGAGGCGATCCGCAAGCTTTTGGGCAAGGAGCCGCACAAGGGGGTCAACCCCGACGAGGTGGTGGCCCTGGGGGCGGCCTACCAGGCCGCGGTGCTGGCGGGAGAGGCCAAGGATGTCCTGCTGCTGGACGTGACGCCGCTTTCCCTGGGCATCGAGACCCTGGGCGGCGTGGCCACCCGGATCATCGAGCGCAACACGACCATCCCCACCACCAAGAAGCAGATCTTCTCCACGGCGGCGGACAACCAGACGAGCGTGGAGATCCATGTCCTGCAGGGCGAGCGCGCCATGGCCGCCGACAACAAGACCCTGGGCCGGTTCATGCTGGACGGGATCCCGCCGGCGCCGCGCGGCATCCCGCAGATCGAGGTCAGCTTCGATATCGACGCCAACGGCATCGTCAACGTGTCGGCCAAGGACCTGGCCACGAAGAAAGAGCAGCACATCACGATCACCGCCTCGAGCGGCCTGGATAAAAGCCAGATCGAGCGCATGGTCCAGGACGCGGAGCAGTACGCCGAGGAGGACAAGAGGCGCCGCGAGCTGGTCGACGCCCGCAACCAGGCCGATACCCTGGCCTACACGGCTGAAAAGGCGCTCAAGGACCTGGGCGACAAGGTGGACGGGGATAAGGCCGCGGCGGTGCGCCAGGCGATCGAGGAGCTGCGCGGCGCGGCCGGCGGCGAGGACCTGGAGCGGATCAAGCAGGCTTCGGAGAAGCTGAGCGGCCACATGCACGAACTCTCCAGCAAGCTCTACGAGCAGGCCCGGGCGCAGCAGGAGGCTGCCGGGGGCGCCGGCCCGGGTGCGGCGCAGGCCGGAACGGATGGTGACAACGTGGTCGATGCCGATTATAATATAAAGGACGACGGTGGGAACGACTAGTAGCGGCAGAGGATGAGAGGTAAATGGCCAAAAGGGACTATTACGAAGTTTTAGGCGTGGAGCGGGGCGCCTCCGCCGAGGAGATCAAAAAAGCCTACCGCCGCCTGGCAAAGCAGTACCATCCCGATTTTAACAAGGACGACCGCGATGCCGAAAAGAAGTTCAAGGAGGTCAACGAAGCCTACGAGGTCTTGAGCGACCCCCAGAAACGGGAGCAGTACGACCGCTTCGGCCACCAGGCCGAGGCGGCGGGCTTCGGCACCGGCGGTTTCGGGGGCGCCGACTTCAACGGGTTCGGCGGGTTTGAGTCCATCTTTGAAAATTTCTTCGGCGGCCTGGGAGGCTTCGGCAGGCGCCGCCCGCCGGGGCCCGAACAGGGCGCGCACCTGCGCTATGACCTGGAGATTACCCTGGAGGAGGCTTTTCACGGCGGGTCGCGGGAGATCAAGATCCCGCGCACCGAGCTCTGCCCCGATTGCCGCGGCAGCCGGGCCCGGGCCGGGAGCAAGCCGGAAACCTGCCCCACCTGCCAGGGAAGCGGCCAGCAGCAGTTCACCCGGAATACGGCTTTCGGCCGCTTCGTGAATGTGCAGACCTGCAGCGCCTGCGGCGGGGAGGGAAAGATGATCAAGGATCCCTGTCCGGCCTGCCGCGCCCAGGGCAGGGTGGTCCGGGAAAGGCAGCTCGAGATCAAGATCCCGCCGGGCGTGGAGCACGGTTCCCGCCTGCGCGTCGGCGGCGAGGGTGAGGCGGGGCTGCGCGGCGGCCCTCCCGGCGACCTTTACGTAATCGTCGGCATCCGCCCGCACAAGCTTTTCCTGCGGGAGGGCGACGACCTGGTGATCGAACTGCCGCTGAACATGGTTTATGCCGCCCTCGGGACGGAGGTCGATGTGCCAACCCTGGACGGCACCGCCGCCCTGCGCATCCCGGAAGGAACGCAGCCCGGCACCTCCTTCCGGCTCAAGGGGCGGGGGATGCCGCGCCTGCGCGGCGCCGGGCGGGGTGACCTCAGGGTTAAATTAAAAGTGATCGTCCCGAAGCGGTTGAGTCATAAGCAGAAACAGCTCCTGGCCGATTTTGCGCGCACCTGCGACGACGGCAAGGGTTTTATCGACCGGATGAAAGACGCCTTCGGCGGAGCGAAATAACCGCGGTTTGGAGCTAAAAATGCACTATTTTTTCAGGGAAGGAATTGAGCTGGTGCCCGGCCTGGAGGTGGAGCTTGCCCCTGCTGACGTGAACCATGCCTGCTGGGTGCTGCGCCTGCGCGAAGGCAGCCCGGTGGCCGTGTCCGACGGGCGTGGCGCCGTTTTCGAGGGGGTAATCTCCGCCAGCGGCCCCGCCGCCGTGCGGGTGCGCTTGGAGGAAGCGGTGGGGGCGGCGGAATCGCCGCTTAAAGTAACCCTGCTGCAGGCTCTGGTCAAAGGTGAAAAAATGGACCTGGTGATCCGCCAGGCGGTGGAGCTGGGGGCGGTGCGGATCGTCCCCGTGGTCACAGAGCGCAGCATCCCCCGCTGGGAGGCAAACCGCGAAGCCGGGCGGCTGCAGCGCTGGCGCGGCATC
>JAGUZX010000071.1 GCA_020060545.1 Desulfovibrio sp. | reverse complement strand
GTTTTGTGCGTAGTCCCTCAAGCCGGCTGCGAGAAGGCCCTGCGGGTGTTCACCTTTGACCGTAATTCACCGAGCGACCGAACGGGTGTATGGTTGGTTTTCTTGGTCACCTACTAGACTCCAACCGAGAAACTGCTGGGCCAGCTAATCGCCTAAACCATGACCGAGGGGAACTCTGCCAGAAGCGTGTTTAACTACGGCCAGATGAAGCGGGATAACGGGTGGCTGCGGAATTTCTTGTTCCTGAAGATGAGATGCACAAAATATGGCCGAGTGTTGGCCACGGTTCTGGATGCTTCCAAGAAGTTGCACGCCGTGCAAAACTTCCGATTGACCCCTTTAAGAACCGTCTCCCTGGATCGTCCGCTTTGAATAGAAAACCATTGATTATATTGTCCAATCTAATTATGATAGCATTGGGAGGTGAGAGGTGTGATTATTACAGCTACTGAATTTAAAAATAAAGTGGGCAAATACCTGGAATTGGCCCAGAAAGAAGAAATAATCATTTCCAGGAACGGCAAGTATTATGCAAAGCTGATCGCCATAGATGAAAATGAATACCCCGCCACAACAGCGCTCACCGGTGTGTTTGAAAAAGCCGCTTCGTACGATCCAGTGCAAACAAAAGAAGAAAGGCTAAAAAAACATGAAAATCTTGATTGACACCAACATCATCCTCGATGTCCTGCTAAACCGCCAGCCTTTCGTCAATACATCTGTAAAGATCTTTGAACATGCCGAGAAAGGGAAAATTGAGGCATTTATAACAGCGAACGCTGTTACAGATATCGTTTATCTGCTGCGCAAAGCATACAGTATGGATGAAATCAAAAAGAACTTGCTGATCATGTTTGATTTTATCAAGATCATGAGCGTCACCTCCAGCGAGATTATTAACGCTTTGCGCCAGGGCGCGCCTGATTTCGAAGATGCAGTCGCCATGCAATGTGCCAAACAGGGCGGCCTGGATTTAATCGTTACACGCAACAAAAAAGATTTCGAAGATAGCCCGGTCAAATGTGTGACCGTCGAAGAATGGTTGGGCTCTACCCGGTAGAAGCATCCTAACACGTAAGAAGGCTTTCTTCCTGGTACCGGAAAAACCTTTGCATCGGCAGTACGAAGCGCTGCGGGCCTACTTTGTCGATGAACTACCATCAAAGGAGGTGGCTGAAAGGTTCGGCTATGCCCCAGGGTCATTTCGAGTTTTATGCTTTGCCCTGTATATTACCTCCACCATGGCCCTCTATTTCTTTAAATATGATCTAAACCGTACCCTGGCCATGGACGCCGGGTCGCTCCAGTTCCTGCTCACGGTTTTTCTGGGGGCCGGCGGTATCTTCCAGATTGCGTCGATGCTGCTCTACCCGCTGCTGGCCAAGTTTTTCAAACGCAGGCAGGTCTTCAATTTAACCATTGTGTTGGCCATCGCCGGTTATATCGGTTTTATCTTGACGTCGTTCTTTCTTGACAATAGCTTGTATGTCTTATTCCCGGTGGCGATGATCGTGTTTATCGGCTTCGGTTTTACCAATGTTCTGCAAACAGTGTTATTGTCCGATACCGTGGAGTACGGCCAGTGGAAAATAGGGCACCGCAGTGAAAGTATTCCTGCGGCCCGGAGGAGGCAAAGGCTGCTCTCGGGCAGAGGAAGCGGCCACATCCTGTTCCGTGGAAGAGTGGCATTGAATATTCGCAATTTGGAGGCTCACCAGGACAAGATGCATGGTTTTGACGGAGTTCATCAACCGCTGGGGTAGGCTTGAAGCTATAGTTAGTGCCCTGCCGGTAACGCTGTCCGTCAAGGCCTGGTTAAGGAGAGTAAAGATCATTAACTAGAGCGGAGTGAGGCATAAAGAGTAAGGGACAGATCCAGCGTTGCCCATCTCTCAAAATCATGCTATAATTTGGTTACATATTACGAGAGCAGGGAGGCTAATCATGCCGAACATCAGGCCGATTTCGGATCTGCGAAACAACGCCAACGAAATCTCCGATTTTTGCCGCCGGGAGCGTCAACCTGTTTTTATCACCAAAAATGGTGTTGGTGATATGGTGGTTATGAGCATCGAGGAATATGAAAGGCAGCAGGCGCTCCTGGAGCTGTTTGGGAAGCTGGCCGAAGCCGAGGGGGAGATCGCCAACGGCGCCGCCGGGGAAGATTTTTTTGCTGTCGCGAAGCAGCTAAGGGCAAAGGTGCATGGAAAAATATAAGCTGCTGATTTTCCCCTCAGCCAAGCAGGATTTACGGGAAATCGTTGATTATATCAACGAGCTTTCACCCGATGCCGCCCTAAAGGTATACGACGAAATTGTGGAGAAAATCGGGTCGTTATCACAGATGCCCATGCGGTGCCCGTGGGTGAAAAACCCTGTGCTCAAAGCAAAAGGCTACCGCATGTTGGTAGTGCGTAACTACCTGGTTTTTTTTATTGTCAGTAGCAATGCAGTTGAAATCCGCCGCATTATATATGGACAAAGGAAGTATGATTTTTTATTGTGATGCTTCAAAACTACCATCAAAGGAGGGTAGCCGCTTTCCTCTCCCCATTGAAAAGGGGAGTATCCGGCGGCGGTTTCCATGAAACAGCTCTGTGAGGATCTCTTGGCCGAATACCGGGAACTGGAAGACATCCTGGCGCATTTGGACGAAGAGAAATGGATGAAGATGACCCCTTCCCCGGGATGGAACATCAAAAAACAGATCTGTCACCTGGCCTATTTTGATGACCGGGCGGCCCTTGCCGCGTCTGACGCTGATAAGTTCATGGAGCACTTGCAAGAAGTCTTGAGCGATGCCGGCAGATTCTTCGCCATGCTTGACGATATTGGCAAGGATATGTCCATTGAAGAACTGATGGACTGGTGGCGCAGAGAGCGGCGCAAAATGCTCGAGGCCTATGCATCATTGAATCCGAAAGAAAGGTTGTACTGGTACGGCCCGCCCATGAGCGCGTTATCCCATGCCACGGCGCGGTTGATGGAAACCTGGGCTCATGGCCAGGATCTGTTTGACGCCCTCCGTTTAAAGCGCGCCAACACCGATCGGTTACGCCACATCGCCCACCTCGGCGTAACAACCTTTGGCTGGAGCTACCGCAACCGCGGCCTGGAAGTTCCTCAAACGCCGGTACGCGTGGAACTCAGCGCACCGTCGGGAACAGTTTGGACATGGGGGCCGGAGGAAGCTGCAGAGAAGATCATTGGCCCTGCCGGGGATTTCTGCCTGGTGGTGGTGCAAAGACGCCATGTAGACGATACCGGCCTCAGAATTGTGGGGGAAACGGCTTATGATTGGATGTTGAAAGCCCAGTGTTTTGCCGGCCCGCCAACAGACGGTCCCAGGCCAGGTGAGCGGGTGGTACAGTTATTCAGCTGATGGTGGGAGTGCTATCCCGGCTATTAGGGGTGATCCCGAGATGGAAAAGGGGGATGCAAAGGGCCTGTGTTTGCTGCGGAATTTCTTGTTAGTAATCATTTCCAGGAACGGCAAGTATTATGCAAAGCTGATCGCCATTCCAGCCTTTCGTCAATACATCTGTAAAGATCTTTGAAGGTGTGCAGGAAAAAGCCGCTTACTACCGGGGATGGCCTCATAACTAATCTTGTAAATAAAGACTGATTTGACGGTTGAACTCTCGTATATCGGACATATGATTTTGGATGATATTGTACAGCTCTTCGCTGGATACCATATGGTAAAGATGCACTAACCGGTTACGGTAACCAGCCATTTCCACAAGAGCTGTCGAAAGTTGCCCGGAGACGATCTTTCTTTCCACTAACCCTGAAGCAATACTTTTATACTCTTTGGCCAGTTCCAGATGTCCGGTCTTAGAAAGAATATGACGGCCGATATCGAAAACTGCTTCCAATGAACGGCGTAAATAGCTTTCCGCGGCCGCACTGTTTCTTTTCTCCAGAAACTCACTTCTTGGAAGCTCTTTTAGTGACTCCAGCTCTGTGCAATATTCCGCGATCATGCTTAACCTGGACTTGAGCAGCATGCGATCGATCATTATAAAACCTCCTTCAGACGTTCGTCCAGATATCTTTCTAAAAAAGGCCGGAAGTCTGCAGCTCTGCGCATGATACTTTCTTCGTATTCGCTCTTGAAGTTTTCATCTTCAAAATAGATACAGATTCCGGTTACGGCATTAGCCTGAAAGACAGAATGTTGCTCTTGAAGGAAAACCAGGTCCAAATTAAGCGGTAAGAAAATATGAGCTAACCTGTTGTACAGATTTGCATAAACTTTTGGCAGTTCCTCCGGGGATGGTATATCTTGCTCAAAAATAATGCCTAAGTCTACATCAGCCAGAGGGTCTTTTACGGTAACGGCTTTCCCGTTGACAATATCCTGTCCTACATCAGCTTGTGAACCGAACAGGTAGGCCAGTTTGATAGAGTTCTCTTTGAAAATAGTAGCCAGCTCTTTCTTGCGATCCATGATGTTTCGCTCCTGTATAGGGTGTTCTAGATGGAGTATAACATTAATTGTTAATTTAATCCAGCATTTTCCAGCGCAACATTGCTATATCGGCACATATTAAAACTTAAGATACGTACTTTCGGATTTCTTCCAAGTAATAAACGAAATCCTGTAAGTTATTTTGTAAAATCAAATAGATTTCGCTCGGTTTAACTTCTTGGTAGAGGTGAACCACTCTATTTCGAAGCTTTACCATTGTTTTAAACACTTCGGTTTTGTTTTTAGGGAGTATGTTTTTTTCTTGTAAAAAGTTAAAACTTTCGCCATATGTTTTTGGCCTGCCAATTCTTTCTCTAGCAATGATATGGTTGGCTATGTCTATCATCGCTTCAATGTTTACCTGCAAAAGGTATTTGGCCGCTTCAATATTTCTAAAGTCTTCGTAAAAAGCTTTTTCAGGGATGGCCTTTAAGAACATCAATTTCTCCAGATTGCTCATAATAAATGCGATTTTATCAGCTACTTTATCTTGATCAAAGTTAGAATTCATGATACGTAATTTCCTTCCCTAGCATTTCTTGGTCAAATTTGTTTAAAACAGGGGCATAATCACCGTAGATTTTTAACACTCTTTCAATATAATTGCTGGTAAGAATATAGTCTTTCTCGAAGATAATTTCACCGCCCAGGGCATTAAACTGGATTGTGATTGGAGCCGTGTTCAAATTCACGAGATCTACATTTTCATAGTTAAGGATCTCACTCAAATGGGCCAGTATTTTCATTTCTTCAAACAGACCGATACTGTCTTTGAAGAGAATGCCAAAGTCAATATCGCTGTCATCTCTTTGCGCATCAGTGCCGTGAGAACCAAATACTGTTACCAGCATTATTTCCGGTTGGTACTGTTTAAAGAAACTAGTCAAATACTTTTTTTCCGATACAGTAAGTAATCTCATTTTTTAAGCCTCAGCTGATTAACATTTTACCTAATATATTTTAACATTTCGTTTAATTTATAGCAATACGGCTTGCTATTATGGCAAATGCAGGCTAGTTAAGGAAACAAACAAAAACATATGTTTGGCTAAGGCCTGGGGGCATGTAGTCGCTAAATTGGAATCAGTCAGGACAAAGGTTATATTGCAACCATTGCGCCAGAAGTAATATGGGTCAAAAAGGATAGTTCGTCCAGGTAGATAAAAGGGTATGTCGATCATCGCTTCAATGTTTATTTGCAATAAGTATTTGGCGGATCATCTGCTGTTTGAGCGGGGGGGGGCGCGGCAACGGTGGCGGGGTACAGCCTCGACCTGGAGCTGTTCTCCGGGTATCTCGAAACGGATTTGCACCCTCATAATAATTAAACTGTACCGTTACGGTTTCGAACCGGGAACCTACCCGGTTATCACTGGCGCCCGCTGCTGCTTTTAAACGGGTGTGTTTATTTTTCTACGAGGAGCCCAGCGTTGGGCAGGGTTTTGGTACCAGCGGGTATATTCCTGTCGTTCTGTTTCATCCAGGAAGAGTAAGCCCCAAAGAGATACTGTAGGTGCGGGTAAGGTTCTTAGTCCGAAAAAATCATGACGAAAAATCGTTTTAATTTCTTCCTGACTGTACAATGTAAATAAAAAACTAATCTGTTCCAGGGTTCCCCTTGCTAATACGGTGAGAACGATCAATTCTGCAGAACGTTTAAGATCCATGGCCGGTGTGTCGTAATTTTTAAATAGGGGCGCTAGCATCTCCGGTATACCCATACGATCACCTTTTCTTCAAGCTAATCTTATTATCCGGTAAACTTTTTTGTAAATAATTTTTTGCTGCTTCGCTGAGGTAATTATCAATATCTTCCGCTGAGAGTTGTTTGCCTAAAATCATATTTATCGATTCCAGCTTGTCAGGTATATCCATTGAGAAAGAGATCTGCTCTAAAAATTGTTTCATGGAGAAGCAAGTTTCTCCGCCAATTATAAATTTTTGTTTTGCATGTTCCTCTATGTAGGCGAGTTCCACCGCTTTTGTTATGAACAGGAAATACAAATCAATATAATCGCGAAAAGTAGCTCTCCGCCCAATTGAATAGGCTTTCATCAAAGCAATTTCTTGAGGCGCCGCCAGGTTAATCCCTTTGAGAAAAGGCGCTACTGAAGTGCCTTCAACCAGGGGATTAATTAGCGGAAATGGATAAGCGAGATAAGTAAGCTTAGTCCCGAGAATCGTTAAATCCAATTGGGTCGATTCTCGAAGATTAATTTGGTAGGAATCATTGGGAAAAATCCGTTCCAGTGTTTGCAACAGAGGAGCAACCGGAACAGCCTTTGTTCCATTAGCCAAAAAGAAATCAAGGTCGTCTGAACGACGATGTTTTAACTGAAGGGCTAATCCCGTCCCCCCGGCCAGGCAAAATTCTTTCATCAGGGCGGATGTGCCCAGCTTTTGGCAGATTGTCATTGCTTCCGGAGATATCAGTTTACTAAAATCGATTGCCATATGCTATAGTCTCCCCAAGTAACAGTGGATCTAATTTTACAAACCTGCTTGAAGTTTATTATAACACAAACTGTAAAAATAAGCCAGTGTGCGGTGATGAGATCACGGTCTACGGTAACCTGATAGTGAGCCATCTTTCTCCCTCCTGGTGGTTGAGATTGTGACATTTCTTATCTGCCAGAGGGAGGGGTGGCTTTCCTGCTTAAAGCCCCACCAAATTTTACACCATCAAAAAGCCGCCTCCGTTGCCGGGAGGCGGCTGGTTTCATTTCAACTCATCCATCCGCCGGGAAGGGAGAAGCTTAAGCCATAATCGTTATTGGTATAGTTCAGCTTACCGCCGGCCCTGTTCGCCGGGAGCCCGCAACCGGAAAGCAGCCCTGCCAGCAGCAACAGGGAAATAACCGGGACTACCCGCTAGATCTTACTCATTGTTTTTTCTTAAGTCGACCGGGAGAGTTTTCACGTCCCTTGCTTTTGCCGGGATTGCCGCTGCCGTTGTTGCCTGGCGTTGTCGATTTGCTTCCCTGCGCGTTGAAGCTGGCTCCGTCATCTTCCTGTTCCCCGTTACCGGCTTCGCCGTTCGTGTCGCCGCCCTTGTCGTCATCGCTCTCATCGCCGTCGCCTTCGTCAATATCTCCCTGACCGCCGCCGTTACGGTTTGGCTTGCCGTTGGCCCAAGGCGGAGGCCCCTCCTGTTCCGATTCGGCCCAGGCGGCTTTCAAGGCGGCTTTCCAGGCTTGTTTCTCCATGGCCCGGGCCATGTTATCCAGCGCTTTCTGGGCGTTGGCACGGACATGCGCGGGTAAAGTTTCATCGGCAACCTTCTCCCTCAGGCGCCAGCCCCTTCTTTCGCGGCCCGAGATAATTTCATCGATGTCGTCATCGCCGTCGCCTTCGTCATCATCACCGGGGTCGTCCACCGGGTCGTCTGCCGGGTCGTCCACCGGGTCGTCCACCGGGTCATCTTCCGGTTCGTCCACCGGGTCATCTGCCGGATCATCTACCGGATCATCCACCGGTTCATCCACCGGTTCATCCACCGGGTCATCCACCGGTTCATCTGCAGGGTCATCCACGGGATCTTCTTCCATAAGCAGGCTCATAATCCCGTCTATTGCCGCTTCTGCTTTTCCCAAATCTTCTAAAAGTTCTTCAACTACTTCTTCGTCTTCTTCGGCCATAATCGCATCCACGAGTTGTTCCGCCAGGTCATTCTGCAGCATGGCCTGTTCCAGCAGACTTCCGGCCAACCCGTACTGGGACGCTTTCAGCCCCATAATCGTGTCATAAAAAGCGTCGCCGGGGGAAAGGTTACCGCCAGCTTCTCCATCCAGAGCCATGGCTGCACCGCTTCCGGTCAGCAGCAGTACCAACAGCACCGCTACTATCTTTTTACCCATCTTAAAACTCCTCCCAAAGAATTTTAATACGTTAATCCATGCACCAGGCCGGAGATAACAAGAGGATGCGCTTTTGGAAACTAAAAATCCTGTCTTCGGCGGCCTGGCGATCATGGTTCGTATCCGAACTTTAGATCCATGGCTTTGCGTACCTCCCTTTCGGAAGGGCTGCCTTTAATCGGTCAGGAAATTACTAAAAATATTTTATCACAAATGCTTCCCAATGTCACCTGTTTTTGGTTATTGACACATTATGCAGTTGATATCCATAACAGAAAATTGCTATAATTGCTCCAGCTCCTTTCCCATCGCCGGTACCCCTCTTACCCTGCCTCTTTCAACTCCACCAGCCCGGCTACGACTATCGGCTTGTTTTCCTTTTTGGCCTTGGTGGATGCCAGGCTGGCCATGTTGATAAGGTCACTGACCGTGTATGCCTTGGTCTCCTCAGAGCGTGGGTCGCTCCGCCGCCCCCCGGCTAAGCCCGCAGAGCCTGTCACCTTCAGTCCATGCGGCCAGCTCTCCTCGGCAAGCGCGGTTACCATCCGCAAGGCGAGCTTTTTGGCGTCTTCGAAAGGCCTCGTGGTTACAACGGCAAATTCGTCCCCTGCGTAGCGATACAGGTGATCAAACCCGTCCTCCACCACGCTCCTCAAAACCTGTGCCACCTGCTGGAGAATTTTATCCCCCAACACATGGCCCCGTTCTTTATCGATTGCCCCGAAATTATCCAGGTCCAGAAAAATAATCGCAATCTCCTTCCCGTCCTGCAAGAACTCCGCTGCCTTGCGCTGCAAAAACTCCGCCCGGTCAAGACCAGTCAGGGCATCTATGTGCTTCCCCAGCTCGGCATAAAGCTGAGACTTCGTAACTATCCCAACTGGCCGCCCGCCCCTCACCACCACCAGGCGCTCGATCCCGTGCCGCCCCAAAAGCTCCTTGGCCTCCCACAACGAACAGTCCGTCGATACGACCACCACTTTTTTACTCATGGCATCGGCCACCAGCCTGTTAAAATGGGAACACCTCACATCTCTGGATGTTATGATCCCGACGAGCCGCCCGTCCTCCACCACCGGCAGGCCGCCTATCCTATGCTGATTCATCAGTGCGGCCGCGTGCTCAACGCTTTCACCGGGCCCGATGGTCAGCGGATCCCGCGTCATAATATCGCCTATGCTGAACATCACAAGTCCACCACCCGGCTTACCTGAATTACGATGTTCACCTGGGCTTTTACTACCGTCTTTTCGGTGGCAATGCGGGTCCCTTCCTCCAGGATGATCGGTAAGAGCTTCTCCTCGGGGAGAAGTTTCACCAGCGATTTCTTCAACACGGCGGCCTCGAAGATATCGTGGTTGAGCTGAATCACCTCATACTGGTCCGGCGACAGGGCGTTCACCATCCGTCTTATAGCCTCCGGACCGATGGGCGCCCTCTTCCCCACGAGCAAGACGTCCTGCATCGGCGGGATCTCAAACTCGGACAACCGGATGGTTACATCGGCCTTACGCTTCGACTCGGACGGGTCCGAAGGGAAAAGTGATTTGGATGGCATAGATACTCACCTTCCTCTGTGAAAAGAGCTTGGCCTGCATGCCTGAGGGCACTGCATTACTATGTTTTACAACGGGGCTTGCTGGTATAATAGCTGTAAGGTGATTCATCCTCCCTTTGGTGTTTTTGTTTTTGCTTAAAGAAAATAATTCGCCATCAGGGAGGATAAAACCTTTTATTTTTGGGATCAATTTAGAGCTCGAACCCAAGGGGATCGGCGGTGCGCAAGGCGATCGAGAAGCACCCCGGTTGCTCACCCCGGACACATTTCCCCTGCTTCCCTCTAAGTGCAGGACCGTACAAACAAAATAAAGTAATAAAAGCCTATATTCGACAAATTATAACAAAGGATATCTATCCCTTTTCGTGAATTACTAAGTTTACGATCAGAATATTCTTTGCATTGCAGCGGCCAACCTTTTCATCCGCTTTTCATTTTAATCAAGATCCGGCTGCCGGCGCAGGATTCAAAGAGGCGGGTGTGGAAGTATTAAACATTATTTACGCGATACCGCCGCGCAGGCGGTGCCGGGGAGGGGTTTCAGGTGAAGCCGGACGAAAAATTGGCTATTGCGGTCATCGGCACCGGTTATGTCGGTTTGACCACCGGCCTGGCGCTGGCCTACCTGGGGCACCGGGTCACCTGCGTCGATAAGAACGAGGCCATCGTCGAAAAGCTGAATGCCGGGGAGGCGACGATTTACGAGCCGGGGGTGCAGGAGCTTTTGGCGGAGAGCGCGGAAAATATCGCGTTTACCGGTTCGATGGCCGGGTGCTTACATAATCCCGATATCATCATCATCGCCGTCGGCACGCCCGCCAAGCTGAACGGCGACACCGACCTTTGCTTCGTCGAAGCGGCGGCCCGGGAAGTCGGGGCGCTGCTGGCGCCCGGCAAGCCGGTGGTGCTGGTCAACAAGTCCACGGTGCCCATCGGCACGGCGCGGCGGGTGGAGACGGTGGTCAAGGAAGAGCTGGCGAAGCGCGGGGTCAGCTGCCGCTTCAGCGTCGCCTCCAACCCCGAGTTCCTGCGGGAAGGGGCGGCGCTGCACGACACTTTCTACCCTGACCGGATCGTGGTGGGGGCCGAGGATGTCGGGGCGGCCAACCTGGTCCGGCAGATGTACGCCCCGATCCTGGAGCAGAGTTTTACCCCGCCCAAGGCGGCGCCCCGGCCGGAAGGCTACGCCCTGCCGGCCCTGGTGACCACCAGCCCGACCAGCGCCGAGCTGATCAAATACGCTGCCAACGCCTTTCTGGCGATGAAGATCTCTTTTATCAACGAGTTCGCCGTGCTTTCCGACCGGGTCGGGGCCGATATCAGGGAGGTGGCCCGGGGGATCGGGCTGGACCGGCGGATCGGCCCCGGGTTCTTGAACGCCGGCGCGGGATGGGGCGGCAGCTGCTTCCCCAAGGATACCCGCTCGATCCTCTTTACCGCCCGGCAGTACAACCATGACCTGCTTTTAGTCGGCGCCGCGGTGGAGGCCAACTGCCGCCAGCGCAAGACGGTGATTGAAAAGCTCCAGGCCGCCTTGAAGGTCATCCGCGGCAGCACCATCGGCATCCTCGGCCTCTCTTTTAAGGCCAACACCGACGATATCCGCGATTCGGCGGCCATCGACGTGATCCGGGAGCTGCTCGAAATGGGGGCCCGGGTGAGAGTGTACGACCCGGTGGCCATGGAAAAGTACCGGCAGGGTTTTCCCGAACAGGATCTCTTTTATGCCGCTTCCGTGGCGGAGGCGGCCCGGGAGGCCGACGCCCTGGTGCTGCTGACAGACTGGGAGGAGTTTTTGCACCAGCCCTGGAGGCGGATCGCCGGCGAGATGCGCGCGAAGGTTTTTATCGACGGGCGCAACCTGATGCGGGGCGACGAGATGCGGCGGTGGGGCTACCAGTACATGGGGATCGGGTGCCAGTAGAGGGATGAAAAGGGATGAAATGTGAAAAAAAGATTATTCATCATCTTGCTTTGCCTACGGATCTTGAATCACCGGAAGAGCCGGTCAGGGAGATCGGGCAGGTGTCGGCGCTGATCTGGACCGGGTTGAGCAATGTCAAAACCAACATCGGCTTTAACGACGCGCTGGCGCTTTACGACGCGGTGGAGGGAATATGAGCGGCGATACATATCTTGTTACCGGCGGGGCCGGCTTTATCGGCAGCCACCTGGTGGACCGGCTCCTGGAAGCGGGCCGCCGGGTGATCTGCCTGGACGATTTCAATGACTTCTACGACCCGGCGCTGAAGCGGGAGCATGCGGCGGTCCACCGGGGGCATGGCGGCTACAGGCTGGTGGAGGGGGATATCCGGGACCGCGCGCTGGTGGAACGGCTGCTCCGGCGGGAGCGGCCGGAGGTGATCGTGCACCTGGCGGCCAGGGCCGGGGTGCGCCCGTCGCTGAAGGAACCGCGGCTTTACGCGGAGACAAATGTCACCGGGACGCTGAACCTGCTGGAGGCGGCCCGGCAGGCGGGAACCGGAAAGTTTATTTTCGGCTCCTCCAGCTCCGTCTACGGGGTCAACCGGAAGGTCCCTTTCGCCGAGGACGACCCCCTGCTGCACCCGGTATCGCCTTACGCCGCCACCAAGATCGCCGGGGAAGCGCTCTGCGGCAGCTACGCGGCCGTTTACGGCCTCCCCGTGATTACCTTGCGTTTCTTTACGGTGTACGGGCCGCGCCAGCGGCCCGACCTGGCGATCAGGCATTTTGCCGAAGCGATGCTGCAGGGCCGGGAGATTACCCTGTTCGGGGACGGCGGCAGCGCCCGGGATTATACCTATATCGACGATATTGTCGGGGGAATCCTCGCCGCGGTGGATTACCCGGCGCGCGGCCATGAAATCTTCAACCTGGGCAATGCCAGCCCGGTAGAGCTGCGCGAACTGGTGAGGCTCCTGGAAGAGGCGCTGGGCGTCCGGGCCAAGATCAGGCGGGCCCCCGATCAGCCCGGCGATGTGCCCGTGACATACGCCGCGATCGAAAAAGCGGGGCGGCTGCTCGGTTACAGGCCGGAAACGCCGCTGGCGGAAGGGCTGCAAAAATTCGCCCGGTGGCTGGCGGCGCGGTTCTAACAAAAAAAGGCAACCGGGGCCGGCGGCTGACGGGAGGCTTATTTGCGCCGGCCGGCCATCGAAACTGAACCGGCGGCGCCAGGAATTTGTAAGAAGGTGAAGAAGAATGTAATTTTACCGGAAGGTATTACATTATTCAACAGCGAACAAAGTAATGCGGTCAGAATCTTTTGGAGGAAGATCATGGACATAGCGGCCCGGTTTGTTTTGGCGCTGGCGATCTCTTTTGCCAGCACCCCGATCATAACCCGGTTTGCCTCCAAAAACGGAGTGGTGGACAAACCGGGCGGGCGCAAGGCCCACCAGGAACCCAAACCCCTGCTGGGAGGCCTCAGCATTTTTCTGGCCTGCGGCGTCGCCGGGCTCATCTATTATTCTTATTCTTTTAAAGCTTTGACGCTCTTGGCCTGCGGGCTGCTGATCCTGGTGCTGGGCGTGGTTGACGATATCTACAACATCAATCCTTTCTATAAATTGGCCGGGCAGCTGATTGCGGCCGCCCTCCTGGTCGGGCTGAACAGCGGCAGCTACCGCGTGCTGGTGGAAAACCTGGCCCGGTTCCAGGTGCCCGGGTTCGTGACCCTGGCTTTGATCGCCGGCTGGATCGTGCTGATGACCAACGCCTTTAACCTGATCGACGGGCTGGACGGCCTGGCGACCGGGACCGCGATGATCATCGCCGGCGCCATGGCGGTTAGCGCCTCGCTCGGGGGGCACAGCTCGGCCCTGGGATCGCTTTTAATCGTGCTGGGGGCGTGCCTGGGGTTTTTCCCGTATAACTTTTCGCCGGCGCGGATCTTCCTGGGGGACGCCGGCAGCATGCTGCTGGGCTTTTTCCTGGCCTCGATGCACCTTTTCTTTATCGCCGCCCCGCTCAGCCTTTCCCTGGTGTTGAGCAGCGCCTTTCTTTTCGCCTATCCCGCCCTCGATGTTACCTATGCCATCTACCGCCGCCTGCGCAATAAAGGGTCGCTTTTCAGCGGGGACCAGGGGCACATCCACCATATCCTGCTGCGCCTGGGCCTGAGGGTGCGCACGGTGGTGCTGCTGCTCTACCTGGGCAGCGCCGCTTTTGCCGCCCTGGCGGTTTTCCTGATGAGTATGAAAGTTAGCGCCGGGTGGGTGGCGTTCTTGGGGGTCGCGGCATTGGCCGGGGTGGCAGCCCTTTTCTACCGGCTCACCCGGCTCAGCGCGGGAGCTTTGCGGCGGGGCTTCAGCCAAAGATAGCGGACGCCGCGGCGGGTTTATCCCGGCCGCCGCCGGGGCCCGCTCTTTTTACCGGCCGCGGTGCAGAAAGACTCCACGGGCGGCCCGCGGTTAAATCAAGTACATCTTGTCACGGGGATATCTTAGCCATGCACGGACAAAAATCGGCGATAAAAGCGGCGCTGCCGCTTCCGGCCGCAGCTCTGGTGACCCTGCTTTTGCTTTCCGTCTATTTTTTCTGCGGAACGCTGCGGGGCATGGCTTCGCTTGCGGCCGCGCTTGCGGAAGCGGGGCGCGGGGCGCCGCTGCTGCCTCTCCCCGAAGGGAGGCAAGAGCCGGTTACTTTCCTCGTTTTCGGGATCGACGCGGGCGAGTGGGTGGGAGGCCGTTACCGGCCGGGGCCGGGCCGGGCCGATACGATCGTACTGATCAAAGCCTACCCGGCGGACAATACCGCCGCGCTGCTCTCGATCCCCCGGGATACCCTGGCCGAGATCCCGGGGCGGCCGGGGGACGATAAGATCAACCATGCCTACGCTTTCGGGCAGACCGCGCTGCTGCGGGAGGCGGTGGAGCGCTTTACCGGCGTTGGCGTGGATTACTATGTCGGCTTGAATTACCGGGTTTTCAAAGACATCGTCGACCTGCTGGGCGGCGTGGAGTTTGACGTGGATCGGGTCATTACCGCCTACGGCCTGCGGCTGGAGAAAGGGCTCCAGGTGCTCGACGGGGATGCCGCCTTCGCCCTGGTGACCACCCGCCAGGATCCGCTTGGCGATATCGACAGGGTCAAGCGGCAGCAGCGTTTTATCAAGGCGGTCTGGCTGGAGGGCAAGAAGAGGCCGGCCGACGAACATTTTTACCTGCTCCTGGCCGCCTGGAGCCATCTCGATACCAATTTGCGCCTGATGGATGCGGTGGAGCTCTTCCACGGCCTGCGAGAGATTAAGGAAGCGGACGTGCGGGAGGGGATTGTGCCCGGCTCGTTTTACAACCGGGACGGGATCAGCTACTGGAAGCCGGACCGGGCGGAGACCGGGCGGTTGATCCGGGAGCTTTTTGGCGGCCCGGAAGGGGAGGGGGGTGGCCGCCCGTGACAGCGACAGGCGCAGGCGGGATGGGGCGGCCGGCCGGCCGGCCGCCGCGGCAGGCGGTAATCATGACCGGCCTCTTGATCGCCCTGGCCTTGTCCGGGTTGATTTACCAGGCCGGGGTGGCCCTGGAGCGGACGCTTTTTAACGCCGCCTTTTACCGGGCGCTCTCGGCTGAGCTGGAACTGCCCGCCCGGGGACAGGCTTACCTGCTGGAGAGCCTCTTCCGCGAGGAAAACGGGCTGGTGCTGCCCGAGTCTTTGCTCAAGCGGGCCGTAACGGCGGCGGTGAGCCGGGAATGGCTGCAGGAGCAGTCAGACGCGATGATCGGGGAGTTCGTTGCTTTTATCAGGGGGGAGCGGGAGCGGCTGCTGCTGGCGGTCGACCTGCGGCAGCCCGAAGCGGTATTGAAGCGGGAGCTGATCCGCTCGCTTTCCCGGCAGCACCTGGAGCAGCTGGCGCTGACCGAGGCGTTTGTGGAGGATTTCATGGAGGAGCTGGACCTGCCCGACCATTTGATCGTGGTAGATGCGGCCTCACCGGAGAGCCTGGGGGCCGAAGCGGCGCAGGCGCTGCGGCTGATCCGGCGGGCGAGG
>JAGUZX010000013.1 GCA_020060545.1 Desulfovibrio sp. | reverse complement strand
TAAGGCGATAAAGTCGATAGATGGTGTAACAATAAGGCAGCTATCAAGAATAACAGGAATTTCAAAAAGCGTCATCGACAGGGTTTAGTTCGAGAGAGGATGGGACAAGGAACCTGTCCCCCTGTCCCTCCTGTGTTAGGATGAGGATATCATTAACGCCAATACTGGAGAGGTGACCCATGGATAGATTAGGCACGGTGATTGAAGCGAAGGGAGACGCCGCGGTGGTGCGGATGCAGCGGCATCTCTCGTGCGAAAACTGCGGGCGCTGCGGCGGGATCCTGGGAGGC
Organism: Desulfovibrio sp.; assembly: GCA_020060545.1. GTDB lineage: Bacteria > Bacillota > Dethiobacteria > DTU022 > DTU022 > JAGUZX01. The sequence continues at coordinate 2,947 of JAGUZX010000013.1, read as the reverse complement.
GAGGACCGGCGGCAGCTGGTCGTGGAAGTGCTCAACCCGGTCAAGGCCGGCGCCGGGCAGAGAGTGCTGATCGAGTCCGACGACCGGCGGGTCCTTTTTGTTTCTTTCATGCTCTATATCGTCCCGCTGACCGGCCTGGTGGCCGGGCTCCTGCTCGGGTTAAACCTGGCGCCCCGGTTGGGATTAGGCGGCGGCCGGGAGTTGGCCGCGGCCGGCCTGGGCTTCGCCCTGATGGCGCTCGTTTTCCTGGGGATCCGGGCCTGGGATCGCCGGGTCAGGCACAGCGCCAAATATAAACCGGTCATTACGGCCGTGGTTGCAGAAAAGGGAGAATAATGCGGCCGCCCGGTATATAATAGTGTATAGCCAAAAAGAAGCGACAAAAGAAGCGCCAAAAGAAGATAAAAAGTCTCAATCGGCTATTGTATGACGGTAAAAATAATGTTACAATACTAAGAAATTTATCGGCTTTAACCTCATCTCGCTGCAGGGGTGAGGTAGAGGCGCGGTGACCAGGAGTAACCGCCGGGAGGGCCAGGGGGCCTCATGACCGGCGCGGGAAAGGGGCCGCCGCCGAAGTTTCCACCCGCCCCGGGGGCCGGAAGCTGGGCCGGCAGTGAACAACTGCCGGACTGTCACCGGAGGCTGCCCGGGCTCCCGGTGGAGCGCTATCTCACGGGAGGCGGCGGTTTTTGCCTTTTTTGGATAGTGGCTAACGTTAAGGGGTTAGCTTTTTTCATTTTCCAGAATAAATTACTGGGGAGGGAAGCCGGTGTTTTTACCTGAAACAGTCAAGATCAACGACGCCAACCACCTGGAGATGGCGGGAGTCGACCTGGTGGAAACGGCAAAGCAGCACGAAACACCTTTGTATGTCTACAACGAGGAACTGATCCGCCGCAAATGCCGCGCTTACCGGGAGGCGCTGTCCAAAGCGTATCCCGCCTTCGAAGTGGCTTACGCCGGCAAAGCCTTTTTGAACATGGCCATGTGCCGCCTGCTGGAACAGGAAGGGCTGTCCCTGGACGTGGTATCGGGGGGCGAGCTTTACCTGGCGGGGCAGGCCGGTTTTCCGATGGAGCGTGTTTATTTCCACGGCAATAATAAGAGCCTTGCGGAAATGGCGATGGCCCTGGAAATGGGAGTAGGCCGGATTGTCGTCGACAACCTGGCGGAGCTGGAGCAGCTGGAAAAGGAAGCCCGGCGGCAGCGCAAGAGCATCTCCGTCCTGCTGCGTGTCAAGCCGGGTGTTTCCGGCCATACCCACCGCCATATCCAGACCGGCCAGGTTGACTCCAAGTTCGGGCTCGACATCGAAAGCGGCCAGGTCCTGGCGGCCGTGAAACGATGCCTGAAAGCGCCCTGCCTGGATCTGCGCGGGCTGCACTGCCACATCGGCTCGCAGATACTCGATCCAGCCCCTTTTTGCCGTGCGGCGGAGATCATGGTCACCCTTTTGCAGGCCGTCCGCCGGGAAACGGGGGCGGCGCTGCCGGAACTGAACCTGGGCGGCGGATTAGGGATCAGCTATACCCGGGAAGACCGCTGCCCCGGCGCCGGCGAATTCGTGCAAGAACTGGCGGAGGCGGTCCGGGCCAAGGCCCGGGAGCACGAGCTGCCCCTGCCGAAACTGATCCTGGAGCCGGGGCGCTCGATTGTCGGCGAAGCGGGGATTACCCTTTACACTATCGGCACGATCAAGGAGGTGCCGGGGGTGCGGCGCTATATCGCCGTCGACGGGGGGATGACCGACAACCTGCGTGCCGCTTTGTACGGGGCCCGCTACGAGGCGGTCCTGGCCAACCGGGTCAATGATGAGCCGCTGGAGACGGTTACCGTCGCCGGGAAAGCGTGTGAATCGGGCGATATTTTAATCCGCGACATCGCGCTGCCGGCCGCCCGCGCCGGGGATATCCTGGCCGTCTTCAACACCGGCGCTTACCATTACTCGATGTTCAGCCATTACAACCGCCACCTGCGCCCGGCGGTGGTCTTCCTGCGCCGGGGCCGGGCGGAACTGGTCTCCCGCCGCGAAACGCTGGCGGACCTGGCCAGGCTGGAACGAGTCCCCCCGCACCTGGAGCGGGCGCAGTTGAATGGGAAGGCACTGATCGCGAGAAGGGGCGGCTTGTCATGAGGTTTACCAAGATGCACGGGTTGGGCAATGACTTTATCTTCGTTTTCGAGGACGCGGCAAAGCTGGCGAACCCCGCCGCGGCGGCCGCAAGTTTATGCCGGCGCCGCTTCGGAGTGGGGGCGGACGGACTGGTGCTGCTTCTCCCGTCGGACCGCGCGGCGGCAAAGATGCGCATTTTCAATGCCGACGGCTCCGAGGCTGAAGTGTGCGGCAACGCCCTGCGCTGCGCCGCCCGTTTCCTGGCGGACCGGAAGATTGCCCCCGGCCCCGCGCTGGCCATCGAAAGCGGGGGGACGGTGAAGCAGGCGGTCCTGCTGCCGGACGGGGGCGTGCGGGTGGAGATGGGCGCGCCGGTCCTGGAGAGCGCCGCTATCCCGGTCACCGGGGCGCCGCGCCGGGTAATCGGGGAGGAGATCGAGGCCGGGGGGGAGCGGTTCCGCTACACTGCCGTAAGCATGGGCAACCCCCACTGCGTGATCTTCCTCGAGGCAGGCCGGGAGGCGCCGCTGGACCGGTTCGGCCCCCTGCTGGAGGCGCACCCCTTTTTCCCGCGGCGCGCCAATGTTGAATTTTGCCGGATCATTGACTGCGCCACGGTCGAAGCCCGCGTTTGGGAGCGCGGCGCGGGGCCGACCCTGGCCTGCGGGAGCGGCGCCTGCGCCGTGGTGGTGGCTGGCGCGCTGCAGGGCAAACTGGACCGCTCCGCCGCGGTGCATCTGCCCGGCGGGATCCTCAAAATCGAGTGGAGCCCCGCGGGCCCGGTCTACATGGAAGGACCGGCGGAGGAAGTTTACAGCGGGAATATATCAG
>JAGUZX010000070.1 GCA_020060545.1 Desulfovibrio sp. | reverse complement strand
CGTAGTTTTGGCGCAGGGCGGTGATCCATGGCAGTATCACCTTCATTCCATCTTCCTGATTGTCGAAAAACTAGTCCTGTTGATCTTGGGGCTAATTTTGTTTCTCGGTGGGAAAACAATTGCGGCCCTGTTAAAGCTGCTTTACACGCGGGCCCGGGAGTTCTAGTCGCCAAACCCTTATTCTAAGTTTTTCTAAGCAGGAGGCCGGGCTAAACCCGGCCTCCAAAATTATCCATGAACTTAGGTGCCTGGCACCAAATGAACTTTTCGGTTCATCTGGTGCCAGGCACCAAATGAACTTTTTGCTTTTAACCCTACTGGACTGTGAATTCAGTGCCGCCGCCGCCCGAAACCCCGCCTTTTGACGCCTCCGCGGTCACTGTGTAAGTTCCCTTGGCGGCCTTGTTCGGCACCCGGTAGCGGAAGTAAGCCTTGCCGCTGCTGTCGGTGGCGCCCTCGCTCTTGGTGATCCCTCCGTCAGGCGAGATGACGGTTACCGTGACACCGGCGCCTTCCACCGCGGCGCGGTCCTGGCTCAGGACCGTGACGGTGATCGAAACCCAGGAGTTCCAGCTGTAGGCGGCCTTGTCTGTCGTAACGTTGACGACGAGCGCCTCGCCCGGCGTATCCGTGACCGGCGTTAACGCAAAATCGACAACGGTACTCCCGGTAACAGCCACGTTCGGCCTGGTTTCGGCGGCGTAGCCTTCCTTGGAGGCGATGATATCGTACGTGCCTTCCGGGACCGCGGTAATCTCGTAGAACCCGCCGCCATCCGTGGAGGCCGATTGGCCGGTCTGTGCGATCGTCACCGTGGCGCCGGCAATCGCCGCTCCCGTATCCGCATCGCTAACGGTCCCGGACACCGTCCAGCTCACCGGCGGTTGCGCGGCCAGGGCCGCCGTGACGGCCAGATCGGCGCGCACTAAACCGTAACCCTGGTGATTGCCGGGCAGGCCCAGGTTCTGGGCTGTTTGCCTCAGGATCTCCCGTATCTGAGTGTTGGTCAGGCTCGGATTGGCCGCCCAGGCCAGGGCGGCCGCGCCCGCCGCATGCGGCGAGGCCATGGAGGTGCCGCTTTTAATGCCGTAACCGCCGCCGGGGACGGTGCTTAGTATCTCCACGCCCGGCGCGATCAGCTCGACGGCGGGACCGGTAGAGGAGAAGCCGGCCCGGCTGTCGCTCTGGTCGGAGGCCGCCACCGCGATTACGGAGCTGTACCTGGCCGGGTAGGAAACGTTGTCTCCCTTTCCGGGAGGGTTGCCGCTGTTGCCCGCGGCGGCGACCAGGAGGTGTCCCGCGTTACAGGCGGCGTCACAGGCGTCCTGCAAAGTTTGGCTGTGGCTGCTGCTGCCCAGGCTCATGTTGAGGACGGGGATCCCCCGGTTGACGGCCCACTGGATGCCGCTCACGACGGACGAGACCGTGCCGTTGCCGCTGTCGTTCAGCACCTTAACCGCGTATAGACTCACTTTCGGCACCACGCCGACCACCCCGGCCGCGTTGTCCAGGGCCGCCACGGTGCCGGCCACATGGGTGCCGTGGCCGCTGCCGTCCGAACCCCAGGAGGTGCCGTCGATCGTATTGGTTCCGCCGGCCGCGGCAAGATCCGCGTGGGTTTGATCAATCCCGCTGTCGAGGGTGGCCACGGCTAGACCAAGACCGGTGGAGCTTTCCCAGGCGGGGAAGGGATAATCCTGCGCCCCAAAAACGCGATCCACCCCCCACGGCGCCGCCTGGCCGGCGGCGTACCATAAAATGTATCATCTGGGCGCTTTTTCCGGTGGTTTAATTGCCAGCGGCACCCTCCGGCGGCAGCGGATAATTCCTTTTTTTCGATTTCTTATTCTTGCGCTGCTTTTCTCTCGCGGCCGGGCATACTAAAATACGACAATATTTTTGGGGAGGGTTATCTTATGAAAGTGGTAGTGACAGGAGCGGCGGGCAAGGTCGGGCGGTGGGCGGTGCGGAAGCTCCTCGAGGCCGGCCACGAGGTGATCGCCTCGGACCAGAAGCTGGCCGAGGAGTCGCCGGCCGAGCATTTCGTCCAGGCGGACCTGCGCGATTACGGCCAGGCCTGCCAGCTGATCATGGGCGCCGACGCGGTGATCCACCTGGCCGCCATCCCGACCGATGTCCGCAATACGCCGCAGGCGATCTTCGCCAACAACATGCTCGTCAATTTCAACGTCTTCGAGGCCTGCAAGGACTGGGACGTGCCCAGGATCGTCTGGGCTTCCAGCCAGACGGTGATGGGGTTCCCCTTCACCCCGGAATATCTCCACTACGTCCCGATTGATGAAGAGCACCCCGTGGCGCCGCGCTCGTCCTATTCCGTGGGGAAGCTGTTGAGCGAGCACCTGGCCGGAATTTACCACCACCTGGCCCGCAAGCAGATCGTGGGCCTGCGCTTTTCCAATATCTATGAGCCCGACGAATATTACAAGGTGCCGTCGCACTGGACCGAGGCGGAAAAAGAGAAGCAGAAGATGAACCTCTGGTCCTACACCGACGCCCGCGACGCCGCCCAGGCCTGCCTGCTGGCTTTGCAGGCGGATAACCTGGACGCCTCCGTCTTTCTGATCGGGGCCGCCGACACGCTGATGCCCGACCCGACCGAAGAGCTGGTCTACCGGTATTTCCCGTACGTGCCGTTCAAGCGCCCCCTGGTGGGCTACGAGGCCTGCATGTCCATCGACAAGGCCCGCCGGGTTCTCGGTTACCAGCCGCAGTATACCTGGCGCAACGTGCTCGATGATTCCGGGGAGCCCAAGGCGGCGCCGGAAGACTACTATGCGCCGCTCAACGTGTGACCGGGCGGATAGGCCGGGGATGGGGCAGGAGATGGGACAGGAGGGGCTGGCCTTGCTGTTCCTTTTTTGATACGGTTGTCTTGAAGCTGTTCCGGCAGCGGTTGACCTGCTTCCCCCGTCCTGGCCAAGGTTGACCTGACTCCCCGTTCCGGACAAGGTTGACTTGCCCCCTCGTTCCAACAGAAGTTGTCAAGACACCCCTTTTCCGGCTATGGTTATCCCGACTTGCCTTTCCGGCGGCGGTTGTCCTGGCCTCCCCTTCCGGCAGCGGTTTTCCCGGCCCGCCTTTCCCATAAGAAAAGGAAATAACATCGCGGCGTGGAAATAAGGCAAGAACAGAAAGCCGGTTAACGCTTTTGCCCAATATATAAACAATAAGCAGAAAATAGCAACGGACAAAGGAGTGTGCAATGGCCGAAGAGCTGACGAAAGCGATCACAATCACAAAACGGCGCGCCGCCGCCGCCGCGCCCGCCGCCGACCGGGTAGTGATCGAAACCCCCCTCACCATTTACCTGAACGGGGCGGAGTTGATTACCTTGCTCTGCACCCCCGCCCAAATGGACCGGCTGGCGCTCGGTTTCCTCCGGTCGGAGGGTTTTCTGAGCTCCATGGACGAACTGGCGGGTCTGCGGCTGCGCGCGGACGAGGGGCTGGTCGAGGTGGAGCTGAAAAACCGCTCCGCCCTGGCGGAGAAGATTTACGGCAAGCGGACCATCGCCTCGGGGTGCGGGAAGGGGACCGTCTTCTTCAGCGCCCTCGACGCGCTGCGCAGCCGGCCGGTGGCCGGGAACATCACCGTGCGGGCCGCGCAGGCGCTTGCCCTGATGCAATCGATGCAGGACCGGGCCCACCTCTTTAAAGCGACCGGCGGCGTGCACGGCGCCGCCCTCGCCGATCCGGAGCGGATCCTCTTCTTCTGCGAGGATATCGGCCGGCACAACGCCGTCGACAAGATCGCCGGCGAATGCCTCCTCCAGGGCATCTCCCTCGAGGATAAAATCCTCCTCTCCAGCGGCCGCCTCAGTTCGGAGATCTTGCTCAAGGCGGCCAAACTGCGCCTCCCCGTGCTGATCTCCCGCGCCGCGCCCACCTCCTTGAGCGTGGAGCTCGCGGAGTCGTTCAACATCACCCTGGTCGGCTTCGCCCGCGGCCGGCGGATGAACATCTACGCCCACCCCTGGCGCATCCCCGAATAATATATCAAGGGGACGGTTCTGCTGATATATATCAACAGAACCGTCCGAGCGACTGAGCAATGTCGCATCATATAGCGGGTGGGAATCCCGCCAGGTAAAGATTAGCCATCAGCCTGGAGCCAGCCTGGGAGCCTT
>JAGUZX010000065.1 GCA_020060545.1 Desulfovibrio sp. | reverse complement strand
GCCGGCGGCTTCAAATCGGTGCGCGAGATCTACCGGGCCCTGCTGCGGGAAACCGCCCGGCACGGCCTGGAGCGCTTTGACCCGGAAACCCCCAGCGAATACCGGGACCGCCTGCGGCCGCACCTGCCCGGCGCCGCTGCCGGTTTGACCGCCGTCACCGACCGTTACATCCTGGAACGCTACGGCGAACGTAAACACACCCCCTTCGAAATTGGCGAAACCGCCGCCGCATTTGAAAAGATCAAATCCGCCCTCACCGCAGAAAAATAACGTGACAATTGGGGACGGGGCAATTTTGTCACACTGTATTATTGATCATGCCTTCATGTCATGGCAACTGGAGTAATCTGAACTGCGACAAATTTGCTCCGTCCTGTCACTCCCATTGTCAAGCCCTTTGTTACGCGAACTGCGATAAAATTACCCGTTCCGTTACGATCCCCGCTGTTTGCCGGGCAGCCCCGATTAAGAAACCAACGGGGTTCAAATTTTTATTGTTTGACAAATTATTGCAAAGGAGCCCCGGCTTATCGGACGGTTGGTTGTTGTGTCCGGTGTTGTCTTTCTCCTGATGGGCAGTTTAAGCAATTTACCGGAAACTCCGCGGCATCCGCTCCAAACGGATCAAGTTTTTTGCCCCTCACCATCGGTAATAAATTGAACTCCTGCGGTGACTGTGCGGAACTGCCCTGCAAGACATTCATCGATCCCAAAGACCCCAGCCTCAGCGATGAAGAGCACCGCCTGGAGATCGACCGCCGTGTCACGAGGCTGAAAATCATATAAGGGTGAGGCTAATTTCCATGGCTTGTGGCAAGGCCCTCAAAAACGGAAAGGAGGGGGCGTTTCATCCCGCCGCACCGCAACGGCAACGGGTGCCTGCGCCCAGTTAAACATGCATTATCGCGAGTTTAAGCTTGAACGCTACTTTGCCCGGTATGAATTCAGCGTCAAGTTCCTGCTCAGTCCCTCTGACTGCATAATCCCACCGGCTACCTGCCCGACGGCCAGTTCTTCACGGAGCTGTTAGACTTGGCGGAGAGCCGGGGATTATACCTCTTTTCCGGCGAGATTTACCGGATGCTGGAGCACGACCCGGCGGCGCGCCTATCCGCCACCGACTGTTACGCTAAGGCGATTTCCCTGGGAGGACTGTCCAAGTCCTTCGGCCTGCCGGGGCTGCGGGTGGGCTGGCTGGCCACCCGGGATAAAGAAGCGCGGCGAAAATTTACCGTCTTGAAGGATTACACTTCCATATGCGGCAGCGCTCCCAGCGAAATCCTGGCCATTATCGCGCTCCGGTCCAGTGAGAGAATCGTGCGGGATAAACTGGCGCTCGTTTTACAATACCTGCAGGCGGCCCGGGCATTCTTCCGGAAAGGAAATACGGCGGCCTTTTCGAGTGGCTTGATCCTGCTGCCGGCTCCACCGCCATTCCCCGCCTGACCGCCGGCCGTGGCCAGGGAAGCGGCGGTGGACAGGTGCCCGCCGGCAGAGTCCCCGGTAATAAAGACCGAGTCTGTGGAGGCGCCGTATTCTCCGGCATGTTCAGTGAGGTAAAAGGTAAAGATGCCTGGGTGGCGGGCCATGTTGTCGAGAGTAAAGGGCCCCACCACATTTGCGGGGGCCCCCAATGCGGTAAATTCCGCTATTTGCGGGGCGTGCCGGGCGACAAAAGACAGAAAATCGTAAAAGATCATCAGTTGCGGCAGGGTGATCCGGTCGGTCAGGCCGTACTGGACATCGAAGACAGTATAGCCCCGGGAGGCCAGGTATTTGTTCATCTGCAGCATGTTCGCCGGCCCTTTGTTCCCGGCAATCCAGCCTCCGCCAGGGGGGCCTCCGCAAAAAGACAGCTGCAGGTGACCAGGTGCCGGCCTTGATCGAAGCTGAGATCTCGCCGGAAAAGTTTCGCAAGAACCTAAGCCCGCCTGATTCAAAAGGTATGCCACGGGCGACCCTTTGTTATGTCCCAAGCGCAGCGGGTCAATGCGTATCATATCTTTTATCGAAGATAAAGACACAATTAAGAAATTTTTAGTCCATCTTGGCTTATGGGAGACCCGAAACCATGGTCCGCCACCTAAAAAGGCGATCAAGGCCAACCATATTAATGCGGAACTACCTTCAAAGCCTATTACGGGTGATTGTAAATTTTGTTCTCGTTAACCAGCTTACTCCGAACAGGAGCACAATGCAAATGCCAAAGCCGAGAAGTTCAAAATACTTGAGATTGAGCAGCTTCACAATGAAGGCCGTGCCGCCACCACCCACTATCGCGCAAATGGCTCCGTCCGCGTTTACCTTAAGCTTGTCCCGGTAGAATCCTGCAAGTATGGGTATTACTAGACCGCTCGTAAATATGGTGTAAGCTAGCAAAAGAGAGTTTATTATTCCCTGCATCTGGAGAGCTAAGAAGAGGGCTATAATACCGAAAACAACCACGCTTATTCGCGAGACAGCGAGCACATGTTTTTCACCGGCACCCGGGAAGACCTGCCGGTAGAGGTCTTGCCCGAAAATCACACTCATGGTGAGCAAGACAGTATCCGCTGAAGACATTATAGCCGCGAGAAGGGCTGCTACCACCAGTCCGGTCAGGCCGATGGGCAAGAGTTCCCGGACTACGGTAGGAAATGCAGCCTCCGGCGCAATGCCGGGGAAAAGAGCGCGCGCGCCCATGCCAACAAAGACTATCGCGAAGGCAAAAGGGATGGTTATTAGAGCTGCTGTCAGGACCGAAGACTTAGCGACCTTCTCGCTCCGTGAGCTGAAGAGGCGTGAATATATATCAGGCCCGACGATATAAGTAGCTCCGGTAAGTACTAACAGTAGTAGCAGGTCATACCATTCGAAGCCGATGCCGGTAGGAAATGAGAAGAACTCCGGCGGCAGAGAGTCTGAAAGTCCGCTGAATCCTCCTGCCCGGGAAATGACCAGGCTCATGCTCACCAGGACTCCTGCTGTCAGTATCCCGAACTGTATGAAATCGGTGCGAATTATAGAGTACTGGCCTCCCAAGACTGTGTAGGCCACGAAAATCGAGGTTGCCATTAGCATCAGCAGGGAGAGATCGTATGGCAGCAATAAGTTGAGGACCTTGCCGGCCGCGATAATCTGGGCTGCCGCGATAGCGATCCAGGCGACAACGATCAGTACTGAGGCCACCAGCGCCGTCCTCTTGTCATATTGCTTTTCTACAAGTCCGGGCAGGGTATATGCTCCCGAACGCCTGATCTTCCTCGCCAGAAAGAAGCCGGTGATAAAGAGTCCGATCGTACCGGCAAGGAGCCACCAGGCACCGGAAAGGCCCCGGCTGTAGCCGAGACCAGCCATTCCCATCACCACCGAAGCGCCCATGATGGTGGCGAGCAGCGATCCCGTGATGAGCCTCGTATTGCCGCTCCGGTTAGCTACGTAAAAACCTTCGGAGGACGACACGGTCTTCCTCCTATTTACATCGGCTCCTATGGCTATCATGCCCAACAGATATGCGAGGATAATTGCCACATCAAGCACTTTACCAGCCTCCATTTAGGTGAATTTCGCTTATGCATACTCGTTGTCTATGCTCTTTTCTATTTTATTCAGCAGCACAACCGTGCCTGAATTACAAATTCCAGTTTATATATTTGCGGGGTCGTCCAGCTCGCCGAAAGTGACCCGATGCCTTGTTCCCTGATCGTCTTCCAGGAGCAGGGCTCCTACCCCGTCAACCTCCAGGGCGGTTCCTTCCAGGAGACCGCCGGGCCAGGCGACCTTTACCCTTTTGCCCAGGGTGCAGGTGTACTCTTTCCAGACCGGCCGGAAGGGCGCGAAGCCCTCCCGGAAGAAGCACTCCAGGTCGGTTTTCAGGTTCTCCAGGAGGGAAAGGAAAAGGTCGGTGCGGTCCCAACGCCGCCCGCTTTCCCGGTACAGGGAGGTGGCTGTTTCCCTTAAGGAAGACGGGAAGTCTGCCGGCACGTGGTTGACATTCAGGCCGATACCGATAATCAGATAATCGATATGGTCGGGTTCTCCTTTCAACTCCGTTAGGATACCGCATATTTTGCGGCCGCCAAGCAGCAAATCGTTGGGCCACTTGACAGCTGCAGGGAGAGAAGTTATCTCCCGCAGGGTGCGGCAGATGCTTGCCGCGACGACCAGGGTGACCGGCGAAACATGCCAGGAGGCGAACTCGCGGGGCCGTAACAGCAAGGAAAACCAGAGGCCCACTCCGGGGGGCGATGCCCACAGTCGTTCCCGCCGCCCCTTGCCCCGGCGCTGTTCTTCGGTGATGATTACCAGGTCTCCCGCCGCTCCTGCTTCGGCGAGACGGCGGGCTTCCAGGTTGGTGGAATCCAGGACGGGGTGGTAGACGACTCCTTTCGTTTCCAGGTCGCCGGGGCGCAGGCGGTCCGGCTCCTCCATCAGCCGGTAACCGCACCGGGAGCGCGCCTCGATGCAGTATCCTTCCCGGCGTAAAGCGGTTACATGTTTCCAGACGGCGGCCCGGGAAATCCTTGTGAAGCGGCTCAACTCGCCGCCTGAGACAAAGAGCCCCGGCGATTGCCGTAAAACCTTCAGGATGTTATGGCGGATGTTTACCACTGCATCTGCCTCCGGCTGTCTAATGGAACGACAGCATTTTAATATTTATCATATATTATAGTTGTCCCGAAATATATTGTCAACCCATAATTAGAAGAAAGTTTACAATTAATTCTTGTTAAAAGCCGACGGCCCCAACGCCGGCCGGGGGGCATTAGCGAAGAGGAGTTTACGAAGGCCGTGACGTTGCGTTATACTATAATCGTGGCAGAAATCATTTTCCCGGGAGGCCTGGTGGAAATTGAGCCTGGATATTTTGCAAGGAACCCTGGTTAACGGGGCGGCCATCGTTCTCGGCGCCCTGGCGGGAGTAATGATCGGTAAATTGATCCCGGAGCGTTTTAACGAGATTACCATGCAGGGTCTCGGACTGGCTGTTCTGCTCATCGGCCTGCAGATGGCGCTGCAAAGCCGGCAGGTGCTGTTGTTGATCATCAGCCTGGTAATCGGCGGTCTGGTGGGGGAATGGGCGAAATTGGAGGACAAGCTGCACAATGTAGGCAAATGGCTGGAAAAATATTTCGGAAACGGCCGCTCGCCTGTGGCGCGGGCTTTTGTTTACGCCACCCTGATCTACGGGGTGGGCGCGATGGCCATCATGGGCGCCCTGGAAAGCGGCCTGCTGGGACGGCACCAGATCCTGTATACCAAATCCATCCTGGACGGAGTGACGGCGGTGGTGTTCGCTTCCACCATGGGTATTGGGGTGGCTTTTTCCGCCCTGCCCGTCATCATCTATCAGGGTGCCATCGCCTTACTGGCCAACGGGCTTAGCTTCTTTTTAACCGATGCCGTGGTTACGGAGTTGACGGCGGTAGGCGGTATCCTTATCATGGGTATCGGCATTAACGTGCTGCAGCTGCGCAATATTAAGGTTGGCAACTTGCTGCCCGCCCTGGTGATTAATTTTTTTCTGGTCTTCCGGCTAATTTAATTCTTTAAAAAGAACAGTGGCGTGGGTTTCCACGCCGAAGGTGTATATATTAAAGAGGGGGTCAACTAATCTTTATTATAAAAGCTTAAGATTACAGCAATATTACGGCAATGTTATTTTCTGGAGGGGAAAGGTGGACATTGAGTTTTATTATTACATCACCTACCTGAGCACCGCCTTAATCCTAAAGATCAGGTAACATCCAGAACAGCTTCCACCTTTTCAATCAGCGTGAGGCATTTTTGAAAGTAATCGCTGTCTTTGAACCGCAGCTCGATTGCTTCCTCCGGGCAGTGCAGTACGCACCGGCCGCAGCCGCGGCACATCTTCTCGTCGATTACCGCCTCGCCGTCCCGGTAGCTGATCGCCTGCACAAAACACACCCGGCCGCATTTGCCGCACCCTTTGCAGCCTCCTGCCACCGCCACCTCCACCCCCTCCAGCTTGTGGACCAGGTTCACGATGGAGTCCGACACTACCGGAAGCAGCTTCCACAGGCAGCAGCACTCGCAGCAGTGACAGATGGTCAGCAGCCGCTCCACCGGGTCCACCCCGAGCCAGACCTTGACCAGGCGGTTTTTGCCGACCAGGTTGATCAGGCCCAGCCCCTCCGACCGGCGCTGCAGCGCCCTGGCCTCTTCCACCGTTACAGTGCGGCCCAAGGCGGGGTTAATCCCCCGGGCCGCCTCGCCAAGGAAAAGGCAGCCGATATCGATCGGGTACTGCTTGCACTTGCTCGAATCGGGCACGGCGAGCTTAAGTTGGCCTTGCCCACTGGCCTTGTTTACAACGAGCAGAACCAGGTGACCCTGGATCCCGACCGGCAGGTCCAGGAATCCATCAAACTATTTTTCCATACTTTCCGCCGCACCGGT
>JAGUZX010000014.1 GCA_020060545.1 Desulfovibrio sp. | reverse complement strand
GCTCTTCCGATCTGGCCCGCCACGCCCCGGGCGAGCCGGCCCGCGCGGCGATCTCCCGGTACGAACAGGACGCGCCGTACGGGATCAGCCGCACCTCCCGCAGCAGCCGCCGCGTAAAAGGCGGGTAGCCGCTGTCGTCCAAAGGGTAGGGGCCCCACTCGACCCTGGCGCCGCGGAAGTAGCGCTCCAGCTCTTCCGCCAGGCCGGGCCAGGGCAGCTCCGCCCGGGGGTATTCTTGCTCCGGCGCGCAGCCGGGGAAATGCAGGGCAAAAATCCCGCGGGCATGAAAAACAAGGGAAAAGATGCCGCGGGGCGTCGCAATCTCGGCCCGGCGCCAATCGGCCATTTATGCTCCCTCCAATACAAGGCGGCTTTGCTTGCGGGCGGTGAAAACCGCCAGCTCCCGGTAACCGGCTTTCCGGAGCAGCGCCGCTCCCTCGTCAAAATAACGCCCCACCTGCCCGGGCGCGTGCGCGTCCGACCCCATCGTCACCGCGACCCCCTCCCGGCGGCAGATCTCCAGGAAAGCAGCCTCCGGGTAAAACTCGCTCACCGGGGCGTCCCGCCCGGCGGTGTTCAACTCGATGCAGGTGCCCGTTTCACGGAGGACCCGGGCAGTTTCACGCCAGTACGGTTCAAGGTCGTCCGCGGGCCGGAAGCCGAACTTTTTGATCACGTCCACGTGCCCGATAATGTCGAACAGGCCGCTGGAACAGGCTTCCCAAACCAGCTCGAAGTAGCGCCGGTAAACCGGTCCCAGGTCGATAGTTTGGTAGCGGCCGGTGAAAGACGGGTGGGAAAAATCCCAACCGTCCATGAAGTGGACCGAGCCGATAACGTAGTCAAAGGGGCAGGCGGCGAGGAGCGCGGCCAGTTTCCCGGTTGTCCCGGGCAGGTAGTCCACCTCCACGCCCAGTTTCACCGCCAGATCGCTCGAGGCGGCGGCCAGCCCGGCCACGTCGGCCACGTAACGGTCCAACTCCCCGGGCTCCATCGTCACTTCTACACGCGGCTTGAACCCGAGCAGGCCGAGGGGAAAATGGTCGGCGAAACCGATCTCCAGCAGCCCTTTTTGCCGGGCCTCTTCCAGGTACTCTTCCGGGGCGCCGCAAGCGTGGCGGCAGCGCGCCGTGTGGAGATGGTAATCAATCATGATCCGGCTCCGGCTTCCACCCGGCCAGGGCATTGAAAAAACAGGAATAGCGCCCGGTATGGCAGGCCACCCCTTTGCCCCGGGGGATAACCTTGAACAGCAGCGTATCGGCGTCGCAATCAGCGCAGGCTTCCCGGACTTCAAAAATGTTGCCGGAAGTTTCCCCCTTCAACCAGTAAACCCGCCGGCTGCGGCTCCAAAACCAGGCCTTGCCGCTCTCCAGGGTCCGCCGCAGCGCTTCCCGGTCCATGTAGCCGACCATGAGCACCGCGCCGGTGCGGCTGTCCTGGATCACCGCCGGGAGCAGGCCGTTTTGGTCATATTTTAATTCGTCCAGGGCGAGCGGCGCCGTCTCCGGCCCGCCTGGTGCATCCACTGTGGTCAAGCGAGTCCCTCCGTTCCTGCGTTGCTATGAATTGATCGTATCCAGGGCTTCCTGCAGGGTGATCCGGTTGGTGTAAAGGGCCTGCCCGATGATCACGCCGCGCACCTGCGGGGCGTAAGGCTTGAGCACGGAGAGGTCCTCCCGGGAAGAAATCCCGCCGGAGACGATCACCCGCAGCGACACGGCGGCCAGGAGCTCTTCCAGCCCCTGCAGGTTGGGCCCGGCCAGGGTGCCGTCCCTCCCGGTATCGGTGTAGATAATTTCGCGCACGCCCCACTGCTCCACCCGGCGGGCCAGTTCAAAAGAGGGGATCGTTGAAGCCTCGGTCCAGCCTTTCACCGCCACCATCCCTTCCCGGGCGTCGATGGCGACCAGGATCCGCTCCCCGAACTCGTCCACCAGGACCCGGGCCTCCTGCGGCTGCTCAACGGCCAGGGTGCCGAGAATAACCCTGAAGGCCCCCGCGGCCAGCGCCTTCTCCACCGCCCCCCGGGAGCGGATGCCCCCGCCCAGTTGAAAGGGGATCCGGAGCGCCGCGCCGATGGAGGCGACGGCTTCGTTGTTGACCGAATGCCCGGTAAAGGCCCCGTCAAGGTCCACCACGTGCAGCAGCCGGGCCCCCAGCTGTTCCCACTGGCGGGCGACCTCAACCGGATCGTCGCCGAACACTGTTTCCCGTTCGGGATCGCCCTGGTAAAGGCGCACGCAGCGGCCGCGGCGTAAATCCAGCGCCGGGATTACCAGCACATGCCACACCTCACTCCAGCTTACCTTTAGTGGAAAGGACGCCCTGGCCGCCGGTCAGGCCGGCCGCTTCAGCGAGAGCCCGGGCCGCCGCTTTGAACGATGCCTCGATCAGGTGGTGCTTGTTTTGGCCGTGGCTCATTTTTAGATGCAGGTTCAGCTTCCCCTCGTTGGCGAAAGCCTGCCAGAACTCCCTGAAGAGCTCCGGGTCGAGCGTGCCGACAGGCCCGGGCGGCAGCGGCATTTCGTAATGCAGGAAGGGGCGCCCCGAGAGGTCCGCCGCCGCCAGGACGAGGGCGTCGTCCATCGGCACGGCGCTGAAACCGTAGCGCCTGATCCCTTCTTTCCGGCCCAGGGCTTCCTTGAAAGCCCGGCCCAGGCAAAGGCCGATGTCTTCCACCAGGTGGTGCGGCTCCACCGCCAGGTCGCCCGCGGCCCGGATGCGCAGGTCGAAAGAGCCGTGCCGGCTGAAGAGGTTGAGCATATGCTCCAGGAACGGTATCCCCGTCTCCAGCTCCGCCGCGCCGCTCCCGTCCAGTTTGAGGGTAAGCTTAATCTTGGTCTCCAGGGTTTCTCGTGTGATCCCGGCTTCTCTCGGCATCTTTCCGCCTCCTCAGCGCTACCGCCCGGGCATGGGCCTCCAGCCCTTCGGCCCGGGCCAGCTTCTCGATCCAGGGCGCCGCTTCCCGCAGCGCCTCCGGCGTATAGTAAAGGATGTTCGTGGATTTCATAAAATCCGCCACCCCCAGGGGCGAGGCGTAGCGGGCGGTGCCGCCCGTGGGTAAAACATGGTTTGTGCCGGCCCAATAATCGCCGAGCGGTTCCGGGGCGTGGGCTCCGATAAAGACCGCCCCGGCGTTTTCGACGCGGTCCAGGCAGCGCCAGGGGTCCGCCAGGTGCAGCTCGAGGTGCTCCGGCGCGAGATCGCGGACCGCCGCCCAGGCCTCTTCCAGGGAGGAGACCAGGATGACCGCCCCCTG
>JAGUZX010000124.1 GCA_020060545.1 Desulfovibrio sp. | reverse complement strand
GGCTCCCAGGCTGGCTCCAGGCTGATGGCTAATCTTTACCTGGCGGGATTCCCACCCGCTATATGATGCGACATTGCTCAGTCGCTCGGACGGTTCTTTCGTAGAAGCAGGGTTCTTTTGCTTCTTTACAGGAAGCAAAGCTTTCGTACACAGAAATTCCAAAGTTTAAATTAAAAACAAGGAAGCAGGAGAACCGTCCCCCTGCTTCCAAGGCCACCTCTTTAATTCATCCGGAGCGACTGCTCAGCCCTTTCAATGGCTTTTTTAACCAGGTTGCCGCATTGGCGGGAAGGAACACTGCCCCATCCCTCGCGGCGAACCAGATCCTGCACACCCAGTTCCGCAGCGAGCTCATATTTCAGTTCATCCGACATCACCGGGCGCCGTCGCGCCATTGGCATCAACTCCTTCTCTAAATTAAAAGGTGGCCTTCCTAGTTTAATTGGTTTGGGCGGTTTTAACCGTTGATATAAGTGGAGGCTTTGCCAGCCCCAAAAACAAAAAACCGGGCGGGAAAATCCCTCCGGTCCAAACTGCACAAAAAATGTTTTTTTACTTAATTACAGCCCCACGGAGCGCCTCCTGCTGTCTTCGCTGAAACTCAACTCCACCGTTTCGGTGAGGACATCGGCATAGCTGAAAGAAAGGCGTTGAAAATAATTCGGCTCGTCGATACGCACCACAAAAATAGAGGGATAGGTGCTTTCCAGGATTCCCTCTTTTTCATAGGTTTTGCGCCGGCCGCGATTCGCTCTTAATTTTATTTTTTCTCCGACATGGGGCTCAAGCTTTTTACGGATTTCGCAAAGCACGTCTTTTGCCACCATTGTAAACCACCTTATGAATGATCTACGTTAATTTTAACATAATATCGGACAATTTGTCAAGGATAGAGGAAATAACGGTAAAACCCGGCCAGAAATGGCGATAACAAAAGTAAATATTTTTATTACAGCGTATCTATCGGCCTTGCTGCCTCGGATGTGCGCTTCCTGCCCTTCGCCTTAACGGGTATACCGGTCGGCAACGGTAGTAGCGCCAAATGAATCCGGCTTGATCCGGGCATCGTAGCCGCTGCCGATGACCATGCCGACAACTTCTTTAATCATGTCGCGCGTTTCTCCCTTTTCTCCGACATCGATATGAATCTCCACGTTTAATTCATCTTGCCCGTTTTCGGCGAGCTTTTCAGTCAGGCGCGTGGCCGCTTCCAGGCTTAAAAAAGTTTCATAATAGATGCGCTGGCGCAGGCTTTCCATATAGCGGGTTTTCTGCTTATTGTAATAATAACGCCCGCCTTTGCCGACCCTGTGGATCACCACGGCGGTGACGAAGACAACGCTTTCATTCAAAAAGGCGTGCGAATCGGTCCCGATGATCAGCTTATACTTGTCTTCAGGGTTTTGATTGGTATACTCAACCAGGTCCTGAAAAACAGCCGCAAAAGGAAGCTCGCCTTTGGTCGGGCTGTAAAAGAACATGGGTTGTACGACCTTTCAATCGCTATTTCTGTCATAATTATAAAGGATCCGCGAAAGCTTTGCAAATTCGTACACAGAGAGGGTTTCCGGCCGTGCGGATGGCTCAATCAAAGCCTGCCGCAACAGCCCGGCAGCAGTTTCCCTGGGCCAGGAAAATACTTTGATCAGGCTGTTCAGCAGCGTTTTCCGGCGCTGCTGAAAAGAACCCTGTACGACCCGCCAGAAAAAAGCCTCTTCGCCCGCGCTTAAAGCCTTCTCTCGCGGCGTTAAAAGCATTACCGCCGATTCGACTCCGGGCCGGGGCCAAAACACACGGGAGGAGACTTTAAACAGAATCTTCCCCGCGGCATAGTACTGGCAGAGTACCGAGAGGCCCCCGTAACTGCCGTCCCCGGGCGGGGCGACAATTCTTTCGGCCACTTCTTTCTGAAACATCAGGACGGCCCGGCTGAAAGGAAAATTTTGTTTTAAGAGGGCGTACATAAAGGGGGATGAAATATTGTACGGGAGGTTTGACACAAGCTTTACCGCTGTAACCGCCCCGAAATAACTCCGGCAAAGCGCTCGCCAATCCACCTGGAGCGCATCACCCTGGACTACCGTCACCGCGGCAAGCGGTTTCATCAGTTCCTGGAGCAGGCGGACCAACCCCCGGTCTAATTCAAGGGCCAGGATGCGCGCATCAAGGCCGGCCAGGGCCTGGGTCAGCGCACCCAAACCCGGCCCGACTTCAACCACGGCCTCCCCGCGCTTAACCTCCAGGGCGGCTGCAATCTTTTGCACCACATTGCCGTCGATTAAAAAATTTTGGCCTCTGCCCGGCAGCGGCTTCAACCCGAAGCGCTCCAGCAGCAGCGCGACCTCCCGGGGGGAGGCCATGTTCGGCAAATCAGGCATCAACAACACCCCGCCGGTTAGCGTTTTAGAACGTAAACCCTGACCCCTCTCCTCAAACCAAATTTAACCACGTCACTGTGCCGGTCATAGAGAAGGTCGATTATGTTTCCCTTAATCGCTCCGCCGATATCTTCGGCCAAGGCAAAGCCGATTTTACCGATTCCCGGAATCTCCTCGATGTAAAGCAGGCTGTGAAGAGGAATGACCTTGGGATCAACCGCGACAAGATGCGGTGAAAACAGCGTCCCGAGCCCCTGCACGGCCCGTTTGCCGGTAAAAGTGAAACCGTCGTTTTCGGAGTGGGTGCAATAAGTATGCCCCTGGTCGTTGATAACGGGACACCCGGACCCGGGAGTGCCGGGGCAATAGGCGGTAGCGGTCATGATCAGCACCCGGTCGAACTCCAGCACCAGCCCTTCTCTTGCCAGCCTGGTATTGGAGCCGTATTCGACAACCCGGTTTTCCGGGTTCGCCAGGACGACCGCATCCACAACCTCCCTGCAGATCTCCCGCCCGTCTTCAAAGGTGATCTCCAGCAGTTCCTCCCGCAGCCCCGGCCGCCCCGGGCTGATCACACTGGAAAGGCCGCGGTCCACGAGCGGGTTTTCCCGGTTTACTTCCGCAAACGGGAGCTCACTTTGCCTGGTTTCATATGCCTTCGTCACGCGCACAATCCTGATTTCCGCCAGCGGATAGACCTTTTCCAGACCAGGCGGTTCGATGCGGTCATAAGGACCGGGGGCAAATCCCTTTTTCTCTAGAAAATCCGCCACCGCCACGGCGGCGGTCCAGATGATTGCGATTTTACCGTCCGCAATCACGTGCACGGGAAAAGCGCGCTGGATATCGATCCTGGCATGCCTTGTTAAGACCGCTGCCGGTTCCGGGTAAACCCGGTCTTCCGGGTGCAGGACAAACCCCATCTCCGCCAGCGCTTCGTCCACCGTCCTGCTGAAGGAACGTCCCTCTCCAAACGGTTCGCCATCCACAAAAACAGCGAACGGGTGAGCCCCGTATAGATAAAGAATGCCGGCCAGGGCAAGGACGGCGATCAACCACCCAATCAAGGGATACTTTTTAAAAAAAGACGACGTCAGGCCGGCGATTTCCCGGAAGCCCGCCGTCTTCGGGTAGCGCGCCGGGCGAAAGCTTTGCAGTAAAAAAACGGCGTGCATCTCCTTTCCTGCGGCTTACCTTACTATTCTACTCCGGCCGGCAAGCTGTGTCAAACAACGCTACCGCTGCCAGGAGATCGGCGGTTTCATCAGCCCGGGCGCTGAGGGCTGCACCGGTTCAGCCAAAGAGAGGGTGAAAGGGTGAAAAATATATATAATGACACAAACTGAATCTTGTTTTATAATAAAGCTTGACATGTGTAACAATTAACATCGTTAAGCAATTCTATTTTGAAAGGAGGATACATAACAATTAAATAAAAGGGTTTAACTAAAGATGAAAGCGGTTTTTAACAAAAATCAATCTAATTCTAAGGAGGATTGCGCTACAATGGCCACTTACCAGGAGATTTTAGGGAATCTGCGCTCCAAGCTGGAGGGGGTGGATCCGGCCAAGATGAAAAGCGTTAATGCGGTATACCAGTTTGACCTTTCCGGCGATAACGGAGGCATCTTTCACATCAAGGTAACGGAAGGCAGCGCCGTCTTGGAAAACGCCGCCCACGACAACCCAAACATTACGATCAGCATGGCCGGCGACGATTTTGCAAACATGCTGGAGGGGAAGCTGAACCCCACCTCCGCCTTTATGGCCGGGAAACTGAAAGTAAAAGGCGATATGTCCCTGGCCATGAAGCTGCAGGGCCTGCTTGGTTAACTTTTTGCAAGGGCAGAATCGATATCCCCGTTGGCCCGGTCTTTTGGCCGGGAGACGGCAAATTTTTAAAGGCGCGCCGGAAACGGTGCCGGTAAAAAAGCTCCCCGGGACGCTGCCCGGGGAGCCCTTTTACTGTTTTGTGTGGTTTTAGTCAAGGATCTCCAGTTCGACCAGCCCGACGCCGTCTGCCAGGAGACCGATCGCCTCCGCCGCAGCCCGGGAAAGGTCGATGATCCGCCCCCCGGTAAACGGGCCGCGGTCATTGATGCGAACGACAACGCTTTTCCCGGTGCGCAGGTAGGTGACCCGGACCCGGGTGCCGAAATGAAGGGTGCGGTGGGCCGCCGTCAGGTCCGCTGCATTGAAGATTTCGCCGCTGGCCGTGGGCAGCCCGTCAAAGCCGTCGCTTCCGCCATACCAAGAAGCAAGCCCTTGTAAAACGGGGGCTAATCGCTCCCCCCGGTCTGCCAGCACCTGCTGGGAAGCGGTCGGTTTCTCCTGCGGCACCGGTAAAGCCAGGAGCCCCTCTTTGAGCTCTACCTGCAACAGCAACTCCTCATCATATACAGGCAAGCAGACGGAGCTCCCGGAGGTAGGGGCGCCGGCCGGATCGGGGCCAGGCAAGCTTGCTATTCCACCGTGCACCGCGGCCACGGCCAGGAGGCAAAGGACAACCACACCGATTCTCCTGCCGGGCAAGCGGAAAATGGGCATTTGTCTCCCCCTCTTCCAATGGATGGCTCTCTTTTTTCTATCCATCTGAGCTAGTATATGCCTTTCCCGCTCAAAGGATAACGGTACCGGCAAAAAGGCAAGCGGAGTTAGCCCGGACCTGTTCCGCCAGCCGTTCGAAATCCGTTTCCAGGGCCAGGGCCACCCTTTCATAGGTAGCCTTGATAAATGCCGGCTCATTGCGCAGGCCGCGATAAGGTTGCGGAGAAAGATACGGGGCATCAGTTTCCAGCAGGAGGCGGTCGCCGGGAATCTCCTTCAAGATTTCCCGCAGTTCATGCGAGCGGGGGTAAGTAACCGGACCGGCCACGGAAAGGTAAAACCCCAGCTCCAAAAAGGCGCGGGCCTGGACACGGCCGCCGGAAAAACAATGCATCACCCCGGGGCGCGGCGGAAGCGCAAATTCCCGCAGAATTTTTAAGGTTTCGTCGTAGGCGTTACGGCTGTGAATAATGACCGGCTTACCCGTTTCCGCAGCCAGGCTTAAATGGTAACGGAAGACTTCCTCCTGGTCCGCCGGTGAAGAGAAGTTGCGGTAATAGTCGAGGCCGGTCTCCCCGATCGCCACGACGCGCGGGTGAGCGGCCAGTTCAGCCAACTCCCGGCGGTAACCGGGAGAAACCCGGCCCGCATAATGGGGATGGACGCCTACGGCGGCCCACAAACAGGGATCGCGGTCGCTAAGTGATACCACCTGGCGGGAGCTGCGCTCGCCGGTCCCGACATTGATAATGGCGCCGACCCCGGCCTGGCGGGCTTTTTTAAGGACCTCCGCCAAATCTGCGGCAAACTCGGGAAAATCGAGATGGGCATGGGTGTCGACCAGCAGGGACATCTAGCGAACCTTGCTTCCGGAAGCGATAGGCTGATCCAGCGTGGTGAGGGCCAACCGTCCCTGACCGTCATCGGCGGCCAGGAGCATCCCCTGGGAAAGGATGCCGCGCAGCTTGACCGGTTTGAGGTTGGCCACAAACAGGACTTGCCGCCCAACCAACTCCTCCGGCCGGTAATACTGCGCAATGCCGGCCACAACCCGGCGCTCCCCGTCCGGGCCCAGGTCCACGGTTACCTGGAGCAATTTATCCGCTCCCGCTACAGGCGCGGCCGCGACAATCTCCGCCACCCGCAGATCGACCTGCTGGAACTGCTGCAGGGTAATTATACCGGCCTCTTCCTGCCCTCGCTCTGCCGGCGGCGCAGGATCTTTGCCCCGGGCCCGGTGCAGTTCCAGCGCCAGGTTCAGCCGGGGGAAAAGGTCGTCACCCCGCCTGACCGTCACCCCGGGCTTAATCCCGCCCCACTGCCGGAGGCTGTCCCAGCCCTGGTATTCCGGCCGGCTCACCAGCCCGATCTGGTTCCAAATCCGCAGCGGGGTGCGCGGCATAAAGGGCCCCAGCAAAACGGCGATAAACCTGATGCTCTCCACCAGGTTATAGAGCACCGTGGCAAGCCTCTCCTGCAGGGCCGGGTCTTTCGCCAGCTCCCACGGGCTGTTCTCATCAATATATTTGTTGCCGCGCCGCACCAGCTTCCACAGTAAGGCCAGGGCGTCGCTGATTTTCATTTCGTCCATCAGCGCTTCCATCGCGGATGGGGTTTCCAGGGCCAGCGAACGCAGCGCGCCATCGGCGGGCCCAGCCTCGCCGGCGGGCGCCGGCAAAACGCCGTTGTAATACCGCTCCACCATGGTCACGGTGCGGCTGACCAGATTCCCCAGGTCATTGGCCAGGTCCGTATTGATGCGCCTGACCAGCGCTTCCAGGCTGAATACCCCGTCCTGGCCGAAGGGAATTTCGCGCAAGAGAAAATAACGCACCGCGTCCGGCCCGTAGCGCGCTGCCAGACGGCGGGGATCGACCACGTTGCCTTTGGATTTTGACATCTTGCCGTCTTCGAGCATGAGCCACCCGTGCCCGAAAACCGTGCGCGGCAGGGGAAGCCCCAGGGCCATCAGAAAAATCGGCCAATAGATGGTATGAAAACGGAGGATATCCTTCCCGATCAGTTGGATGTCCGCAGGCCAGAAAAGGTCAAATTTTCCCCCGTCCTCGCCGTAGTCCAGGGCGGTGATGTAGTTGCTCAGGGCGTCCAGCCAGACGTAGATCACATGATCCGGGTCGAAAGGAACGGGAATGCCCCAGCGGAAAGAAGTGCGCGAAACGCACAGGTCTTCCAGCCCCGGCTTAAGAAAATTGTTGACCATCTCATTCTTCCGGGAAACCGGCTGGATAAACTCCGGGTGGGCTTCAATGTGGTCCAACAGCCGCCGGGCGTAGTGGGACATCCGGAAAAAATACGCCTCTTCGGCAATCAGTTCAACCTTGCGCCCGCAGTCGGGACAACTATCTTCCCGTAGTTCCCGCTCCTGCCAGTAAGCTTCACAGGGGGTGCAGTACCAACCTTCATACTTACCCTTGTAGATATCGCCCTGTTCATAAAAACGGGAAAAGATCCGGGCCACTTTTTCGGTATGCCTCGGTTCCGTGGTCCGGATGAAATCATCGTAACTGATGTCCAGCTCCCGCCAGAGTTCTTTGATCCAGGCCACGATTTCGTCCACAAACTCGCGGGGTTGTTTCCCCGCCGCTTCGGCCTGGCGCTGAATTTTTTGGCCGTGCTCATCGGTGCCGGTAAGAAACCAGACCCGGTAGCCGGTCAGCCGCTTAAAACGGGCTGCGGCGTCAGCCGCCACAGTGGTGTAAGAGTTCCCGATATGCAGTTTGTTGCTCGGGTAATAAATGGGTGTGGTTATGTAGAAGGTCTTGCCCGTGCTGATTGTTCAAACCTCCCTTGCCGGATCTGCCAGGTGAAGCTATTATACCAGACCAGGCTTTGGTGTCAAGGTTGCCGGGCGGCACTCAATTAATTGCACGTCTTACTTTTTTGGGAAAAAAAATGTTGACTTGCCATGTCAATTACTGGTATAATAAAAATAAATATTTTGTCGTAAATTGTAGAAAAGGAGGAATTGTTTTTGAAATCAACAGGTATCGTGCGGAAGGTAGATGAACTAGGAAGGGTTGTCATCCCTATCGAGTTAAGGCGGACCTTGGGGATCGAGGTTAAGGATGCGCTGGAAATTTATGTAGACGGGGAAAAAATTATTTTGAAGAAATACGAGCCGGCCTGTATTTTCTGCGGCAATGCCGACAATGTCAAGCATTACAGCAGCCGGATCGTTTGCCGGGAATGTATCAAGCAGATGGCTGCCGACTAAGCCCAGTTTTAAAAAGTTCGTAAACATTCCGGCCTTCAAAAACGTCGACTGCTGGGATATGAAACATATCCCAGCAGCTTTTTTTATAACTCAGGAGTCAGGAGTCAGAACAAGAACAGTTTATCGTCTCGTAATATATCGAATTCTGAATACGCAACGCTTTTTAAGGCCGGCCCACTTCTTCAGGAGGAAATTCCCTTGCACAACCTGACTCCAGGAGCTTAACATGTACCACCCGCTTCGCCTGATCGACCACAATCACCTGCCCCTCGCCGTCAGGGGTGATCACTTTATCCCCGGCCGCGGGAAGGTCCTCACGCGCTTCCTCATAGGCGCTTTTTTCAAAGCGCAGGCAGCACATCAGGCGCCCGCAAACTCCGGAAATCTTCGTCGGGTTAAGGGAAAGGTTCTGGCCTTTGGCCATGCGGATCGAAACAGGCTCAAATTCTTCCAGGAAACTGGCACAACAAAAGCTGCGCCCGCAAGGGCCGATGCCGCCTTTAAGCTTGGCTTCATCCCGGACACCGATTTGGCGAAGCTCTATCCTCGTTTTAAATGCAGCGGCCAGGTCTTTTACCAGGTCCCTGAAATCAACCCGTTCTTCCGATGTAAAATAGAAGATGATTTTACTTCGGTCAAAAGTATACTCCACACCGACCAGTTTCATATTTAAACCGCGGTGCGCAATTTGGGCCTGGCATTTTTGAAAGGCCTCCGCTTCCTTGGCCTTATTTTCCGAGGCCTGGCGGCAGTCGGCGGCTGAGGCCGGGCGGATTACTTTTTTCAAGGGTGAAACCAATTCGGTTTCCGCCACCTCTTTTTCACCGGAGACCACGTGGCCCATTTCCTGTCCCCGTGCGGTTTCCACGATTACCTTATCCCCGGCCTGAACATTGTAAGAGCCGGGGTCGAAACAATAGGTTTTGCCGGCCCGGCGGAAGCGAACCCCGATTACCCTGGGCATTGGACAAACCTCCTTTGCAGCGTAATCAACATCCCCTCCATAACCAGGCGCCTGTTGGCATTCGTGTTAAGGATCTCCCTGAGCGCCGTATCGACCACCTCCATAGCCTGCTCCAGGCAGGAAGAGGGTCTGCCTTGCGTCCAGTAGCGGGCATGGTCCGGGTTAACCAGCAGCGCTTCGCCGCCGCAAAGCAGCGAGATTAAGCCGTCGCGGTAAAACAGGTAGACCAACTCCAGGCAAGAAACGAGGTCTTTCCGCTCCGCCAGCGCCGCCGCCCGGCTTAAAAGCTCCCGGGGTGAAACCGGCCGGAAGGCAAGCCCGTGCGCCAGGCTGGCCGCCTCCTGCAGGCGCCGTTCGAAAGCGGGGTCTTCCGCCAACTCCAGGGCCGGCCCCGGCAGGCCGCCGCAGAGACGGGAGGCCAGGGCTTCCTTCTCCACGTTATGCCCGCCCCTCTGCCTTAATATATCCAAAATCTCCGGGCGGCTCAAGGGCTGCAGCGAAAAACGGCGGCAGCGGGAAACGATGGTACTGAAGAGCCGCCGGGGGTGCTCTGTAAGCAGGATCAAATAAAGCCCGGGCGGCGGATCCTCCAGGGTTTTGAGCAGAGAAGAGCAGGCTTCCGCGGTCATGCGTTCCGCCTGGTGGATCAGGCAAACCCGGATATCCCCGTCGAGGTAAAAACGGCTTCTGGCGGCGCGGATTTGTTCTATTTTCAACCAGCGTCCCTGGGGTTTTAGCTCCATAAAATAAGGATGGTTCCCCGACTTAAACTGCCTGCAGGAAAGGCACTCCGCACAGGGCTCCGCCCCCTGACGCCCGGAACAAAGCAGCGCCTGGGCCAGGGCGCCGCCCCAAGCTTTTTTGCCGCTCCCGGCGGGACCCGTGAGGAGCACGGCATGGCTGATCGTGCCGTCGCAAAGCTCCCGCGCCAGCGCCCGCCGCAGTTCGGCCTGCCCTAACAGCTCCTTAAAGCTCATGCTTATAATCCTCTTCGTTAAGAATAAGTGATCACCACAGGTCACCGCTGCAACGCTTATGCTTAATTATACACCAAAATGGAACTCCTGTACAATAAGGCAAGGCCGGAGCTCTCTTCATGGCCTAACCGGTGGAGAGATATTGCCGCAGGTCGTTTTTAATTTCAGCGATACATTTTTCGAGGTCATCGTTGTAATAATGCTTGCCGATGCCGCACGCCTCCAGGTTGGCCCGGCTGAAGTCAGCGCTGTCGGCGATAAACCTCCGGCACAGTTCGTCGTAGTTTGGATTCAACTGCCGCTTCTCTCTTTGGAGGGCCCGCTCCAACCTGAGGCCGTCGTCGAGGGTGATATAGAAAGGTATAACATTGCCGGCGCCAAAACAGCGCTGCAGATTTTTAAACGCTTCCAGGGTGCCGATTAAGATATAGTGGCCTTTGGCCAGATCAATCTGCCCGTCATCTACAGTGCAATAAATCCAGGTGCCGTTGGCGGTATGGTATGCTCTTTTTTCAAATATAGCCCGCGCCCTTTCAAATGCCTCCAGGGTTGGCTGATCAATAAAAAAGTATTCCACTCCATCTATTTCTTGGTCTCTTTTCGGCCGGGTCGTATACGGGATCACCGGCTTTAACGGCAGTTCTTTGTCTTCTTGCAGCGCCTTTAAAATGGTGTCTTTCCCGGTACTGCTTTTGCCGATCAGGCAAAATATTTTACCCATCGATTGCACCCTGCCTTTTAAGATCGGGTCTTCCTTTAAACATAATCTGCTCTAAACCGGTAGCTCAATGCTCCGGGTTGAAACAGCCGCCGCCAATCGCACTTTAATCAACAATCGAAATCAGAGGTCGGCAAGCCGGTTTGAGGTCCTGGAACAGAATCTCCCGCCGCAAGTCTTCCGTAAGCCTTGACGCTATTTCCGGGGAAATTTCCTCGCCCGGGTAAAGCACCGGCACCCCGGGAGGGAAAGGGGTCACCGGCTGCGCCGCCACCTGTCCCACCGCCTCGGCCAGGGGGACAAGGCGGGCTGGCCCATCCAGTGCCTATCGCCCGCGGCGGCGGCGTCAACATGCTTAAAAAACCGCAGGCGCCCTCTTCCTGCGGTTGGTTGTAAAATCCCGGGGGAAGGTTAGAAACTGTAGTTCGGCGCCTCTTTTGTAATCTGGACGCTGTGGGGGTGGCTCTCCTTCAGACCGGCCCCGGTGATCCGGATAAACCGGGTTTTCTGCTGCAGCTCTTCAATGTTTTTTACGCCGCAATACCCCATGCCGGCCCTTAATCCTCCGATCAGCTGGAAAACCATATCTCCGACCGTGCCGCGGAAGGGCACACGCCCCTCGATTCCTTCGGGAACCAGTTTTTGATCTTGTTCCTGGAAGTAGCGGTCGCGCCCCCCTTCTTTCATCGCCCCCAGGGAGCCCATGCCGCGGTAAACCTTGTAGCTGCGGCCCTGGTAAATCTCAAATTCGCCCGGGCTTTCCTCCGTTCCGGCAAAAAGGCTGCCGATCATGACCACGCTCGCCCCCGCCGCAATGGCCTTGGTAATGTCCCCCGAAAACTTAATCCCGCCGTCGGCGATAATCGGGACTTCCTGTTCGCGGCCCACCCTGGCCGATTCAAAGATCGCGGAAACCTGGGGCACACCGATCCCGGCGATGACCCGGGTGGTACAGATTGAACCGGGGCCCACGCCGACCTTGACCGCGTCGGCGCCGGCCTTGATTAAATCGCGGGTCCCTTCCGCGGTGGCCACATTACCGGCCACTACCTGCAGGTCGGGAAAACGCTTCTTTAAACTTTTAACTGTATCGATCACCGGTTGGGCATGCCCGTGCGCGGAATCGACCACGATCAAATCCACCCCGGCGGCAACGAGCGCTTCCGCCCTGGCCAAGGCCTCGCCGCCCACTCCGACCGCGGCCGCGGCGAGCAGGCGGCCCGCGTCGTCTTTAGAGGAACGCGGGTACTGAATGGCCTTTTCAATATCTTTAATCGTGATCAGGCCCTTTAAATTGAATTGCCCATCGACAATGGGCAGCTTCTCCACTTTGTGGCGCCGTAAAATCTCCTGCGCTTCCTTGAGGGTGGTCCCTTCCGGCGCGGTCACAAGCCCTTCCCTGGTCATGACATCCCCGATGGGCCTGGTATAGTCGTCTTCAAACCGCAGGTCGCGGTTGGTGATAATCCCCACCAGGCGCTCACCTACGGTTATCGGCACGCCGGAAATCCGGTAGCGCTCCATCAGGGCGGCGGCATCGTTTACGGCATGTTCCGGGGAAAGGCGGAAAGGGTTGGTAATCACACCGTGCTCGGAGCGCTTGACCTTGTCCACCTCTTCAGCCTGCTTCTCCAGAGGCATGTTGCGGTGAATTACCCCAATCCCCCCTTCGCGGGCCATGGCGATGGCCATGCGCGATTCGGTGACGGTATCCATTCCCGCCGAGATCAGAGGAAGGTTTAACTTGATCCGGCGCGAAATCCGCGTCGAAACATCTACATCGCGGGGCAGAACCCTCGATTTGGCCGGGATCAGCAGCACATCATCAAAGGTCAACCCTTCCCCGGTGAATTTTTCAGCCGGCACTCTTCTCCCCCCTGTATGACGCCCTTCGGGTATTGAAAATATCATAACAAACCCCCCTTGCGGTGTCAACAAGCTTCCCACGCCGTCACGCCGCCGGGAAAAGCGCCGTTTAAGTGGCTGGAGGAACGCCAGCAGATACGGTCGCGGCGGCCAGGCAGGATTTGACCCGCCCGTAACCGAAGTATTAATAAAATCAGGGGCCGGGATTTGAGAACGGGATACGGAGATATTGCCGGACAAACTTCTTTTACAAGCGGTTTGTAAATAAATGGCCGCAATATTCGGGGTATTCTTAAATTCTGAACCCTGCCTTCCGAATGCCCGAGTAACGCTCAAAACCAAAGGGGGCGGTAATATTGCCTATAATCGAACTGCACGGGGAAAAATATTTTTATGCGGGTGATGCAGGCAAAACAGGGTTGCCCGTGGTTTTCTGCCACGGGTCCGGCGGCAATCACCGCCACTGGCTCTTCCAGCTGGAACAGTTGGGTGTTATTGCCAACCCCCTGGCCGTCGACCTGCCCGGGCACGGCCGTTCGGAGGGCCGGCCTGCGGAAAGAATCGCCCCCTACACAGACTGGGTGCGTAATTTCAGCACCGCCCTGGGGCTGCGGCCTTTTGTCCTGGCGGGCCATTCCATGGGCGGGGCGATCGCCCTCGATTACGCGCTGCGCTACCCCGGTGAACTGGCCGGGCTGATCCTGGTGGGGACGGGAGGGCGGCTGCGGGTGGCGCCGGCGATCCTGGACAGTTTCCGCGACGGCCGGGTCCCCCCGGCAATGGATGCTTTCCTCTACGGCACAGAGGCTTCACCCGGCCTGTTGGAAAAAGGACGGGCCGAAATGGCGGCCACCCCGGCGGGCGTTTTCTGGGCCGATTTCACCGCCTGCGACAACTTTGACATCATGGCGGAACTGCCCTCAATTACCCTGCCGTCCCTGATCATCTGCGGCACCGCGGATCGGCTGACGCCGGTTAAATACAGCCGCTACTTGAAAGAGCACCTCCCCCGGGGAGAACTGGTGGAGGTGGAAGGGGCCGGCCATATGGCGATGCTGGAAGCACCCGCGACGGTGAACCGGGCCATAGCCCTGTTCCTGGAGAAACTGTGACAATTGGGGACGGGGCAAATTTGTCACCTTTGTGACAATGGGGAGGCAATTTTGTCACCTTTATGTAACAGTCTAAATTCCCATCGTCCACTAAATATTATCAAATCGAAAACCATTCCGTTAAAGGTATAGTATCAATTGCTCTTTTAAAAAGAAGGCATAATTAGCATTAAATATAGAAATTGGCAATAAGAATGAGGCCGATGATTCGCATTCCAAATATTTGCTTATCTCAACCCAAAATCGCCTGATATAACTTATATTTACCCTTGCCAGGGATAAAAAACCCTTGCATAATTAAATTAGCACTCTTGCACATAGAGTGCTAATATTACCCTAATATATGGAGGAGGGATACTAATGCACGATCTGGTAAGGAGGAACAGGGCTTCAGAAATGGATCGAATCCGGGCGGGTATTGATCAGGTTTTTGCGGATGCTTTTTTCCGCAGCTGGCCCACCGGCTCCCAGGAGGTATTCCCCCCTGTGGACCTATATGCAACTGACGGCAGTCTGATCGCCGTCGTTAACCTGCCAGGTGCGGATCTACAAGATGTCGAGGTGACCGCCACCGCCGACTCCTTGACCCTGTCCGGTGAAGTCAAAGCGCAGCATTTCGAAGGGGAACTTTTATGGCAGGAGCGTAGTGCCGGCAAATTCTACCGCAGCTTTAAACTGCCGGTGCCCATTAAATCAGACCTGGTTGAGGCCGGTTACAAAGCCGGCGTGCTGCGTATTGTGATGCCCAAAGTAGACGAGCTGAAGAGCCGAACCGTGCAAATCAAGGAAAGCTAAGAGATTGATCGCAAGCCGCTCTCTTTGCGGCGGCGCCTCTTGAACGGGCATCCGAAGTGCCCCGGGGAGATGCTCCGGGGCAATCTTGATTTGTCTAAAAAAGCCTGGAAGAGCTGATTATAGGAAAGGTTTTGATTGCAAAAGAATGTGACAAAATTGCCCCGTCCCCATTTGTCACATAGGGAGGGAGCGTTCGCTGTAAACCGGGATCCGGTGGCGTTTAAGCAAAGCCGCGGTAACACCGTCACCTTCCCGGTAACCGCCCCGGAAAGTGCCGTCGCGGATCCGGCCCAGGCCGCAGGAAGGGCTGCCCGATTTTAATACGGCGCCGCTTACCTTTGCCAGCCGGGCCAGCAGGAGGACCTGCTCCGCGCCGCGGATAAATAAAGGGGTTAAATCAAAGCCGCCAGCGCTGATCACGGCCGCACTCCCGTTTAAAACCGCCGCACCGTCTCCGCCCCTGATTTCCGCCGCATCGCGCGGCGTCGGCAGCCCGCCCAACTGCTCCGGGCAGACCGGGATAAAACTGTGCGCGGTTAAGAACTCCAGCACCCCTTTGTCCCGGTTGTGAGCGCAGTCGTAGCGGGTGCATAAACCGAGCAGGCAGGCACTGACCAGGTAACCATTTCCGGCCAACTCACTTCTCCTTCGCCGTCCTTATCGTACAGCGGTAATTATGGTATGATCACTTTGGATAAGCCTTACGATCCGGAGGTGATTATAAATTCAAGAAAAACGCAGCTTTTTCAACCTCGCCGTCACCTTTGAACGGGCGGTGGCTCAGCTGGCCACCCTGGAGCCGGCGGAAGCCGCTGCAAGGGCGGGCGTTTCATTCGATGCAGCGGCGCGCTGCTTCAAGCTTCCCTTTTTAAACGAAACTTACACGGTGCAGTTTCCCGGAGGCCAAATTACCGGCGCCGGCGGCGCGGCGGCCTCTCTTTATCTTTCCATAATCATGCTCCATTACCTGGTTACCGCTGACGGGAGCCCCGTGGCCGGTCATTGGGTCACTTTCCGCCACCTGCCGGGCGGCGCCATTTACATGGACCCGTTCCAGCGCCGGGCGGTGGCCCCTTTCTTGAAAGCCTTCAGCGGTGATCCGGAATCTTTTACCAGGGGCGCTTCGGCCTTGGGCGGGCACCGTGCCTCCGGCAGCGGTGTTGGCATGGTCATCCCGGCCCTGCCGCGGGTCCCGCTGCAATTTATCCTCTGGCCGGGCGATGAGGAACTCCCCGCCTCCGCAAACATCCTCTTTGACGCCAGCGCCGCGTCATACTTGCCCACCGAAGACTGCGCCCACCTGCCGGCGGTCGTGATCGGGGCAATGCAAAAGGTGCTTCAGTAGCCGTCCCGGATCCGGGGAAAGCGCTTGACTTTATTATTCTGCAGCACCGTTGTGTTTCCCTTCCTCCGGATCGGGCGATGGCGGCCTCTTTTCTATTTCTTCCCTGATTACGTCGATCGCCGCATCCGGGCAAAGGAAGGCGCACAGTTTGCAACCGGTGCAGCGCTCCATCCGCTTCGGTTCGATAACCGGCGTGCCGTAAACGCCGATTTGGGTCGACCAGTCCAGCACCTGGGAAGGGCACTTTTCGATGCACAGCCCGCACCCTTTGCAAAGGTCGGGGGAGACGGCAAAAAGCGCTTTTTTCCCCCTGGTTTCCACGCGGGAGAACGTTTTAACCATTGCGCGCCTCCTGCTTGCATAAGTTAAACGGCCATGGTTTCCTTAATCCGGGCGTAGCCCAGCTCCAGGGCCTGGAAATTATGCTCCTTCAGCTGCGGATCCTGCCTGAAACGGCGGTTTAACTTTTCTTCCAACGCGCCTTTCACCGCGCCCAACTCCACAACCCCGGTTAAGGAGACGACCGCCCCCAGGATAATCATATTGAAAACCCGCGGGTGAAGTCTCTGCCGGGCCAGGTCCGAAGCCGGCAGCGCCACCATGCCTCTTCCGGCCGCACGCACAGGCATCCGCTGATCGTGGTAGCTGATCCGCTCGGCAAAAGCCTCCGGGGCGATGGTGTCGTAAGACTGAAGCCCTACCACCCGGTCTGAGATACGGGGGGCGTCCACCAGGGAGCTGTCGTAAAGGATCACCGTTTCTGGCCCCAGGTACCCGGCGGTGCGCTCCAGTGAACGGGGGCTCAAAGCCACGACCAGGCTGGCAGTGCGGAACTTCGGCGCGCCGATCGCCCGTTCGGAGACCTGCACCAGAGCCAGCGAAACACCGCCCCGCTGCTCGATGCCAAAATTGGGGATATAGAGCGCGTTGAGCCCGGCCCGGTACGCCGCCAGAGCCAGGGTCTCGGCCATCGCCTGGACCCCCTGCCCTCCCTCCCCGGCGGCAACCACTTTCCAATGCCGCATTGCCATCCTCCCGGAGTGTAATTTTAGTGCGGAATCTCCGCAGTCTGGTAATAATCGCTCATCTCCCGCTCCAAAAACGACCAGGTCGCCGCCGCGTTGGTGCGCCAGTTTGTCGGGCAGGTGGAGAGCGCCTCGATGAATGCAAAATGACCTTTCCGCTGTGTTTCCAGCCCTTTTTGGATCGTCTTCTTCAACCGGAGCACCTGGGCCACGGTTCCCCGGGCAAGATAAGCTTCGGGGTGAACCACCCCCGCCAGCAGCTCCGGCCCCTTTAACGGGAAGCCGGTCTCGGCTTCGTCACGGCCGAAGGGAGTAGTCTCGGTTTTCTGGCCGGGCAGGGTCGTCGGCGCCATCTGCCCGCCGGTCATGGCATAAACGGTATTGTTGACTAAGATAACGGTGACCGGGTCGTCCCGCACGGCCGTGCTGACCAGGTGCTGCAACCCGATTGAATAGCCCCCTCCGTCTCCCATGTAAGCTACGGCCACCCGTTTTGAATCAGCCTTTTTCAGTCCGACCATGAC
Organism: Desulfovibrio sp.; assembly: GCA_020060545.1. Taxonomy (GTDB): domain Bacteria; phylum Bacillota; class Dethiobacteria; order DTU022; family DTU022; genus JAGUZX01. Next base: position 5,934 of record JAGUZX010000124.1, on the reverse strand, counting down.
CGGAATGGTCCTGCCGTGATGGGTCTGCAGCGAAGGGAAGTTGAAAAAGTTCCAGGCTAAAAGCGAGCAGCCGATATCGCAGGCAAAAGTCACTTGCTCCGCCAGCTCCAGTTCGTCGACGGCCATGCCCAGCGCCTTCAGCACCAGCCCGTGCCCGCACCCGGGACAAAAAGAATGCGGCTTGGTCTCCCTGTTCCAGCACCGCGGCATTGACAGTTCGCTCACGCCAGGACCGCCTCCTTGATCTCCTCGGCGGCAATACCCACGCCAGGGCGGTAGAGGGTTTTGAAGGAGCGCAGCGGCTCACCGGCCACCGCCAGGCGCGCCATGCGGCCGAACTGCCCCACTGCCGATTCGACCACAAGCATCGCCCCGCCGCTTATCCGCAGCGCCTCCAGCAGCGCCTCTTCCGGAAAAGGGCGCAGGGTGATCGCCCGGAAAAAGTTTACCGGCCTGCCCTCCGCCCGGAGTTCTTCCACCGCCGCCCGGGCCGCCCGCCCGACGATGCCGTGGGCAGCCACCAGGATCTCCGCGCCCGGCTCCCCCGTGAACTCATATTCCACGAGCTCCGGCGCGGCCCGGGCGAAATCGTCCAGGTGCTCCCGGAGCACCTCGGCCAGCTCTTCCTCCACGCTGAAAGCGTTGCGCAGGTGCAATAACGGCCGGCCGCCTCCCTGTATTCTTTCCGGGCCCAGGATTGGTTCCGCCGGGATAGCTTCCCATCCTCTTTCAGCCGGATCATAAATGATCAAGGCCTCCCGCATCTTGGCCTGGTAACCGTCACCAAGAACAAGGGTGGGAAAACGGTAGCTCCAGGCATGATGGAAGGCCTTGATCGTGTAGTCATAAAGTTCCTGGTGGCTCGCGGTGGAATAAACCAGGCGCATCCCCTCGCCGTTGCCACCGAAACAGGCAAGGGTTACCTCCTGCTGAGAGTAGATCACCGTGGCGGTAGAGGGCCCGCCGCGCTGCTGGACCACTAGGACAAGCGGCAGGCGCATCATTTCGGCCATGGAAAGCGGTTCCTGGAACAAAATCGTTCCCGGTCCGGCCGTCGCGGAGAAAGCCGCCTTGCCGGCGATGATCGCACCGATAGCGGTAAAGCCCGCGGAGAGCTCGTCTTCCGTCTGCAGGAAACCCCGCCCGTATTCCGGGGCCAGGCGGCGCCAGTAATGCATGATCTCGTTCTGCGGGGTGATCGGGTAACCGAACATATGCACGGCGCCCGCAGCCAGGGCGGCCCAGGCGACCACTTCGTTCCCGGTCATAAACACCCTGCGCTCTTTTCGGACCGCTTTTTCCATACCGCTCCCCCTGCCAAAAGCGAATCTTTTCTTGATTTTTCCCTGTTCCGGGAAGATAATGCATTAAGGAAGGAGGAGGATGAGAAGAAGAAGCATAGAAATAATAGGATCTTTAATTGCAGCGTGCTGAGCCCGGTGCGGAAGTAAGGTGACAAAATTGCCCCGTCCCCATTGTCACAGGAAGTAAGGTGACAAAATTGCCCCGTCCCCATTGTCACAAACACGCCGGCCCTGAATCGCTTAGCTAAAAATATACCGGAGAGCGGCCAGCATACCCAAGCCCGGGAGGCCCATAACCCCGACGATCAAAGCGCTGGCCAGGTTTAACCCGATGTTCAGGCCCCAGATCGCTCCCACCAGGTTATAAAGCATGATCGCGACGCCTCCCAACACCATATGGAAGAGCGCTCTGAAAAGCAGCTTTAACGGCTTGTAGAAGATCCGTGAAAGAAAATATAAGACAAAAAGCCCGAATATAACCGCCGCAACCAGGTTCCAATCGGCCCACTCGTACATCATTCGTTACCCCTTTCCCGTACAGCTATTTTCCAGGCTTGCGGTAAGCACCGGCACGGAGGCAGCCCCGCTTTTCTCATCCCGCGTTTTTTTCAACAGCGATACATACTTGCGCTCGGCGGCGAGAATCTCATAGATGGCGGAGTCGATCAGGTCGGGATCGCAGATCTGCTCAAACCTCAGCCTGGCATCACGCCATTCACGCCTTGCCTGCTCGGCAAGCCTGAAGCGATCCTCTTCCTGCCGTTCAGGCAGCCTTTCGCCATCGGGGAAAAAGAGCGCTGAAAAAGCAACCAGAAGATCCCCGATTTTGTTCAGCACCACTTTCCCTCCTCACATTAGTATGCTGCGGGACTAAAATTTATTAGTATCCCTCAGCGCTTGAATTTATACACGCGGGCGGGCAAAAAAAAACCTCTGCCGCAGAGGTTAGGACTCCAAAATAACTATAAGGGCGCCGGGCTAGTCGGTAAAAAAGACCACTTCATCCAGCGGCAGCCGGCGCGGCTTCGCGGCTGGGTTTCCGGCCGGCATCCCCAGCGGCACCATCGCGACCGGGCGAAAGCGTTCCGGCAGCCCCAGCAGCTTCGATACGTCCGCCTCGGAGAAAGCGCCTACCCAGCACGCCCCCAACCCGGCATCGGCGGCGGCCAGAAGCAAATTCTGTGTGGCTGCGGCTGTATCCTGTAGGGCGTATAGTTCCATGCCCCGGCGCCCGTAGGATGACGCGGCCCGATCCAGGTCTGCCAGGACAACGATTATAAGCGGCGCCTGCGCCATCCAGTTTTGGTTGAAAGCCGCCCGGGCCAGCTGTTGACGCATAGCCCCATCACCGATTACCAGGAACCGCCAGGGTTGAGCGTTGCCGGCGCTGGGAGCGCTGGTGGCGCATTCCAGAAGCTTTATAACCGTTTCCCTGTCTACGGGGTCGGGTTTAAAGCGCCGCACGCTGCGGCGCCGGGCCGCTACCTCTCCAAATTCCATGCGCTCACCTTTGAGGGCCGCCGCGGTTTTCAATCCATCAGGGCCCGTATATTTTCTTCCCGCTCCAGATTCGCCAGGCGCGAGAGCAGCAGTTCGGAGCGCTCCCCGCCAAACCATGGCGCCGCCAGCCCTAAAAACTTGTTCTGTATTTCCGCCGCGGTAACCGGATTTTCCGGGTCGCCCTTGGGATAATCGGTCCGTTCGATCACAATATGGCTGCTCCGGTCGATAATTTCAATCACCGTTGGCCAGTAGTTGGGATAAAGCAGGTCGAGTTCCGGATCGACCTCCACCGTGGTGTGAGCCATCAAGCGGCGAACCGCCTCCTCTTCCATTCGTTCCCGGCAAAAACACTGCACGGTGGGATGGCCATAAACCAGGGTTGTGGCCACGCAAAACGGGAGGCTGAATTTGGCCTGCGCCGGATCATCGGGATCCGGCTTGCCCGCCAGTTCGCGCGCCATCCGGTAGGTCTTGATCCGGAGCAGCTCGACCTCCCGGGGTTTGATCCCGCGCTCCCGCAAGCGCAGCGCCAGATCGATCCCCCCGTGGGTATGGCGCCCGGAAGGGTACAGTTTGAATGTAGTCTCCCCAATTTTATATTGTTCCCCCAGTCCCTCTGCCAATAACTCGGGCCGGGGCTGCCGGGAGAAGGCCTTGAGGAACCCCTGCTGCCCTTCAAAGATCGAATCCACGCCGGTAAAACCCTCCCCGGCCAGCAAAGCCGCCATTAAACCGCCCATCGCCGCCTTGCCGGTATGAAGCTGCTTGCTCATAGCCTGCGTGCGGTTGAATTCCCATAAACCGCCGGCCTGGGTTCCCGCGTTGCCCAGCGCATTGACAATCTGCTCCGGCTCCAGGCTTAGCGCCTTGGAGGCTGCCGCCGCGGCGCCGAAAATACCGCAGGTTCCCGTCGGATCCCAATATTTGAAATGTGACGGTCCTACCGCTTCCGCCGCCCGGATCGCTACCTCGTAACCGAGAACGACCGCGGCAATCAGCTCTTTTCCGCCGGCGCCGTTTTTCTCCGCCGCGGCCCAGGCGGCGGCGATAATGACAGCCCCGGGATGAAGCATCGTTTTACGGTGCACATCATCCAGCTCGACCGAATGAGCGGATACCCCGTTGTAAAAAGCAGCCATCACCGGAGCCGCTTTTTTACCGGTGCCGATCAGCGCGGCACCCCGTTCGTGATCGTCGATCAGGGTTGCCGCCTTCACCGCCTGGGGATGCCGCGCCCCGGCGGCGGTGGCCCCCAGCCAATCAACAATGCAGTTCTTCGCCGCTGTTACAATATTTTCCGCTAAATGGTCATAGCCGGTCTGAGAGATAAATTCCGCCAACTGCCGCGCGATCACAATTATAACCCCTCCTGCGCTAAAGCCTTATTTCTATTGAACAAAACTTCTTCATCGATGATGGATTCCCTTTTTGGCGCGGGGAAAACTACATGAAAACAGGCGTGTCGGACGGAGGGATGGCAGTGGAACCGGAACAACCCTGCCGGGAACAGTGCAAGTTCCAGCGGGACGGAATATGCGTCTTGGAGCGGGCCGATTTCCTCGCCCCCGTGCACGGGGCTGTTTGCTGCGAGCACATTTTTGAAGACGAATCGCCGCTCCACTGTTAGGTGGGGCCGCTACATTTCCCGGCGCCCCTCCAGGGACCGGCTTAAGGTCAGATCGTCGGCATATTCCAGATCGCCGCCTACCGGGAGGCCGAAGGCGATGCGTGTTACTTTTACCCCCAGCGGCTTAACCATACGGGCGATATAGGCGGCGGTGGCATCCCCTTCCACGTTGGGGTTAGTGGCGATAATAACCTCGCCGATACCACCCGCACCGATCCGCCGGGCCAGAAGCGGCAGGCGCAGTTCTTCCGGCCCGATTCCGTCCAGCGGCGAAAGGGCGCCGTGCAGCACATGGTAGACACCGCGGAACTGGCCGGTGCGCTCCAGCACCAGGACGTCGCGCGGTTCCTGCACTACGCAGAGCACCGCCCGTTCACGGCGCGGATCGGTACAAAAACCGCAGGGGTCTTTTTCCGTAAAGCAACCGCACTGCGAGCAGAAACGCATTTTATCCTTGGCTTCAACCATAGCCCGGGCAAAACCGGCGACCTCTTCGCGCGGGCGGTCCAGCAAATAAAAAGCGAGGCGCTGCGCCGTCTTGGGACCGATGCCCGGAAAACGGCAAAATCCCGTGATCAGTTTTTCAAGCGGCTCCGGATAAACCATCTCGGCATCCCTTTGCTAAGTATACTATAACAGGCCGGGCGGCAGGTTCAAACCGCCGGTCAACTTCTGCATCTCCGCGGCAACCATCTCGTCCACCCTTTTGAGCGCCTCGTTTACAGCGGCCAGGACCAGATCCGCCAGCATCTCCCGGTTGTCTTCACTTAAGACCTCCGGATCAATCTGGACGGAAACCAGCTCTTTGTGCCCGTTGGCTTCAACCCGGACCGCGCCGCCTCCGCTCGAGCTCTGCACCGTCCTTTTGGCCAGCTCTTCTTGCATCTGCGTCATCTGCGCCTGAACCTTTTGCAGCTGCTTCATCATTTTACCCATCCCGCCGTCCATCGCTTAGTCCTCCTTTAACTGGACGTCAAATACCTGGCCCGGAAAAAGCTTTAACACATCGCCGAATTCATAGGAATCTTCAGCCTCCATAACCGTATCGCCGCTCTCCGGGCCGGCGGCGTGATGATGTTCTCCACCGCCATGATCATCCGGCGCCGGATATTTCCCCTCCGGCTCAACAAAAGTTAATTTAATCCGCACCGAGCGGCGGTAAATCAGGCTTACCGTATTCTCAACCAACCGGCGGTGGCTGCTCTCCATAATCCTGGCCGCGGCAAAATCATCGCGGGGGTAGGTCAGCACGAGGAGATCGCCCTGCCAGTGCGGTGACCGCGCCGCCTTGAGGTAGTTGTGAGTGGAAGCAGCTTTTCGCTTCACATCGAGAAGGATCCGGGTCCACTCCGGCCCCGGGACAGCCGTATCAGCCGGCGTCCTTCCGGCCTGCCTTTCCGGCTCCGGCCCGCCCCGGCCCACCGCGGGTTCCCTTTCCGCCGCGGTTTCCCGGCCGCCCGGTGAGGCTCCCTCCTGCCGCGCCCTGCACGGTGCAGGATC
>JAGUZX010000094.1 GCA_020060545.1 Desulfovibrio sp. | reverse complement strand
GGGTCATCGTCACCGATCAAAAGCCGGCCGCCGCCCTGGAGCGCGAGCTGGCCTCGCTGAGGCAGTGCGCCGCCGTCGAGCCTGTCACCGGGGGCAACCCGCCGGAGCTGGTTACGCCCGAAATCAGCCTGATCATCAAGAGCCCCGGCGTCCCGCCCTCGCTGAAGCTGTTACAGCGGGCCCGCGCCTTGCAAATTCCGGTGTTATCGGAAATCGAACTGGCATATGCTTTTATTAAAGCGCCGCTCGTCGGGATCACCGGGACGAACGGCAAAACCACGACCACCGCGCTGACCGCGGCGATGCTGGAAGAAGCCCGGTTCGCGCCGGTCATGGCCGCCGGGAATATCGGGGTGCCGCTGGTGGAAGCGGTGGGGAAAATCGGCCCCTCCGGGATCATCGCGGCGGAGCTGAGCAGTTTCCAGCTGGAGGATATCCGCCGCTTCCGCCCGGCGGTCGCCGTCTTCTTGAACTTTGCCGAAGATCATCTCGATTACCACGGCACCCTGGAGAGATATTTTCAGGCCAAGGCCAGGATCCTGGAAAACCAGGGCGCCGGTGACTTTGCGGTGCTCAATGCCGGCGATCCCGCGGTCGCTTCGCTGCGTGATGCGGCCGCCGGAACGGTGCTCTGGTTTGACAAGGGCCCCGTGGAGCGCGGCGCCGGCCTGGATCAGGGCTGGGTGGCCCTGTTCAACCCCGGGGGCGAAGTGGAGCGCCTCTGCGCCCGGGAAGAGGTGGCTCTGCCGGGGGAACACAACCTGGAGAACGCCCTGGCGGCCGCCGCCGCGGCGTGGGCGGCGGGGGCCGATCCGCAGGCCATCGCAAGGGTCCTGCGTTCTTTTCGCGGGATTGCCCACCGCCTGGAATATGTGGACCGGGTCGGCGGGGTGGAGTTTATCAACGATTCGAAGGGAACCAACCCCGGCGCGTCGATCAAGGCGCTGCGCGCATTTCCCGGGAAAAGAAAAATCCTCATCGCCGGGGGTAAAAACAAGGGCGCCGATTTCACCGAGTTCGCCGGGGTGATTAAAGAGGAAGTGTCCTACCTGGTCCTGTTGGGTGAGACCAAAGAGCTGATCGCCGGGGCCGTGGAACAGGCGGGTTTTACCGCGTATGAAAAGACAGCCGGCTTCGACGAAGCGGTTGCGGCGGCCTGGGCCCGGGCCGTTCCCGGTGACATGGTGCTCCTCTCGCCGGCCTGCGCCAGTTGGGATATGTTTACCGACTACGAGGCCAGGGGAAACCGGTTCAAAGAACTGGTGGCTCGCTTAAAAAGGCCGCCTGATTGCGGGAAAGGGGCTACGGAATGAAAAAACAACAGCGCCGCGACCCTGACTACGCGCTTCTCCTGGTGACGCTGTTGCTGTTGGGGATCGGCCTGGTCATGGTTTTCAGTGCCAGTTATATCATTGCGGAAGAAAGCCGCGGCGATCCCTGTTATTTTCTCCGCCGCCAGGCTACCTGGGTCGGCCTGGGCCTGGCCGGGATGTTTTTCCTTTCCCACGTCCCGTACTGGAAGCTGAGGCGGTGGTCGCTCTTTTTAATCCTGTTGAATTTCGTCCTGCTGACGCTGGTCTTTACCGGTTTGGGGGAGGACCTGGGGACGGAGGCCCGGCGCTGGCTCGGCTTCGGCAGCTTCACCGTGCAGCCGTCCGAATTGAGCAAGCTGGCCTTTATTATCTTTACGGCCGCCTTCATGAGCAGCCGCAGCATCCGCATCCAGAAGTTCTGGTCCAGCAGTTTTATCCCGCTGTTTCTGGCCGGGATCGCCTTCGTCTTTATCGTGGCCCAGCCGGACCTGGGGACGGCCCTGGTCCTGCTGGCGGGGACGGTGGTGATTATCCTTCTGGCGGGGATGCCTTTTAAACAGGCTGTCGCCTTGTTTGCGCTGTCCCTCCCGCCCCTTGTCGCCGTAACGATCAAGGAGGAGTACCGGATGCGCCGCCTGCTCTCTTTCCTGGACCCGTGGGCCGATCCGGGCGGAGCGGGCTACCAGATTATTCAGTCCCTTTACGCCCTGGGGCCCGGGCATCTTTTCGGCGTGGGGCTGGGGCGCAGCCGGCAGAAACTTTACTACCTGCCGGAGCCCCAGAACGACTTCATTTTTGCCGTGATCGGCGAGGAACTCGGCTTCGTCGGGGCGGTGGCGGTATTGCTGCTCTTCTTTGTTTTGATCTGGCGGGGGTTGAAGATCGCGATGATGGCCCCCGATACATTCGGCAGCCTGCTGGCCGCCGGGATTACGGGGATGATCGCGATCCAGGCTCTTTTGAACATCGCCGTCGTCACCGGTTCGGTTCCCGTTACCGGCATCAACTTGCCCTTAATCAGCGCGGGGGGGAGTTCAGTTTTTTTTACCCTGCTCGGGATCGGCATTCTGCTGAACATCTCCCGCCATAGTGTGAAGTGAGAGGTGAGCGGTGCGAAGTGAGAACTTTGCACCATGATTTCTGCCCAGGAGAGCTGGGGAAACGGGTTTACCCGTAAGGTGGAGGAGGGTAGAGGCGGTGCGCATATTAATCAGCGGGGGTGGGACAGGCGGCCATGTTTACCCGGCCCTGGCGCTGGCCAGGTATGCCATGGCCGTGGACAGCACCGCCGCGGTACTCTTCGTGGGCACCGCCAAAGGGCTGGAAAGCAGGCTTGTACCGGAGGCCGGCTTGCCCCTGGCGACAATTACCGCCCGGGGTTACCAGCGCCGCTTGAGCCAGGCGGGCCCGGTGATAAAGGATTTTTTCGGCGGCCTCGCCCAAGCCGTGCGGATCGTGCGGCAATTCAAGCCGGACGTGGTGCTCGGGACGGGAGGCTACGTCTCCGCCCCGGTGGTGGCCGCGGCGGTGCTGATGCGCAGGCCGGTGGCGATCCACGAGCAGAATGCCTTGCCCGGCATGGCCAACCGTTACCTTGCCCTCCTGGTGAACAGGGTCTGCCTTTCCTTCGAGGCCTCCCAAAAGGGCTTCCCCCGCTTCAGCCGGACCGTATTTACCGGCAACCCCCGGGCCAGCGAGGCGGCGGCGGCCAGCCGGGAAGAGGGTTGCCGGGAACTGGGGCTAAACCCGGCCCTGAAAACCATGCTGGTTCTCGGCGGCAGCCGCGGCGCCCTGAAGGTAAACCAGGTGATCGTCAACTGGCTTAAAAACAGCCGGCTGCCCAAAGGGGCCCAGCTGGTCTATGCGACCGGGGAAAGCTATTACCGGCAAGTGATGGAAGAGTTGGGGCGTCCGCCGCGCCATGTGCACGTGCGCGCTTTTATCAACCAGCCGGCGGCGCTGGCGGCGGCGGACCTGGTGATCAGCCGCAGCGGGGCGACAACCCTGGCCGAAATTACGGCCCTCGGCGTGCCGGCGATCCTGGTCCCCTCACCCAATGTCGTCAACGACCACCAGTATCATAACGCCCGCCTGCTCGCCGATGCCGGTGCGGCCGTGTTGATCGTGGAGCAGGAGTTTAATCCGATCAGGCTTGAGCGCGAGCTGGACAGGCTCCTGGCGGACGGGCGCGCGCGGGAGAAAATGTCCCGGGCCGGGTTGAAGCTTGCCGTTGCGGATGCCGCGGCAAACGTCTACCGGTGCCTCCTGGAAATTGCCGAACGGGACCGGGCGGGATAACACAACTGGTTTTGGCGCCGCATAGTATATATTACCCTTTGGAGGGCTGGCCATTGGACCTGGAACAGGAACTGGGCCGGAGGTTGAAGGCCGGGATTAAAAAGAACGAACCGCTGTCGCTGCATACATCATGGAAAGTGGGCGGGCCCGCCGATTTCTACCTGTTTCCGGCCGGCCTGGCCGAGCTCGTGGAAATCAGGCGCTGCAGCAGCAAATACGGCCTGCCCCTTTTTGTCCTGGGCAACGGCACCAACCTGCTGGTCCTGGACGGTGGCATCAGGGGGCTGGTTGTCCATATCGGATCCCCCTTCAACTACATTCATTGGGAGGGCGCTTCGATCAGGGCCGGCGCCGGCACTCCGCTGCCTTTACTGGCCCGGGCCACGGCCCGCAAGGGCCTGGCGGGGCTGGAGTTTGCCGGCGGGATTCCCGGCACCCTGGGGGGGGCGCTGGTAATGAACGCGGGGGCTTTCGGCGGCAACATCGGCAGCCTCGTCCGGGAGGTCATACTGGTGCAAAAAAGCGGTGCGGTAATCAACCTGAGCCATCACGAAATTGAATTCGGCTACCGCCACAGCAACCTGCCCGAAAAAGGGATCATCGTGGAGGCGCTGCTGCAGCTGAAAGAAGAAGAGGCCGCCGTTTTGGAGGGCAAGGTTGAAGGCTACCTGGCCGAAAGGATGTCGCGCCACCCCCAGCTGCCAAGCGCGGGGAGCGTCTTTCGCAACCTGCCCGAACGGCCGGCCGGAAGTCTAATCGAAGCGGCGGGCGGGAAAGGGATGCGGATCGGAGGGGCCCAGGTTTCCGAACAGCATGCCAATTTCATCGTCAACCTGGGTGGGGCAACCGCCTCCGATATCCTGGCCTTGATCAAAGCGGTCCAAAAACTGGTTTGGGAAAAGTTCGGCGTCGAGCTGCAAACCGAAGTAAGGGTTGTCGGCGAAGCGAAATAACGGGAGTGGAGACCTGGTGGATAAATACGTGATCCGGGGAGGGCGCGCCCTTGAAGGAAAGATTGCGGTCCATGGCGCCAAAAACTCGATCCTCCCCATTCTGGCAGCATCGCTGTTAAATTGCAGCGGAGAGCCAATCCGTCTCAAAAAAGTACCCCACCTGCACGATGTCTGGGCCATGCTCGAGATCCTTTCGAAGCTGGGCGCGCGGGTGGCGCATGACGGGCCGGATATCCTTCTTGATACCGCAAACGTAAAATGCGATCAAGTCCCGGAAGCGTTAATGCGGGAGATGCGCTCCAGCATCTTCCTGATGGGGCCGCTGCTGGGGCGGTTGGGCCGGGTCAGGGTCTGCTACCCGGGCGGGTGCGCGATCGGCGAACGCCCGATCAACCTGCACCTGGAGGGGCTCCAGGCCCTGGGCGCCGCCGTCGAAGAGCGCGGTTCGTATATCGAGGCCCGGGGCAGGCTGCGCGGCGCGGCGATTACCCTCGCCTATCCCAGTGTCGGGGCCACGGAAAACTTAATGCTGGCTGCCGTAACGGCCAGGGGAGAAACCGTGATCCGCAACGCGGCCCGGGAACCGGAGATTATCGATCTGCAGAATTTTCTAATTAAAATGGGCGCCAGGGTCACCGGGGCCGGAAGCCCCGTCATCACCATTAAGGGCGGGCGGGATCTGCACGGCGGGCAGTACCGGACCTTTCCGGACCGGATCGTGGCCGGAACCTATCTCCTCGCCGCCGCCATTACCCGCGGCCAGGTTACGGTGGAAGAGGTAGTCCCGGAGCACCTTGGCGCCCTGATCCGGGTTCTCCAGAAGACCGGGGCGGATCTGGCGGCGGGAGATACTGTTATCACGGTTGCGGGAGGCCGGATCAAGGCGGCGCCGCGGGTGGATGTTCACCCCTATCCCGGTTTTCCCACCGACCTCCAGCCCCCCCTGGTGGCATACCTGACGCTGGCGGACGGGACCAGCACGGTGATCGATCATGTTTTTAAAAACCGTTTTCATCATGTGCAAGAGCTCCGGAAAATGGGCGCCCGAATCAGCTTGCAGGGGCATCAAGCGGTGATTACAGGCGTCAGTGAGCTGAAAGGGGCGGCGGTGGAGGCCGCCGATTTGAGGGCCGGGGCGGCCCTGGTTTTGGCCGGCCTGGCGGCAAGGGGAGAAACCGCCGTAGCGGGGATTAAACATATCGAGCGGGGGTATGAAGAGCTGCCCCGGGCGCTGGGCCTGTTGGGCGCCAAAATCGAGCGCGTGGCGGCGGTGCCGGGAGAGGGGGTCCGGCTGTGAAAAGAAAGCCATCCGGGCTGCGTTTGGTCGGGGGAGAGCGCCGGCCCTCGCGCCGCAAAAGATGGAAAAAAGCGCTTCTCCGGTTGATCGCCGCCGCGTTTGTCTTGCTGTTGTTGAAACAGGGACATGCCTTCTTCCAGGTCCGGGAAATCCGGGTTTGCGGCGCCGCCCTGCTGGCGCAGGATGAAATTATCGCCCGGGCCGGGCTCAGGCAAGGGATGAGCATGCTGATGGTCCGGGAGAAAGAAGCGGCGCGGCGGTTGCTGTCGTTACCCGCGGTCCGGAGCGCTTCAGTTTACCGGCGCTTTCCCCACACCCTCGATATCGTCCTGGACGAAAGAGAGCCGGCCGCTTACTTGCCCGATTGGGGCGGCTTTTGGGTGATCGACCGGGATGGGATCGTGTTTGAGCGCTGGCCGGCGGCCAGGGAGAGCCTGCCCGTGGTAACCGGCATTTCAGAGCAGCCTGTCCTCGGCGCCCCTTTGCTCTACCCGGCCACCGCCGAGGCTTTGAGCCGCTTTTTACAGGCGCTGGCCCTGGTTCCCGAGCTGGAGATCGCCGAATTCAACCTCGGCGACGCCTTAAACCTGGTCATGTACACCATCGACGGGCGGGAGATCCGGCTGGGCGGGGTTGAGCAGATGGAACAAAAGCTGTTTCTGGTTTGGCAGAGTTTGCCTTACCTTACCGCTGCCGGGCGCTCCGGGGTGATCGATGTCCGGAGCGGCGACCGCCTGGTGCTGAACCCGGAGCGGACAAGCACGGCGGGAAAGGAGGCGCATCCATAAAAATAGAGGCGCAAAAGGGAATCGTTAAGCGATGTTGAATTAGTTAATGAGCTACGCGGGGAAGGGTAAAGGGGTGTTGAAATGGTTCGCAAAAATTACATCGTCGGCATGGACATCGGTACTACCCAGGTGCGGGTAATCGTCGGTGAACCCCGTCCCGATGGCACCGTCAGCGTGATCGGTTTGGGCTTGAGCCCTTCCGATGGGGTTAAAAAAGGGGTCATCGTCGACCTGGACTTGACCGTGGAATCAATTGTCACCGCCGTTGAAGAAGCGGAACGGATGGCCGGCGTCAAGATCGACAGCGCTTACATCGGGTTGAAAGGGCTGAACATAGAGCTGATCAACAACCGCGGGATCGTGGCGGTGGCTTCGGACGACCGCGAAATTCAGGTGGAGGATGTGGCAAGAGTCCTCCAGGCGACCCGGGTGATCGCCCTTCCCATGGACCGGGAAATAGTGGACATTATTCCCCGGGAATTTGTTGTCGACGGTTTTGACGGCATCCGCGATCCGGTGGGCATGCTCGGCGTGCGCCTGGAGGTGGATGCGATGATCGTGACCAGCCCGATTACGCACCTGCGCAACCTGCTGCGCTGCATCGGCAGGGCCGGGGTCAACGTGAGCGGGCTGATTCTCCAGGCGCTGGCGAACGCCGAAGTGGCCCTCTCGGCCGACGAAAAAGAACTGGGCGTCTTCCTGGTCGATATCGGCGGGGGCACTGCCGAAATATCGCTCTTTCAGCACGGCAAACTGCGCCAGCTGGTCACGATCCCGGTCGGGGGGGATCACATTACCAGCGATCTGGCGATGGGATTGCGGACCAGCAACCTTAACGCCGAGAGCATCAAAATTGAACACGGCACCGCCCTCGTCTCCCTGGCCGATGCGGAGAAGAGTATTGAAGTGAGCAGCATCGGCAGCAAGGAGCGGCGGAAAGTTTCGGAAAAAGAGATCGCCTCTTACATTGAGCCGCGGGTGCAGGAGATTTTTCAGATTATCCGGGAAGAAATGATGAAAATGGGTTGGGCCCAACTTCCCCCCGCCGGGGTTGTGCTGAGCGGCGGGGTATCCGCCATGGCCGGCATGCTGGATGCGGCCCGCCTGCGTTTAAAAAGCGAGCAGGTGCGCCGGGCCGCGGGCGACTATATCGGCGTGCAAAATCCGATCTATGCCACCGCCCTGGGGCTGCTCTACTATGCGCACCGTTACCAGCCCCGGTTTGTTTACCAGGAACGCGGCAAGGGCGGCAAAAGGAAAAGAACGGGGCCGTGGCAGCGCCTTAAAGATTGGCTGAACGAATTTTTCGAGTAAAACTTGGGCCACCAGGAGGTGTTTGTTTCATGATCGAATTTGATATTGAAATGGAACAGTTTGCTTCGATTAAGGTTGTGGGAATCGGCGGCGGCGGGAGCAACGCCGTGAACCGCATGATCTCCGCCGGCCTTAAAGGGGTTGACTTTATCGCCGTCAATACTGATGCCCAGGCCCTTTTTCTCGCCAATTCGGGGACCAAGCTGCAAATCGGCGAAAAACTGACCAAGGGGCTGGGGGCCGGGGCAAATCCCGAGATCGGCCGGAGGGCGGCGGAAGAGAGCCGTCCCGAGCTTGAAAAAGCGCTCAAGGGGGCCGACATGCTTTTTTTGACCGCCGGGATGGGCGGCGGCACCGGGACCGGCGCGACTCCCGTCATCGCCGAAATCATCCGCAACATGGATTCCGACCCGCAGAAGCGCCCGCTCACCGTCGGCGTGGTGACAAAGCCTTTCAGCTTCGAAGGCCGCAAGCGCGAGCAGCAGGCGGAAGAGGGCATCGCCCGCTTGAAAGAGAATGTGGACACCCTGATCGTTATTCCCAATGACCGCCTGCTCCAGGTGGTGGAAAAGCGCACCCCGATCCTGGAAGCCTTCCGGTTGGCCGACGATGTGCTGCGCCAGGCGGTGCAGAGCATCTCCGACCTGATCGCCGTGCCCGGCCTGATCAACCTCGATTTCGCCGATGTGCGCACGATCATGTCCGAAAAAGGGCCGGCCCTGATGGGCGTGGGTGAAAGCAGCGGGGAGAACCGGACCGTTGATGCGGCCCGGGCGGCGACCAGCAGCCCCTTGCTGGAAACCTCCATCGAAGGCGCCACGGGGGTGCTGATCAACGTCACCGGCGGCCCCGACCTGTCGCTGTTTGAAGTGCATGAAGCGGCCGATATCGTGCGCAGTTTCGCCGAACCCAACGCCAACATTATTTTCGGCGCGACGATCGACGACGGCCTGAAAGACCAGGTCCGGATCACCGTCATCGCGACCGGCTTCAAAACCAGGCGCCAGGGCTACCAGCAGGAGCTGATCGAGGTCGGCTGCAGCGATTACGCCCAGGGGAAAGATATCGACCTGCCGGCCTGGTCGCGCTGGCAGGGCCACAAGGACAAGGTGGCCAAAATCTCGTGAAGTAATTCAACGCCTTGCCGGCTTTAACCGTCCTTCCCCGTCTCAAGCGAGGCGGGGAAGGTTTTTTGTCGTTATATTTGGAATCAAAGCCGCCAAACTGCGACATATTTCGGCCGGCCGGCGATCTATAATTATGCATATCCGGTCAGGCACGTTCATAGATATAAGAACGAGCCCCCATCCCGAGGGGTGATGCATATGTACCTGGACCTGCTGTTTTTCCTCGGCCTGGTGATTCATTATTTTTTACTGCTCTATACAGCCAAATTGTTTCACCGCCGGCCCGGATTTTGGAGGCTGCTGGCCGGGGCCGCCGTGGGTGCGCTCTCCGCCCTGGTCGCCGTGCTGCCGCCCAACCCGGTTTTAAATGCGGCGGTAATTCTGCTGGCGCCCCTGGCGATGTTGTTTGCCGTCTTTCGGCCTTTATCCCGCCGGGATCTGCTCCTGCTCTGGGCCGCTTTCTTCCTGGTGGCGTTTATGACCGGAGGGGCGGTAACGGTTTTTTTCACCCTTTCCGGCCCAAGCCCCTTGAAAGATCCATCCCGGGGGGCCGTCCAGCTGATCGCCGCCTGCTTCCTGCTCTACCTGCTGCTGGGGCTGCTTTACCCTCACCTCGAGGAGAAAAAATGGCAGAAAGCCGGCCGGATGACCCTTTTGATTAGCTGGCGGGGCCGGGAGAAAGAAGTGCCCGCATTCCTGGACACGGGGAACCGCCTGAAGGATCCTTTTTTCCGTCTGCCGGTGATCGTGATCGATTACCGCAGTTTGGAAGGGATGCTGCCGCCGGCGGTATACCGCCGGCTCTCCGACTTGTCCGCCGAGGCCTGGACGGCGCTGCCGGAGCTGGAGGATCTTTCCCTGGCCCGCTGCTTTACCCTGGTCCCTTTCCGGGGCGTCGGCTCCAGGCGGGAAATCATGCTCGGGCTGAGGCCCGACGACGTCGTGATCTCACGCGGTGCGCAAAGCTGGCGCTGCGGGCCCCGGGCAATTCTCGGCCTGGCCCGGCACAGCTTTGGGGCCGCGGCGGAATACCAGGCGCTGCTGCCACCGGAACTGGTTCAAGCGGGATGAATACCCGGAAGGCGGATGCCGGAAGCCGGCGACCGGGACAAAGAACAGGCACACGGCATTTGTTTCCGGAACAAAATTTCCTTGCTGGAGTTTGGGAATTACAGGAAACATACGCTCAAGTTGCCCTAAATTCACAATACCGATCTTAACGGGATCGGCGCGCCGGTTTGGCGCCGGGTTCGGTTTTTCAAAGCAATTCTGGCTTCCGGTTTCTGATTTCTGAACCCCTGCACTGGGAGGTGGCCGGATTGAGAAGGTACTTGCTTGCCCTGAAGCTTAACCTGGCTCTGGCGTGGCTTAAGCTAAGGCGGCTTCTCGGGTATGACTACGCCGAGTTGATCGTTTATGTCAGCAGCAGTGAAGCGCTGCCGCCGCCGCTTTCCCTGGAGGAGGAAGGTTACCTGCTGGATAAGCTCAAAGGAGGGGACGGCGCCGTCCGCGCCGTCCTGATTGAGCGCAACCTGCGCCTGGTTGTCTATATCGCCCGGAAGTTTGAAAATACCGGCATCAATATCGACGACCTCGTCTCGATCGGCACCATCGGGCTGATCAAGGCGGTAAACACCTTTGACCCCCATAAAAATATCAAGCTGGCCACCTATGCGTCGAAATGCATCGAAAACGAAATCTTGATGTTTTTAAGGCGCAACAACCGGATGCGGGCGGAGGTTTCCTTTGACGAACCGCTCAACGTGGATTGGGACGGCAACGAACTGCTCCTCTCCGATGTCCTGGGCACCGAGGGCGACCTCGTGCTGAAAAATATCGAGGAAGAGGTCGAGCGCAAGCTGCTTTACCTGGCCATGGACAAATTGAGCCTCCGGGAGCGCCGGATCATGGAGCTGCGTTTCGGCCTGGCCAACGGGGCCGAAAAAACCCAGAAAGAGGTGGCCGAGCTGCTGGGGATATCGCAATCTTATATCTCCCGCCTGGAAAAGCGGATTATCAAGCGGCTGCAGAAGGAGATCAAGAAGATGGAGTAGGAAACGCTCCCTGAAGCTGGTGATGCAGTATAAAAAAAAGCGCCGTGGAAATACTTTATGTATCCCTGAAAGCTGCAAGGAGAAAACATGATGAACAAAGTGGAAATTTGCGGCGTGAACACGTCCAAGCTTCCAGTGCTAAAGAACAAAGAGATGCGGCAGCTTTTCGAATCCATGCAGAACGGTGATCTTCAGTCAAGGGAAAAGTTAATCAGCGGTAATTTGCGGTTGGTTTTGAGCGTCATCCAGCGTTTCAACAACAGGGGGGAATATGTCGACGACCTTTTCCAGGTCGGCTGTATCGGGCTGATCAAGGCGATCGATAATTTTGATTTAAAGCAGAACGTTAAATTCTCAACCTACGCCGTCCCGATGATTATCGGGGAGATCAGGCGTTACCTGAGGGACAACAACCCGATCCGGGTCAGCCGTTCGCTGCGCGACATCGCCTACAAGGTGCTGCAGGTCAGGGACGTCCTGGCCAACAAATTTTCACGCGAACCTTCGGTGGGCGAAATCGCGGCGGAGTTGAACCTGAAGCGCGAAGAGATCATCTTTGCCCTGGACGCCATCCAGGAGCCCGTTTCCCTTTTTGAACCGATCTACCATGACGGGGGGGATCCCATTTTCGTCATGGACCAGATCAGCGATGAGAGGAATGTTGACGAGCGCTGGCTGGAGATTCTGGCCATTAAAGAGGCGCTGACCAGGCTCAGCGAAAGGGAAAAAATGATCCTGACGATGCGTTTTTACCGGGGGAAAACCCAGATGGAGGTGGCCGACGAGATCGGGATTTCGCAGGCCCAGGTTTCCCGCCTGGAGAAGGCGGCGCTGGGCCACCTGCGCAAATACGTCCAGTAAGTTAAAAACGATGCCGCGATGCCCCGCTTAAAGGCTGATACCCGGCGGTAAACCCTGGCATTGGAAACAGGGGCTCGAAGATGCTCCCGGCGGATGCCGGTGAGGACGCCGCTTTTGATTTATAAACGCGGCAACCCTCTATCGAACCGATTGAGGAGGTGAATAAGGTTGATCTCCCGGCAGTCTGTTCTGGCTATTCTGGCGCTGGTGCTATTTTCATTTCTCTGCAAAGCGCTTTTCATCCAGGGGTCCGTCCTGGCTTATAATCTCCACAACCTGCTTCCGTACAGTGAAGTATTGCGGCTGTTTCCTGCCGGTTTCTAAGCCAGCCAATTTGTGAAAACGCCGGCCTGGTTGTGGACTCATCCCTGCGGGACCGTTTTTTTCGTGTAGTTTTTTGTCAAGCCGCCGGTGAAATGCGCTTATTATAAATAGAGAGAAGTTGCCGGGAGGAGAAAACTTTGATTCGAATCAGCGACTTAAAAGAACGCGACGTGGTCAACGTCAACGACGGCCGCCGGCTGGGGCTGATCAAGGACCTGGAGTTGGACCTGGAAAACGGCCTCGTCAAAGCGATTGTCATCCCTGCCGCCGGCGGGGTCTGGGGAAAGCTGTCCCGGGGCAGGGATTACGTGATCCCATGGGATAAAATTGTCAAAATCGGCGTCGATACCATCCTGGTCGACTACCCCCAGGAAGTGTGACAGTTGGGGACGGGGCAATTTTGTCACACTTTGTTCTGTTTGGTTGTTTAGGTGACAATATGACAGGGTAATATTACCACTTCTCAGATGGTTCCCAGAATAATCTGGATCCTCCTTTTAGCTTTGTTTGACGGTCATCACCGAAAATAAGTTTTACCATGTTAATAGTGTTTAGTTTTACGGATTTCCTTTGAACGCACTCCAATTCGGAGTGATGATTTTCAGGCCTTATAATTAGAGCACTAATTTTATGAATTTCGAGTTCAGTGAAGGGGAGGCTTTAAGTAAAAGCACCCGTTCCTAAATCTCTCATTGATTGATTTCGTGGCGCCGTCCCAACTGTCACCGAAAATGTGACAAAATTGCCCCGTCCCCAATTGTCACACTCTCTGTTTCCCCAACTTTATCCTTTACAACTCAATATCTTGTGGTTATAATTGATTTATTCACAACATCTTGATCGGGGGGAGCCGGACATGAAATGCCCCTGCTGCGGCGAACAGGACAGCCGGGTCCTGGATTCCCGGCCCGCTCAGGAGGGATCCGCCGTCCGGCGGCGGCGGGAATGCGGCCGCTGCGGCAACCGCTTCACCACCATGGAAAAAATCGAGGAAGAGCCGCTCGTGGTGATCAAGCGGGACGGGCGGCGGGAACTTTACGACGGCGCCAAGATCTTGAAGGGGCTGATCCTGGCCGGCCAGAAACGCGATATCCCTTTCTCGACCTGGCAGCAGCTGGCCGACAACCTGGAACGGGAGCTGCGCAGCCGCTACACCAGGGAGGTCACCGCGGACCAGATTGGCGACATCATTTTAAACCGCCTGCGCGAAATCGACGAAGTGGCCTATGTGCGGTTCGCTTCGGTATTTCGCCAGTTTCCGGACGTGGATGCCT
This sequence comes from Desulfovibrio sp., assembly GCA_020060545.1. Classification (GTDB taxonomy): domain Bacteria; phylum Bacillota; class Dethiobacteria; order DTU022; family DTU022; genus JAGUZX01. Next base: position 5,696 of record JAGUZX010000094.1, on the reverse strand, counting down.
TTAAAGCGGAGTTGGAAAAGATGATCAGTCAAAAAGAGAAAAGCTCCGGTTAAACCTTGTGCCGGCGCAAGAGAGGAGACAGCGATGGATAAAACGGTTACTTACAAGGCGGAAAACGAAGCGGTGGAAACGGTGTTTAAAGAGATCCGGAAGCGCGACGGCCGGGTGGTCCCTTTTGACGCCGCAAAAATCACCGCGGCGATTTTCAAAGCCGCCCGCGCGGTGGGAGGCAGCAACAGGGATATCGCCGAAAACCTGACCGCTCAGGTGATCAATTACCTGCAGGAGCAGGGCTTCGACGGGGTCGTCCCGTCGGTGGAGGATGTCCAGGACGCCGTGGAGACGACGCTGATCGAAAACGGGCATGCCCGCACCGCCAAGGCGTACATCCTCTACCGGGCCCGGCGCACCCGCATCAGGGAAGCCAAGTCGGAGCTGATGGACGCCGTGAAAGAGATCCTGGTGGAGACCAGCCGGGAAAACGCCAATATCGGCCATTCCCCTTCGGCTAAGATGCTCCAGATCGCCATGGCCGCCAGCAAGCGCTATTACTTGAGCAACCTGCTCCCCGAGGAGTACGCCCAGGCTCACCTGGACGGCTCCATCCACATCCACGACCTCGATTATTACAGCAAAACGGCCAACTGCCTGCAGATCGACCTCTCCCGCCTGCTCGCCGAAGGCTTCAACACCGGCTACGGTTTCATCCGCCCGCCGAAGCGGATCGCTTCGGCCGCGGCCCAGGCCGCGATTATCCTCCAGAGCAACCAGAACGACATGTTCGGAGGGCAGAGCTTCCCTCATTTTGACCGCGCCATGGGCGAGGTGATCCGGGGTTTCGCGGTGCAGCCGGCATACGAAGAGATTTACCAGGCCATGGAAGGGCTTGTCTACAACCTCAATACGATGTCGAGCAGGGCGGGAGCCCAGATTCCATTTTCCTCCGTCAACCTCGGGACGGACACCTCCGCGGAAGGGAGGGCGGTTTCCACGGCGGTGCTGGAGGCGTTCCGGCGCGGCCTGGGGCGGGGGGAGAGCCCCATTTTCCCCAACCTGGTTTTCCGGGTCAAGGAAGGGGTTAACTTCAACCCCGGCGACCCCAACTACGATCTCTACCAGCTGGCCTTGAAAGTCGCCGCCCGCCGGATGAACCCCACCTTCAGTTTCATGGACAGCACCTTCAACCGCCCCTACGGCGAGGAAGTGGCCTACATGGGCTGCCGCAGCCGGGTGATCGGCAACCGCCACGGTCCCGCGGTCTCCGCGCGCCGGGGCAATGTCGCTTTTGTCACGATCAACCTGCCCCGGCTGGCCCTGGAAAGCCGCGGCCAGCAGGATCTGTTTTTCGTGCAGCTGGACCGGCTCCTGCGCCTGGCGGCGCGGCAGCTGCTGCACCGGTTCGAGGTGCTCTCCCGCCTGCGGGCCCGGGACCTGCCTTTCCTGATGGGGGAAAAGCTCTACCTGGGTTCGGAGAACCTCGCCCCCGGCGATTCGATCCGGGACGTCCTCAAACATGGGACCCTGGCGATCGGGCTGATCGGGTTGGCCGAGTGCCTGGCCTTGCTGATCGGCAAACACCACGGGGAGGACGATGAAGCGCTACAGCTGGGGCTGCGGATCGTGGAGCATATGCGCCGCCGCACGGACCAGTTTTCCGACGAGTACGACTTGAACTTTGTCCTGCTGGCCACCCCCGCGGAAGGGCTGGCCGGGCGGTTTGTGGCTATCGACCGGGAGAGGTTCGGCACGCTCCCCGGGGTTACCGGCAAGGATTATTACACCAATTCGTTTCATATCCCGGTCACCTATGCCCTCTCCATGTTCGACAAAATCGAAGCGGAAGGAAAGTTCCACCGGTTCTGCAACGCCGGCCATATCAGCTACGTGGAGCTGGAGGCGCCGCCGCTGCACAACGTCGAGGCGGTTGACCGGATCGTGCGCCGGATGGCGGCCGCCGATATCGGCTACGGCGGGATCAACTACCCGCTGGACGAATGCTGCATCTGCGCCTGCAGCGGCGTTTTCAACGACAGCTGCCCGCGGTGCGGCAGCGGCGAGATTCGGCGGATCAGGCGGATTACCGGCTACCTTTCCACCAATGACCGTTTTAACGGAGCCAAGCTGAGCGAGCTGAAAGACCGGCGGCCTCATTTTGCGCCGCGGGACCAATCATGATGAAAGTGCGCGTCGCCGGGATCATCCCCGAGTCAATCGTTGACGGGCCGGGTATTCGCCTAGCCCTGTTTGTCCAGGGCTGCTTGCACCGCTGCCCGGGCTGCCACAACCGCGCCGCCCGGGATCCCGCGGGCGGGGTTGAGATGAACGCGGCGGAGATCCTGGCCCAGGTCAGGGCGGCCCGGGACCGGGGCGGCATCGACGGGGTGACCTTCAGCGGCGGCGAGCCTTTCGAACAGGCCGCCGCCCTGGCGGGGTTGGCCGGAGCCATCGTAAGCCTGGGCTTGAATCTGGTGCTCTATTCCGGTTATACTTTTGAAGAGCTCCTGCAGATGAGCCGCGGCAGCGCCGCTGTGCGCCGCCTCCTGGAGGCGGGGACAATCCTGGTGGACGGGCCCTTCGTCGAGGCGGAGCGCGACCTGACCCTCCCCTACCGGGGGTCAAAAAACCAGCGCCTCCTGGACCTGCCCCGCTCCCTGGAGCGCGGCTCCCCTGTCGAATGGCAAAACAAGTTCATCCGGTGCCAGACACCGGAGTGAAAAAGTTCATTTGGTGCCAGGCACCAAATGAACTTTTTGAGGTGAATAATCTGATGGCTGGCGTAGAAAATGGGTTTCAACTGGTCAGGCGCGGGGCGCTGGCCTACCTGCAGTCCCCCTTGCTCGAGGCCGCCGGGGTGGCCGAGCATGCTTTTTCCACCCGCCTGGGCGGGTGCAGCGGGGGCGCGGCGGCCTCCCTGAACACCGCCTTTCACACGGAAGACGATTGCCGGTCGGTGCTGGAAAACAGGCGCCGCTTCCTGGAACCGTGGGGCTACACGCCGGAGGACCTGGTAGCCGGCATCCAGGTGCACGGGACCGTGATCAGAACGGTAACGGCGGCTGACAGGGGGAGGGGGGCCGTCCCGGGAAACTTCCTGGGTGAATGCGACGCCCTGGTTACGGCCGAGCCAGGGTTGGTCCTGACGGCTTACGCCGCCGACTGCCTGCTGCTTTTTTTTCTCGCGCCGCGGGCGCGGGTGGCAGCCCTGGCCCACGCCGGGTGGCGCGGGACCCTGGGGAATATAGCGCGCAACGTGGTCGGCTACCTGCGGGATCATTTTGCCGTCAATCCCGGCGATCTCCTGGTCGCCTTGAGCCCCGGGATCTGCGCGCGCTGCTACCGGGTGGATGAAACCGTCGCCTCGCTCTTCCGGAAGGTTTCCTGGGAGGCGCCCCCGTTTCTTTTCCCGGCCCCCGGGGGAGGATACCGCCTCGATTTGGCCCGGATCAACAAGGCGCAGCTGCTGCAGTCCGGGATCCGGGAGCACCGCCTGGCGGATTGCGCCTGGTGCACCTCCTGCCGGCCCGGGCTTTTTTATTCCTACCGCCGGGAAAAAGGGAAAACCGGGCGGATGATGGGCTTTATCGCCCTTAAACCGGCTTCCCGCGGAAAGGCCGGCCCGGCATGAAGCGGCGGCACACTCCAACCCCGCAACGGCAACTGACGGTGCTGCCCGGCGGAGGGCGCCCTTCCAGCCCCCTGAAGCAGGCCGCGGTCTACTATGTCATCCTGGCGCTGGCGGCGGTCCTGGTGCTCCTGGCCGGCTATCAGTGGCTGGGCGCGCAGGTCCTGGCCCGGCGCCTGCAAATTGTTGCCGCGGCGCCGGGAATAATGGAGACAACATTGGAGCTCGAGGGGCTGATCATCAGGGAAGAGCTGGTCATACGCTCGCCCTGTACGGGAGTGATCCTGGAGCTGCACCCGGACGGGGAGCGGATCGCCGCCGGAACGGAACTGGCGACCATGCTGCTGATCTCCCGGGATGAACTCGCCGCGGTCCTCGACACCGGCGGCCGGGGTTCCGATAACATCTGGGACAGGACAAAAGCGGCCCTGCGGCGCTGGTTTGCCCAGGAGCAGGACCAAACCCCTGCTGAAGAGACTATCGTCGTGACCGGGAAGATCCCGCCCTGGTTTAAAGAAAAGGTAACGGTAGCAGGCGACAAACCGGGGCTGCTGTCATACTACCTGGACGGGTGGGAAACGCTGGATCGGGGGAATTACCATCTTCCGGAACAGTTTAACCGGGAGCCTGCAATTTCGGCGGCCGGATTGTTTGTGGAAGAGGGGCAGCCGCTCTTTAAAATAGTCAACAACTGGCAGTGGTATTTTAACGTGGTGCTGCCCCTGGATCCGGGGCGGACCGTGGCGGCGCAAAAAAAGGTAACTTTCACCTTCGCTTTCGCCCCGGTGAACCCGGTGGAAGCCTTGCTCGAGGAGAGCCGGATCGACTCCGCCGCCGGAGAGGTTCGCTTATCCTACCGCCTGGATCGCCAGCTTCCCGGTTTTGAGCGGGCCCGCTGGTCCGGAGCCCGGCTGAGTTTCCAGCGCCAGGAAGGGATTGTCATTCCGCACTCCGCCCTGGTGGAGCGGGAAAATGAAACGGGAGTTTTTGTCAACAGCGGCGGCACCGTCAGGTTTGTCCCGGTAACCGTAATCAGGCGCCAGGACGGCCGGGTTATGGTCGAGGGGATCGAGGCCTTCAGCATGGTGATCACCCGGCCCCACCTGGTGCGGGAAGGGCAGCGGTTGGATTAGCGCTTGGTCAAAGGCAAGTAAAATAAATCTGGGGAGGCCGTTTGTAAATGGACCTCTGGAAGTTCTTCGATATTACGCACCGCCATCACCGGCTCTGTAATCCCACGAGCATCGAGAAGCTGGACGAGCTGTGCGGCCTGTTCGGGCTGCCGCCCGGGGCCAGAGTGCTGGACATCGCCTGCGGCAAGGCGGAGCTGCTGGTAAGGCTGGCAGAGCGGTTTGGCATCGCCGGCGTCGGCGTTGACCTTTCACCCTATGCCCTGAAAGAGGCCGCAAGCAAACACATCCAGCGGGTTCCCGGCGCGGCCCTGGAGTTCCTCTCCTCGACGGGGCGGAGTACCGTCCCGAGGCGCCCGCATCGTTTGACCTGGCCATGTGCATCGGCGCGTCCTGGATCTGGCAAGGGTATCGCGGCACGCTGCGCGCTCTCAAAGGGATGACCAAGCCCGGCAGGCTGGTGCTGGCCGGCGAGCCGTTCTGGATCAAGGAGCCGCCGCAGGAGTACCTGGAGCTTGAGAAGATGCGGTTCGAGGACTTCAGCACCCATCACGGCAACGCCCTCATCGGTGAGGAGAAGGGGCTGGCGCTCCTTTACGCGGTGGTGAGCGGCCATGACGACTGGGACCGTTACGAGGGGCTCCAGTGGTACGCCGCCGCCGAGTATGCCCGCTCCCACCCCGGCGACCCCGACCTGCCTTATATTACCGGGCGCGTTTCCCGCTCCCGCGAAAGCTACCTGCGCTGGGGCCACGCATGCCTGGGCTGGGCGCTGTACCTGTTTCGCAAACCGTGAATGGGGGGCGGCGGCGCGGGTATAAGCCCTCCCCTTGCGGCCGTAATTGCGGTATAATGATCTCGAAGAGGTTGTGGAGAGGATCGCCATGCTGTCAGAGAATTTGGCGCGCCTGCGGTTGGCGATAGCCGCCGCCGCCGCGCGCGCC
>JAGUZX010000057.1 GCA_020060545.1 Desulfovibrio sp. | reverse complement strand
GTTAAGCACGCCGCCAGCGTTCGTCCTGAGCCAGGATCAAACTCTCCAGTTTACACCTGATAAACCTTCAAGCAAACCTTTGGCTCTCTGCATCACAAGGCCCCCCACCTTACGGCAAAGGAACCCACTTATCAACCTTACCCTGTTCAGTTTTCAAAGAACGTATAAATTTTGGCAACTCCCTTTCGGGCAAAGAATATCTTAACACAGGGTTCTAACTGTGTCAAGACCTACCGCAACATGATGGAATAAGAAGAATAATAGCGTTTGATTCTGTATTGAGGCGTAAAGCATCACCAAACGGTTTTTAATTTTAATCGCACTAAAACATTTAATTTTTTATTGTTTCCCGCGCACCCGGTGCTGCGAATATTCTGATCTGACCCAAAGTCGCAGCACTAAGGTAAAAGAGATGACCCCCGGGGAAAATGCAGGTTGATCACCGTATCGGGTACATCCCCGATGTAGATGGTATCGGCGACCGGGATAGTAGTAATTACTTCAACCGATTCTTTAATAAACGGAACAATAATTTGGACTTCGGTATGTACCTTGAGATAGATTTTGTGCCTGGTCTGGTTGATCCCCGCCGATTCAAAACTGTCGATCAACTCGGTGTTTACCCTTCCGAGAGGAATTAATTTCAGCGGAATTTTCGGGCCGTAGGTAGCTAAAATGAAACTGTCCGTGATCTCACCCAGCGGGATTCGAAACGGATGGTCCTCCAATGCAGTAAGCGCTTCCCGGGTGGCGAGTGTCGCTTCCGCCATGACCCGGTTAATCTCCGTGGTGTTGATCTGGGCCATCACGATCCGTCCCTGGCCGTCCTTCTCGATGCTGATCAGATCCTGGTAATGGATGCCGGCGGCTACTGTTCCAAGGATCGCGTAATTAATGGCATCGGTGGCCAGGCCGTCCGCCTTGATCAGCGCCACGGCTAAAATAGCCGGGCGAAATTGCCTCTCGGCAAGAAGGAAACCCTGCACCAGGATAAACAAAAGGGCAACCAGAATAAAAAAGGAAATCCAGCTGCCCGGTGGAGCCCTCCGAATGCGCCGCCTGTGCCGCATTGTCCCCCTCCCTTTTTATTCTTATTACCGGGGGAGCAATCTTAGAATAATGATCATCAACTTTGCGGCAGGGAGACAGGCAAAGCGCTTTTTACCCCTGAGGTTCAGGGCCTCTTACTTCCGAAAAACGCGGGTGAATTTTCTTTTGCCAACCTGCAGCACCAGCTCTTCCGGGTGCTTCAATTTTAGTTAATTTTTATTACAAAATATCCTCTAAATTCAGGGTCATCCCGTCCGTAGCGGCGATTACCGTCGCTCCTGTTTCGGCGTGAAGCCGGCGCGCCAGCAGGTGCGGTTTATGGTGCAGCATTGTCATCCCGAAATGGGTCATCACCGCCAGGCGCGGCTTGATCGCTGTAATCAGCGTCTTTGCGCTCTGCAGGTCAAGATGCTGGATCTCTTTCACCGGCAGAGGTTGAAACAGCATCACGTTCAAGATCAGGATTTCGCTGCCGGCGTAATGCTTTTCCAGGCCGGGAAAATACATCGTATCAGTGATGAAAGCGATCTGACGGCCGGGCAGGCGAAAAACCAGGCCGTATGTTTCCACGGGGTGCCGGTGCCGGACCGGGGTGGAAAAGCTAAACGGGCCGAGGGTATAAAAGCCGCCTTCCCGGAGCAGTTCCAGCCGCTCCACCGAACGGCGCACATGCCTGAACACCACGGGCTCTTCTTTTTCGACCGCATCGGAAGGAGCAAACAAGGCGCCCCTCTGGTTAAAAGTCCCCCGGGTCATGGCCTCAATCATCACATTGATATCCGTGGAATGGTCCAGGTGGCGGTGGGTCAGGATGACGGCATCCAGCTTCTCCGGTTCCAGTTTCGGCTTGCTTGCAAAGCAGCGGCTGAGAGTGCCGGGCCCGGGGTCGATCAAGATTTGCAATCCCTGCAGGCTGCACCATATCCCGGCCGATGAACGCAGCTGCTTGGAAACGACAAAACGGGCCCCGGCGGTACCCATAAACTTGAGCCAGTCCGGCAAATTACCGTGCTCCTTTGGATTATTAGTCTGCCGCTATTTTACCATACTTTGAGGCTTATTCTACTGAAAAGTTCCGTTTTTTTACCAGAGTTTCCCGGTTTCTTTTAACCTGCAGACACTGCTTGCCTGCGGGCAAGGTGCACCCGCGTATGGCATTCAGCTACAGCGGCTAATATACCGGGCGCCAGGTTCGAAATTTACTCCTCCTCCAGGCAGGATAATGCGGCAACAGGCAAGAAAATATTTTGCACTAATCATCCGGGGTGAAACAGATGATCCTGGTTACCGGAGGGGCGGGATATATCGGCAGCCACGCCGTGAAAGCGCTGCTGCAAAAGAATTGCGCCGTACTTGTATTTGACAACTTGAGCGCCGGTCATGAACTGGCGGTGCCGGAAGGCGCGGTGTTGGTTAAGGGCGACCTGCTGGATCCCGGCGCCATCGGTGAGGCGTTGCAGCGTTATCCGGTTACCCTGGTCATGCACTTCGCCGCCCACAGCATCGTCCCGGAGTCGGTGCAGGATCCGCTCCTCAGTTACCGCAATATCGCTGGCACGGTTAACCTGCTCTCGGCGATGCGGCAGGCCGGTGTGCAAAGGCTTGTTTTTTCCTCGACCGCCGCCGTCTACGGGGAACCGGTGAAATTGCCGATCCCGGAAGACCATCCCCTGGCCCCGACCAATCCTTACGGGCAGTCCAAAGCCTGGATCGAAACGATTTTGGCTCAGCTGCACCGCTCCACGGGCCTGAGCTATATCTCACTGCGCTATTTCAACGCCGCCGGGGCCGATCCGGAAGGCGAGCTGGGCGAGGATCACCACCCGGAAACCCACCTGATCCCGCTTGTTTTGAAGACGGCCCTTGGGCAGAGGGATAAAATTTATATCTACGGCCGCGATTACCCTACCGCCGACGGGACCGCGGTGCGCGACTATATCCATGTCACCGACCTGATCGAGGCGCACCTGCTGGCGATGGAGGTGCTGCAGGAGGAGCGGGCCGTGCAGGGGGTTTACAACCTGGGGCACCAGCGGGGATACTCGGTCCTGGAGGTAATCAACGCGGCCCGGAAGGTTACCGGGCGGGAGATCCCTGCCGAACCGGCGCCGCGGCGGCCCGGTGATCCTTCGATCCTGATCGCCGCTTCGGAAAAAATCAAGCGCGAACTGGGATGGCGGACGCGCTTTACCGCGCTGGATGAGATTATCGCCACGGCTTGGGCCTGGTACCGCCGGCATCCCGGAGGTTACTAAAATAGTGCCATTCAGATTTCGACAGTGACGCCCGGCGCGGCAGCAGTAAGGTAGAAACGAGGCTCCGGCCAGCCCTGCCGGGCAAAAGCTTCCCTGATCTTTTCACCGGTAAGTTCCACCGCTTTTGCCTCCAGCAGCACCACGGCACAGCCGCCGAAGCCGGCGCCGGTCATCCTGGCGCCCAGAACTCCCGGGCACGCCGCCGCGGTATCGACGATCAAATCCAGTAGGGGACAGCTAACCTGGTAGAGGTCCCGCAGCCCGGCATGAGAGAGCCCCATCAGGCGCCCGAAGGTGTGCAGGTCTCCGCCGCGCAGGGCCGCCGCCGCTTTAATCACCCTGCCGTTTTCCTCAACCACATAGAGGCTGCGCTTGAAGAGCAGATCCGGCAAGTACGATTGCGCTCCGGTTATTTCTTCAAGGGAGAGATCCCGCAGCGACCGCAGGGGGCGGCCCAACTGCACCGCCAGCTGCTGCACCGCGGCCTCGCATTCCTCCCGGCGGCGGTTGTACGCCGACGCCGCCAGCGACCGGCTGACCCGGCTGTCCACGATCAAGAGCCGGTACCGCTCCAAAACCAGGGGGATATATTCGTATGCCAGGCTGCGGCAGTCCAGCAGCAGGGCCCGGCCGGCCCGCCCCAGGGCCACCGCGAATTGATCCATAATCCCGCAGCGCACCCCCACGAACTCGTTTTCGGCGCTCCGGCACAGCATGGCCATCTCTGCCGGCCGAATCGTAAGCCCCGCCAGGTTGACCAGAGCTGCGGCCGCCCCGAGCTCCAGGGCGGCGGAAGAGCTCAGCCCGGCTCCAACCGGGATTGTGCTCTTGATCTCCAAATTGGCGCCCCGAAGCACATATCCGGCCCTTTCCAGGGCCCAGCAAACTCCTTTCACATAGTCGACCCAGACCGGGTTTCGGCGCGGCGGCAGCAGCCGGTCCAATGAAAAAGAAGTTGCGCGCCCCGGGCCGTCAATCCGGGCGCTGACCATCCGCCCGGAACGGGAAGTGGCTTCGACGAAAACGGACGGCTCGATCGCCGCCGGCATGACAAACCCTTCGTTGTAATCAGTATGTTCCCCGATCAGGTTAACCCTACCCGGAGCGATCACCCTAACCCGCACAGCCGGTACCTCCCGGCAATAACTTAATCAAATGGTGCCTGGCACCATAACTTAAAATTTATGGTGCCAGGGACTATAACTTGCGGCGAAGTTGGGCCGCTTTTTCTTCCGGAGAAGAGTCGTTGACAAAAATGCCCGCCCCCTGCTCGCAACCGGCCAGGAATTTCTGTTTGCCGCGGTCGCGCAGCGGCGGATAGAACTCGAAGTGCAGGTGCCCCAGGCCTTCCCTTGCCCCGGTCGGTTCCTGGTGCAGCACCATGATGTATGGAAATGGAAGATCGAAAAGGCGGTCAAAAGCTGTAAGCACTTGCTTCAGCATCATGGCCAGACCGGTGATTTCGGCCCTGTCCAACTCCGGCAGCGACGGGCAGTGTCTCCGGGCATAGAGGTGCACTTCAAAAGGGTAGCGGGCGGCAAAAGGGATAAAGGCGCCTGCTTGCTTCAGACAAACCAGGGGGAGGATTCCCTATCTCCATCGCTGGCTCGCGCCGCTGCACGGAAGCGCCCAACGTTCAAGCGGCCTGAGCGCCCGGCGGGCCCGCTCAAGCGGAGCAAAAAGCGTCTACCGCCCAGATCAGGTCGATCACCAGGTCACCAAAGTGGTTGCAACCCTGGGGGCCGTCCACCACATCCCTGATTTCCCGCCGGCAGGCGGTAGATACCGTTTTCCCCGGCAGCCCTTCGAAGAGTAGTTCTGTTTCACGGCAAACCAGATCCGGTGCCCGGGCGATCTTTCCCCAGGCCGCGCGGATGGCCAGGCTGCCGCTGTCGATTTCCCAGCGGATGTGCATCTCATGATAGGAATCGCGCATTGACGCTTCAGCGGTAATGGTTGCCGGGCCGCTCTGCTCTACCCGGGCGTGCCTCTGCCGGCTGAAGAGGTGAAGCTTTCTTTCCTGGTCGATGATATATTGCATGAATTCGCGGCTGACCCGCTCCAGGTTGCTGTAATAACGGCAGCTGCCCCGGGAAAAATCCTTCCAGTAATTGTCGTAATCCGCCGCGCTGCTGAACCCCCTCTCCCGGTAAAAGAAAGCTTCGGCCTGCAGCAGGGAGATTAAACCCTCGGACAGCATCCGGCGGTAATATCCTTCCTGAACAGAGCCGACGGGGAGGGCCACCTTTACGGCCTGAGGCAACGTGGAAAATCCAACAGTCATACCTTTCAGTCCCTCGATCCCTGTGCTGCAGTGTTCACCGCCGCCGCTGCGGGCCGTTTCCAAATATGCGTCCACAACAACCAGTTCCGGTAGGAGAGCTTCCACCCTCAACCAGTCGTCCCGAAGAGTGCTGAGGCTGTTCACCGTGCCAAAAAGCTTTTGCCCTTCCCGAACCACCGAAACTGAACATCCCTGTGAATATAGCGCCGGCAAAGTAAGAACCCCTTTCCCTATAAAAGAAATGACCGGTACTAATTCTGAGAAATGCCCCTGATTTCCTGCCGCCGGATAGAACTTGTGGTACAATAGTGGACGAAAGAAGCCAGAAGAAAACCTTCTGCGCGGCGTATTGGGGGTAAAATATTGCTGAGTGTGATCTCCCACGATGAGATTGTCGAAATTAAGGTCTCCCGCACGTTCATGGGCCGGCCCGTTTATTTCAACAGCTTCTTCCTCGTGGACGGGCTCTTGATCGATACAGGCCCCGCTCATGTTTCCCGCGAAGTCGAAAGGCTGCTGGCGCGGCTTCCGGTTGAAAAAGCGGTCGTCACCCACCAGCACGAGGACCACACCGGGAATTGCCGGATGCTCCAGGAGAAGCTTGATCTTCCGATCTTCGCCCACCCGCTGACCTTGAAGGTAATGTCCGATCCGCCTGCGCTGCAGTGTTACCGCAGGTTTATGTGGGGCCACGCGCCTTCCGCTGCCGGAAAACCGCTGCCCGGATTGATCCGCACCCCCCGGTTCAGATTCCAGGTCATTCATACCCCGGGGCATTCCCCCGATCATGTCAGCTTGTTTGAGCCGGAACAAAAATGGCTCTTTTGCGGCGACCTTTACCTGGGGGAAAAACTGAACGGCTTCATGCAGGGTGAAGACATAGCCGCCCATCTTGACAGCCTCAAGAAGGTAATCCGGTTGGGGCCGCAAACCCTTTTCTGCAGCCTTAAAGGCAAAGTGGAAAACGCTGCAGCGCGGCTGGCGGATAAATACAGCTACTGGTGGGACCTCGGTTGCACGGTTCGCGATCTCCACGGCCGCGGCGCTTCGCCGCGGCAAATCCTCCGGAAACTGTTTCACGATGAAATCCTTTTTTATTATCTTTCAGCGCGGAATTGGGGCCGCCGGTACCTGGTCGAATCCCTGATTAATAATCGGGAAATATTTCAAAATAATAAACACTAAAGGCTGCCTGATCGTTACGGCAACCTTTCCTGCATAACCGGGCCCGAGCAAATTGTTAAGCCGAGTTCTGTTCTCTCAAAGAGAGCGGCAGCCATCTATCTAGGACGCCAGTTGCCTGTCGTCTCCAGCGACCTAACCCGAGGAGTCAGCGGGCAACTTCATCCTCCTCCTATTTGGTCTTGCTCCGGGTGGGGTTTACCTAGCAAACCGGTCTCCCGGTTCCTGGTGCGCTCTTACCGCACCGTTGCACCCTTGCCCCGCACCTGACTCCAGCAAAAATCTGTTGCAGCGGCAATATTTGCTCCGACATTGGACAGCGCGATAGCGGCCTTTTTTGTCAGAGTTGTGTGCGGGGCGGTATATTTTCTGTGGCACTGGCCTTAGGGTCACCCCCACTGGGCGTTACCCAGCACCCTGCCCTGCGGAGCTCGGACTTTCCTCGAGAACCGCCTTGCGGTCATGTCCTCGCGGCTGCCTTATTTACTCGGGCCCTCATCGGTTGTTGGGATCTAAAGTATAACACGGCCCCGTAATATTGTCAAAACCTCGCAATCACCGATGGAGTTTGACCCGATCGCAAATGTTGAATTAGTTTTGGCCCCGGGTCGATATGCCCATCCGGTCGTATACGGCAGAGTATGAAGTCAGCCCCTCCACGAGAAGCATTCCACCCACAACCGGCAGGATATAACCCATCATCCCGTTGTTCCGGTTCAGGGACATCCCGACCAGGGCCAGGCCGCTGCCGATTCTCAAAGCGCGATCGATTGTACCCATATTTTGTTTCATCAACGCAGCCCCCTTTTTATTTAAAATACCCCGCTTATATAAATCTATCCCATTCCCGTTGCGGGCATTTAGAGTACAGATCTGCGCCGCTTACAACCCCGGGGACGGGAGCTACGATTTTAGCGGCTGCTTCCAGCCGGTTAAGCCGCTGATTAAAGCCGCCGACCTTGCTTTTTGCAACCTGGAAACTGTCCTGGCCGGATTCCCTGGGTAATTTTATCAGCGACCAGCGCCTGCACTATACCGATACGGGGATTATTCTCTTGGTCGAGATCGCATTCGATGCTGGAGCAGGCCGTCATACTTTTGGCGAAGTTTCTTATATCCCAACCTGGGTGCATAAATATCACTGCCAAAACCGCTTGCACTACCGGATTCTACCGGTTCCCCAGGCCATCGAAGCTTATCAGAGGGGGGCGGACCCGCTGCTGGATCCGGGAAGCTTCGCCCGTCTCCAGGCGGTTTTGAAAGAAACCCGCGAACATCTGGGCTACCTCAAAATAGAAGTTGGAAATTAGAAGTTGGAAGTTGGAAGTTGGAATAACACGCTTAAGCTTTGCCAAGTATATTACTATATACCAGTTATTCCCAGCACTGTCGTAAAACTAATTGGTATTGCCGGCAACGGCATGACCGTTTGTCTTACTTCCCCTCTTATGCTAGGCGGCCTCGGGGTATATGCTTTCGATCGAACTAGAAGAGGGGCGAAGGGTATCCAAAAAATCAAGCGCCTCCTCCAGGGTGCGCACGGGGACAATTTTAATCCGGCGTGCCGCCCTTTTGGCATCTTCATAGTTCTCCGCGGGGACAAGAAAATATTCCGCCCCCGCCTTCTCCGCAGCTATTACTTTCTGAAACACCCCGCCGATACGCCCCACTTTTTCGTTGAGATCGATAGTACCCGTACCGGCAATGAAACGGCCGGCTGAAAGGTCCCGCGGGCTGAGCTGGTTCAGTATTTCCAGGACAAACATCAGCCCTGCCGAAGGACCTCCGATCTGTCCTGTTTCAAGCTGCACCCGGATCGGCAAAACCGGCTCCAACTGCAAGGTTTGAATGTATAAACCCAGCGCGGGCAAATCGGGGTTATTCGGATGAGGCATAGTCACAATTGTTCTGGTAATTTCTTTTTCGTTCCGCAGCACCGTCAACTCGACGGTGTCTCCGACCTGCCTGCTTTGAACCGCGGCAATGACTTCATTGGCCAGATTCACCCTCTCCCCGTCCACAGATACGATGATATCCCCTTCTTCCAGGATCCCGAGGGAAGTGCTGCCGGGTACAAAATCCACCACGAGGATACCCCGGCTGATGATATCGACCTGGAAACCGGCGCGCCGCAGGGCGATAACCTGGGCCGTCATCTTGCTTTCCACCATCCACTGCCGCAGCAGTTCACGGTACTGCTGCTGATCCATACCCGGCGGGATAACATCGCTGCTCGGTTGGAGATCGATATGCGGGTGGATCAAACCATAAATGGCTTGCAGCACCCTGGCTTGCGTCTGGCTTACGGTAACCAGAAAAAACCTCCCCGGATCTTCTGTGTCCGCCCCTTCTATGGTAACCAGTTGCCGTAAATCCTGGGCCGAACCGGGGCTGATTAGAACATACTTGGTTGGAATGACAAGGCTTAGCCCAAACAAACCGGTTGCCGCCAGCGTTACCAGCAGCAGTTTCTTAAAGCCAGACAAAAAGATCAACCTTCTTTCGACTGTTACCTAAGCAGGGGCAATTTTTGCCTGGCCGCTTCCTCACCTCTGGCGATAACTTCCCTGGCTTGGTGAAAATGAAAAGGGCCGATATCTTTCAAATTGGGAGTGATCACCACGTCCGCCTCCTGGATTTGGAACCGTTGTATTTCCCGGGCCATGATGTCTATCGTCTTGGAGAGAACATCAAAAATATGGTTGATTTTATATTCTTCCACATCTGCCCCCGCATCAACCGCGATCACAAAGTCGGCCCCCATATCCTTTGCCGTGCTGATCGGCACCCGTTCCAGGACTCCGCCGTCGACGAGCAATTTTCCGCCGATTTCCACCGGACTGAAGATGCCCGGGATGGCGCAGGAAGCCCGCACCGCACGGGCGATCGACCCGCGGTTCAGGACAACCCGTTCGCCGGCATGCAAGTCGGTTGCCACGGCAGCCAGGGGAATGGCCAAATCTTCAAAATTACGGCGCGCCGTCAGAGGTGCATCAACTGTTCCAACCGCTCCCCGGCAATCAAACCCATGCGCGGAAAGGTAAAATCCATCCAGGTCCGCCTGGAGATACTTTCCGCCAGGCGCTCCATCATCTTGATTTTAAGTTCGCAGCAGTACAGGGCGCCGATTACACTGCCCATGCTTGTTCCCGCAATGCAATCAATCCGGACTCCCGCCTGGCTCAGGGCCTTGATCACCCCGATATGAGCGAGCCCCCGGGCCAGGCCGCTTCCCAGCGCCAGCCCTACCTTTTTGCCGTTTCCCATATCCAGCCCCGCCTTAAAAAAGCTTTAAACCCGGCGATTACAGCACGCCAAACAAAATGAGCAAGGCTACGGCGCATAACAGCACCCCGCCAAGCCTGATTGTAGCCAGGTAAAGAGGAGCCGGGACCGCATCCTTGACCTTGCGTCCGATTCTTAACCACCAGAACAGCCTGGGATAGAATACCGAAACCAGACCGGTGCCAAAAAATACAATCCCGAAAAATACCAGCCCACCCCCGGGTAAAGTTTCGCCCGGTGCGGCGGAAGCCGTATAAAGTGATATCACGCTTCCCGGCAACGCCGGTGTTAAAAGGGCCGGAGCGAATTTTGGAAACGCCGGGTATCTGTTCCTAGACATATCTTATGCCCTCCATACACGCAACTTTAACAATTAGTCTTTTATTTTTTTCACTAAAATGTCCCTTTTTCCTTTTTTCAGCGGTTTTTTTTTAATCTGGCAGTTTGCTTTACACTTCCTTAAAAGCTTAAGGAATATTTTGCCTGATAGCGGTTAAAAATTAGGTTAAAAGGTGCTTGGAGGAGGGCTTTCGCATGACTGCTTTTTCAGTTGCCGTTTCATTGCTGATCCTTTTTTTAATCCTGGACCGGTTCCAGAGTATGATCTTGCGCCGCAGGGCAGACCGGGATGCCGAAAAAAGAGGAAATCTTGATGTCTTGAAAATAGTCGCCAAACAGGAGCTTTACCGGCTCGGCAATCCTGACTCTGCCGTGCGCTGGATTACCCGGTTCTTGTCTTTAATGGGCTATACCGGGATTAAAACCGGCAAACTTCAAGAGGATAACAGCTATGATTTTAGCTGCCTGGAAAAAGAGCAACCTGTATATGTGGTTTGCAAGTTGTGGAGTGTTGAGCAATTCGAGGCGCCGGTAAACCGTATTGCTGTGCAAAAGCTGGTCGGGGCTATGGTCGGCGACAGGGTTAAGAAGGGGTTAATCATTACCGCTGGAGAGCTGACCGCTGAAGCCAGGCGCTATATCGAAGGGTTGCCGATGAGCTACCGGATCACAGTGATCGATGGCATAAAGCTGATGACAAAGCTGTCCGACCTGCGCAAGAGCAAACTGGAACCGCTCACAAATTAATCAGGCCGGCGTGTTGCCCGCCGGCCTTAATCTATACCGCAGCAGTTTTTCAACGGCACGATAAACCGATTCTATTGGCCGCACCAGAAGATTTCTTACTTGCAGTATTTATCTCTCACGATTTCATAAACCTCAGGAGGGACCAGGTCGCAGATATCTCCGCCAAAACTGGCGATTTCTTTGACGATACTGGAACTTAAGTAAGAATATTTGCTGTTGGTCATTAAAAACAGCGTTTCAATGCCCGGATTCAGCTTACGGTTAACCAGGGCCATCTGAAATTCAAACTCGAAGTCAGAGATCGCGCGCAACCCCTTAATGATAATACCAATTTTGTGCAACTTTGCATAATCGATCAGTAATCCCTTGAAATAATCAACCGTTACATTTTTAAACGAGGTGGTGCTCCGCTCCAGCATCTCTACCCGTTCTTCAAGCGAAAAAACAGCTTGTTTCCGCGGGTTGTCCAGCACGGCTACGATTAAATGCTCCACGATTTCACTGCTTCTTTTGATAATATCAAGGTGCCCCTTGGTTACCGGATCAAAGCTGCCGGGATAAATCGCTTTCCTCAACAGAAAGTCCCCCTCTAGAAGTAAGTAAATAATTATATCAGTTAGTTTTTCTGCATTCTTTGTAAATACCCTTCATGAAAAAGTTAATTTTTACAGAGAATATGTTTAAACCACCGATCCCTTAACTTCATATTGATCAAAATAATAATGTATAAAAAATGAATTTAAGTTTAATAATAAACAAAGGAAGCAACTTTATTCCCCATAAGCTCTTCCTCCGGTTTCTCCTCTCCCAATCACCGCGGCAGCGGTGATGTCGCCGCAGGGCATAACCTGCGGCTCTTTTTTTAAACATAAATTAGGGCGGGCCTTAAAGGCCCGCCGGATGTAACTTAAGGAAAAAGACCGTCTAAACTGTTCCCGCCCTGCCGGCCAGCTGTTGCTCGGCCGCCTGGATCATCCTTTTAACCATGATCCCGCCGACATAGCCGTTCTGACGGGAGGGGAGGGCGCCCAGGTCGCCATTGTAATTAATTCCCAACTCGTTGGCTACTTCGTACTTGAAGTTTTCCAGGGCCTGAGCAGCTTCCCTGACCAGAATACGGTTGTTTCTCCGGGGCATTTGTTTTCACCTCCTTTCTGTAAATGCACTTCTAGTATCACACGAAGCGGCGGCAATATACTTAACATTGTTTTCATATAATCATAATATTTTGCTCCGTTCGCTAAATTAAATCCTCTTTTTCCAAAGGTAAATAATAACAAATTTTTGTTTAATTTTTTTTCTCCCGGTATCGGTTGTCCGGCTCAAACGAATATGTTAAAATAGGGGATGCGGTTACTTACGGTATTGCGGGAGGATTTACGATGGCAAAAATATGCGCAATCTGCGGCAAGAGTAAAACTGTAGGGTTCAAGGTGAGCCATTCCAACATCAAGACCAAGCGGAGATGGCGTCCCAATATCCACAAAGTAAAAGTGCTGCTCAAAGGGGCCCCGCAACGGGTTAACGTCTGCAGCCGCTGCCTTAAGTCAGGCAAAGTTCAACGGGCGATCTAAAAAACCTACACCTGAGCAGCTAACAAAGGGAGCAGCGCCAACTGCTCCCTTTTGCATTACTGCGGAGGCTCTTAAATTATTAGCGGCGCTCCAGGAAATATTTTTTACCCGCATAACAGGCATCGGCGATTTCCCGCTTGAGGGTATAAGTGTTAATTGGGGTGTAACGGGTGAGCAATTTAAGCCCGCCAAACACCTTGGCCGCAGCTTCACCTGCCAGGGTTCCGGCGATAATTTCACCGGCCCAAGCATCCATCTTCGGGATCATATCATTGGCCAGGCACTGCGCCATCATCATCGGCAGCCTGGCTTCCGCTTCACCCCTGGCGGCAAGGATCTTTTTGGCCCGCAGCAGGGCGCTCTCCACGGCGAAGATCTCCATGGCCATGTCCGCCAGGCGGCAGAGGATTTCCTGCTCCTGGACCAGCGCTTCGTTGAATTTCTGGGCGGCATTGCCGGCGGCCAGCAGGAAGAGCTTCTTCATCTTCGCCAGGAGGAACTCCTCTTTCGCCGGGCAACCGGTGGGCGCCTCAACCTCTTTCAGCTTTTTCAGCTCTTCAGCCAGGCCGAATACCGCCTCCATGAACGGAACTTCGCCTTTCAGCGCTTTGCGCATCAGGGTGCCGGGGATAAGCATCCGGTTTACTTCATTGGTGCCTTCAAAAATGCGGTTGATCCGGCTGTCGCGATAGGCCCGTTCGACTGCATAGTCCTGACTGTAACCGTAACCGCCATGGATCTGCACCGCTTCGTCCACGATGTTGTCCAGCGCCTCGGAGCAGTAAACCTTGGCGATCGAACACTCGATCGCATATTCCTGGATCGCCTCCACGATTTGGGAACTCTCCGCACCGCCAGCCTTGATTTCAGCCAGCTTCTCGTCGATCATGCCGCCGATGCGGTAAACCAGGCTTTCCATGGCGTAGGTTTTCAGCGCCATCTCGGCGATCTTGTTTTTAATAATATTGAATTGAGCGATCGGCTGGTTAAACTGGACCCGCTGCAGGGCATAATCGGTAGACAGCTCGATCGAACGCTTGCCGCCGCCGACGCAAGCGGCGCCCAGCTTGAACCGGCCGATATTTAAAATATTAAACGCTACCTGGTGCCCTTTTCCCTCTTTCCAGAGCATATTTTCCACGGGAACGTGCACATTTTCGAAAATGATGCTGCGGGTGGAGGAACCTTTGATCCCCATTTTCTTCTCTTCCGGGTCCAGGGTAATCCCTTCGCTGTCGGCATCGACAATAAAAGCGGTAAATTTTTCGCCGTCGATCTTGGCATAAGTAACAATCACGTCGGCCCAGGCGGCGTTGGTGATGAACTGCTTCACCCCGTTCAAGATATAATACTTGCCGTCAGCGGAAAGCACCGCCTTGGATTTTGAATTCAAGGCATCCGAACCGGCTTCCGGCTCGGTAAGGGCGTAAGCGGCTACCTTTTCCCCGGTAGCCAGGGCGGGCAGGTATTTGTTCTTTTGCGCTTCGCTGCCGAAGAAAACGATGGGGAGGGTGCCGATGCCGGTATGAGCGCCGAAAGAGGCGGCGAAGGAACCGGAGGCGATCATAGCCTCGGTGATAATCATGGTGGTAATTTTATCCGCTTCATCACCGCCGTATTCCTCAGGGATATCGCTGCTCAGCAGCCCAAGTCCACCTGCTTCCCGCAGCAAAGCTACGGCCACCCCTTCAGCCATGGTTTCAATTTCGTCGACTTTGGGAAGCACTTTATTGTTAACAAAATCCGCGCACGTTTTTTTGACCATCAAGTGGATATCGTCAAATTCTTCCGGAGTAAATACATCTTTTTCGTCAACGGGACCCAGCAAAAATGCTCCTCCCTTAATTAGCTCACTCAATGTCACTTTCACTCCTTAAAATTTATTCAGGCAAAACAATACTTTTACCTGTTAATATTTTCGCGGGTAAAATACCTTTCCCTGCTTTGTGAAATTATTAACTTATTTTCTCTTTTCAAAAAAATAAACCCCCGGCCTGGACCGAGGTAAAATTATGGTACAGTATGCGCAGAAATCGCTTTTAATTTTTGATAAACATCCCGAAAAAACCTTTCACGATCCCTCTGAACGCGCGCGGCACTTTGATGACGTAAAAACGCATTTCTGGTCCCTCCTTCGGGCTTTATACTAAAAATATTGAATTTACTTACCAGTAATAACGGTCATATGCATAGAGTTGCCATCCGACCCAGATAAAAAGCGCGCCTAACACCAGGGGCCACAGGTAGAGCGGCAGCACCTTCACGATCAGCACAGCCCCTCCTACGCCCAGAAGTACGCCGCCGCTTTTTCGGAAAAAAATATTCATGCGCCTGGCGCCCATCCTCATGTTCATGCGCCGTACCTTCATTTTCCTTCCCCCGCAGATTCGCGGCTTTCCGTTAAGCCCGGTGCCTTGTTATTATATGCACGGCCAAAAAAAATGTTCTAGCAGCTCCTTACGCAAAAACAGTTCTAAACTGCCAATATAATTTACTTTGAGGAATTCACAATTTTAAAAAGCTGATGCGTGCCAACTCAAGTAAATCTTACCTTGGGTTAACCAGGCCAAGGCTACCAAGGCAAGGGACGCTTGCGAAGGTTCCTTTTTTGTGCTACTATATCTTTGCAAGCAGGCCGAAGTGGCGGAACAGGCAGACGCACACGACTCAAAATCGTGCGGGCTACGCCCATGTGGGTTCAACTCCCACCTTCGGCACCAGAAGAAAAAGCCTTACAAGCAGAGGGTTTTGGCCGGTTCAAGGCCAAAACCCTCTGGAGTGTACTCACTGCTTTTTTCCCCCCGCGGCCGACGAAGAGCCGGCGCAGCCGCCAATTAGCCGCCGGAATTGGCGAAAGTAGTTGAAAGGAGCCATTTGCGATCTTTGAAAACACCGCTATTAACATGACAACCTCTCAGATATATCTGGATAATAATTCAAATCCTTCTGTTAGATTATACCACAACAGGGAACCTGTTCCCAACCGGCAGTTCCCGCTGGCAGGGCTGGCGCATGCTCCTTTTTTGCATCATTTTTTTAGGCTTTATGAATAATTCTTGCCAACCCTTTTTTTGTGGCTGCCAACAAGCATATTCTGATCATATGGTCTTTTCTCCAAACTAAAGCGAATCTTTCTTTTGCATGCGTTTACTACCTTCCGATAATCGATCACAACTATTCATAAAACCATTCATCGCCAATGCGTAGATGGTCAGTGATCGACCGGTTTTAAAAGCTAAGCACAGCAATTTTAATATCTCTGGCGGCTTCGATTATCTTACTGTCCAGCGTGGCGATGGGGCAATCTTTCCTCATAGCCAGATCCAAATAAGATGCATCATAACTTGATAGATTCTTTGCCCTTCCCAAGGCTAATATTTCACCCATCAAATTCTTCGGACTGTCGTCTTCAACAATAATGGGCAACTGTAATAACAGCGTTAGAAAACGGACGCTATCCGCCTGCCTGATTCTGTTACGGCGTTCGGCTGTCAAAAGCACATTCACCACTTCCAAAGGCCAAATCACGGGAACATACGCTGTTGCTTCAGTTAGTCGATCCAACACAGCATCAGCGTATCGATTTACTTCGTCTTTAAAAAGCCAGGACATCACCACGGAATTGTCGACGACAAAATTGTTTTTCATCTTATCGTCTACCTTCATCGATCATTTCGCGAATGGATATTCCCGATAAGTGGCATTTTTCACGGAGCCGGCGAATTTCCATAATCACTGTAGCGGCATCACTCTTCTCCTGGGGAGCAAAGGGCTGCAAAACCGCTATGGGGATACCGTGCTTGGAAATAATAATACGTTCTCCCTTTTTTACGCGCTCAAGTAGTTTAGGTAAATGAGTTTTTGCTTTGTACACCCCAACCGTTTCCATTAAGCCACCTCCTCTTAGACTAGCTTTAGACTAGTTTAAAATGGGCCGTCATTTTTGTCAATAAGAAATAGTAATAACCGGTGCTGACGCATGCCCCTTTTTTTCACCCCATCTTAGAGAGGCCTCACGAATGATTCCTGTCAACCCATTTTTTTGTAGCTGCCACCAGAGCATATTTACTGGTGTAGATCACGTCAATAGGCCAAATGGGGCAGTAAAACCCCTTTTCAACAGCATTGGCCCTCTTGCAGCCGGCCTAGACCTTCAAGTTGGGAGCGAAACTTGATCCCGCATCAAAGCTGACCAGATCATTGATCCCTTGGATTTGGCCATAAAAAGCCTCGTCTTCAGTTGCAATAGCATTACCCGATCATGGCCTGGCTGGCAGTTCGGCCTGCCGGCCAGGCCCGGGCCGCCTGCCGCAAAGATTTGCCCCGGCAAAGAGGAGAGCCGGCGCTCTCCTCCTTCACCAATTTTACCTTCCCCAAAGCGAAGCGCTCGCGTGAGCGTAACCTGATTTACGCGGTAACTTCGATCAGTTTCAGTTCCTGGCGCAGGTACTGCTGCCGGCAGAGGCTCCGCTGCAGTTTGCCGGAGCTGGTTTTCGGGATGGTGCCGGGCTGGACCAGCATGATATCGCGCGGCGGCACCGCGCACACATCGATCACCTTCTGGCGAATTTCCCGCCGCACCGCCTCGGGTTCATCGGTGCGCGCCTCGGCCACCACGACGATTACTTCTTTTCCCTTTGAACTTTCGGCGGCAAAAGCAATTACATTGCCGGCGCGAACACCGCCGACCGTGCCGGCAGCCCGCTCGATATCCTCGGGGTAGATATTCCGCCCCGCCACGATGATCAGATCTTTAATCCGCCCGCAGAGGAGCAGCTCCGGCGGCCCTCCGTCGGGGCTGTCCACGAAATAGGCCAGGTCGCCGGTGCGCAGCCAGCCGTCGTGAAAAAGGTTGGCCGTAAGGTCAGGCCGCTTGTAATAACCGGGTGTCACTGACCGCCCCCGGATTTCAAGTTCGCCCACTTCACGCTTTCCCCTGACCTCGCCGGTCGCAGGGTCGCAGATGCGCATCTCCAGGCCCGGCACAGGCCGGCCGAGCAAGGGCAGCCGCCGGGTGGTGGGAAGCCCGGGGTCGGCCGGGATGGCAACCCCTTCCGACTCAAGGGCAGCCCGGTCGACGAAGTCACTGGCCATCCCCCGCATCGGCGGCGGGAAACTGCCGCCGAGAACCACCTCGGCCATACCGAAAGCGCAGAAAACCGCGCCGGGTTTGAACCCGTGCGGCGCCGCCGTGGCGATGAAATTTTCCACGGCGGCGGGATCAACTGGTTCGGCGCCGTTTAGGGCGATGCGGAGCCCGGACAGATCCAGCCGCTCGCCGGTATCGCTCATCCGTTTTAGGGCGCGGCTGGCGAGGACATAGGAAAAGTTGGGGCCCGCGGTAACAGTACCGCGGTGGTCGTTAATCCAGCGCATCCAATCCGCCGGCCGGCCTAAAAAATCCTGGGGCGCGGCCAATACGAGTGAACAGCCGAAAGTCATGGGCACGGTAAGCAGCCCCACCAGGCCCATATCATGATAGAGCGGCAGCCAGGAAACAAAAATGTCCTCCGTAACCACCTCGGCGGCCCTGGTCATCCCATCCATGTTCGCCCCGACAACATGATGAGGCAGCATTACCCCTTTCGGCTCAGCGGTTGAACCGGAGGTAAACTGCAGGATTGCCAGGCGGTGGGGGTCATCGGGCACGTCTTGAAAATCGTCCGCGGTGGGACGGCCCGGGCCCGGCTGGACGTCGCTGAGCAAAACTACCGGCGGATCTCCCGGCCGGGCTTCGTAATAGGCGGCCAGGTCCGGGTCGAGCAGCAGCATGCGGGCGTCCCCGTGCTGCATGTGCACCCGGGTCTGCCGCATAAACTCTTCCAGGGAACCGAAACGCATCGGGATCGGCAGCACAATCACGCAGCCGCCCGCCAGCCAGATTCCCTGCAGGGCGGTCACAAGCGCCCGGGTAGTGGGGCCGAGGATGGCCACATGATCGCCGGGAACAACCCCGCGCGCCTGCAAGGCGGCGGCTACCGCCCGGGCGTCCCGGTGCAGCTGCGCCCAGGTAACCGTTACTGCTGTCGGATCGGTGCAGCCGGTTGCAGACCCGACAAAAGTGATCGTATTCGGACCGGCCGCGACGCGGCGGATCCGGGGTACCAGCGGTTCGGCCAGGAGGGCGCCGGACCGCCCTCCTTCGCTGAACAGCCGCCGCCCGCTTTTCAACCGCGGCATACCAGCTCCCGCGCCAAATCCGGCGGCTGCAGAGCTTGCCGGGCCGGCCAGCTCTTCCCGCTCCGGGCAATTAAAAAAATAAAATAATGGCCTGTTTAAAGAAGCAGTATCAGTCATCACTTAACCTCCTTTATGTTTTGCTGCCGGGCAGAAAACGATAAGTAATTTGATTCTACATCAAGTTCCTTAAACCTTCAATCAATTCAGACCGGATCGCCACAGGTTGAGGCGATAGGCTTTTTAAAATTGAAGCGGCAGGCGCTTGGGCCATGCCGCGGTATAAACAGAAATCGATAATGGCTATCTGCGTAAATCCATCCGGTAGATGCGGTACTTTTTATACAGCTCGCCGCCCGCCTTTTGCGCATCCAGGTTCATCTGGACGTTAAACTCGTGAATGGTGGAACCCTCCCCGAAGGTATAGCCCATCCGGTACGCGTTAAACATCGTATGGTAGTAAAGCGCGGCGGCAACCCCCCGTTTCCGCCAGCGGGGCGTAACAAAGAGAACAAACATGCGCACGCCGGACATTTTCCGCCTGTACCAGAAATACTTGATCAATCCCAAAGGGAACAAGCGGCCGTTTAAGCGGGAGAGCACCTGGTTGTAGTCGGGTAAACAAACGGAGAAACCCGCCGGTTCACCTTCCTTTCCTTCAATAAACAGGATCAGATCGGCTACGGCGAGCTGCTTTAACTTGTCCACCTCGGCCTGGATCTCTTCCAGGCTGGGCGGGATCATGTCGGGCCAGTCGGGCATCGATTGGTCCAGGATGTCCTTCATAACATAGATTTCCTTGTGGAGCGCCTTTAGATTAGCCGGCCGTACTGTAAACCCATATCGCGCCCGGGCCAGATCGACCCCTCTCCGCAACCGTTCCGGCGGACCGTTCGAAAGATCGTAGAAATAGGCATGCCGGTCAAAATCTTTTTCAAAGCCGTAACGATCAAAAAATTCGGTATAGTAAGGCGGGTTGTAGGAATTAAGCAGCACCGGCGGGCTGCCGTACCCTTTGATCAGCAGGCCGCGGTAGTCGTCGCCGTTGCTGGGTGATTGGGGGCCCGTCACTGTTTCCGCGCCCTGCTCCCGCAGCCAGTTTAAGCCGGTATCCAAAAGAGCCTTTGCTACCGGGTAGTCATTGACGCACTCAAAAAGAGTAAGATAGCTTAAGTGTTGTCCTTTGGCTTCATTTAAGCGCCTGTCGATCCCCACTCCCAGGCGGCCCACCGCCTGTCCATCTTTAAAGGCCAGCAAAAAACGGTTCGGCCCCAGGCGCAGCAGGGCGTTTTTATTGGGATTAAGCGTATTGTACATATCCATCAGCAGAGGAGGGATCCAATTGGGGTCGCCGCGATAAAGCCGCCACGGCAGCTCCACAAAGAGCTTGCGGTCGCGCCGGCTCTCTACATTTTTAATTTGCACCTCTTCGGCCATTATACTCACCTCCTTGCGAAGAGATAAAAAGTACTTCCCCATTATTTGATAAAATCCTCTCTTGATCGACAAAGAACCCGGGAATGGAGAACCGGTTAAAATAAAAAGCCGGCGCAGGCACCGGCGTGATCTTTGCAGCCGTAACAACGCATTGCGATCATTAATCCTTGATTTCAATGGCTTCGGTCGGGCACTCCTCCGCAGCTTCCCGGCAGCATTCCTGTAAATCCGTGGGGATCTCTTTCACCGTAACGATGGCCGTTTCGTCTCCCAACTGGAAAATCTCCGGGCAGAGGTCGGCGCAAAGGCCGCAATAAATACATTCTTCGTTGACGTACGCTTCCATGATTCTTGAACCCTCCTCAACTTTGGAAATGCTTCCATACCGGCAGGGACAGGCCTGCGCTCTCAGGCCTGTCCCCCGACCGATGATGGGGACAGCCCTGCGCTCTCAGGTCTGTCCCCTGACCTTATTTTCACCACATCGGATTAAGAGTATACCCGCCCGGCGCCGGCGGCAGGGGCGCCTTCGTGGCATCGAGGCAGCGCTGCGCTTTATCTCCGGCTGAACGGTTGAGACTATTCCCGCTGTCCCGTGCCGAGGATAAAACCGCGCCTGGCCAGGTCGAATTCCAGCCAGGCCAGATGGTAATCATAACGGGCCGCAACCAGGTCCGCCTCCTTTTTTTGCCGGGCCAGGGGGCCGGCGGCAGCCTCGGCGGCGCTGGCGTGCCCGGCTTGATAACCGGCCGCAATGGCTTTCGATTGCCGGTGCCCCAGGGCCAGGTCCGCTTCGGCCCGCCTGATTTGGTTCTCTTTTGCCACCAGGGCGTAATAGGTGCGGCGCACGGCGGCGCGGGTTTCTCCCTCCGCCTGCTGCAGCTCCAGGCCGGCCTGCCGCACAGCCAGGTCGGCCGCGCGGTAACGCCGCGAATCAACGCCGTACTGTTCTCCGATGCGGTCCCGCTCCGCTTCCAATCCCGCCAGCCGCTCGCGGCGCTGACCGGCCAACCAGCCCGAGGCAAGCGCCTCGCTGACGGCGTGTTCCAGGTTTACCGGGCGTGGTTCAACCGGCGTAAAAGCAACCAGGGTCAGCGGCCGGCCCGGGGTTAGCCCGCAGGTCAAGCAGAGTTCGTCCAGAACGGCCACTAATTTTTGCGCCAGCTCGTCCCCGGCCGCCTCCATTTCCCGCAGCCTGGAAGCGGCTTCTTCCACCTGCAAGGGGGTGCTGTAACCGGCTTTCTCCTTCTCCTGTTCGGCGGTTGCGACCAGGGCCAGCTGTTCCAGGGCTACCTGCTGCAGGGGCTGTTGCCCCAGGACAATCAACGCCCCGGCGAAGAGGTATTCCACCTTAAAGTCCAGCGCCTCTTCCTGCAGGGTGATCGCCGCCTCCCCTTCGGCATATGCCGCTTCGGCCCGGCCGTACTGTTCGTTCAGTTCTTCCAGGGCCCGTTCGCTCTCCTCCAGCGTCCGGTCAACCGCTGCCAAAAAGAGTTCAACCCGGCGCAGTTCCCGGCGCAGCCTGTCCTGCTCTTCCGGATCTGCCGCACCCTCGATTTCCTGCTGCAGCCTCTCCCGTTCTTCCTCCAGCGATTCTTTGAGCAGGGCCAGCTCGCCGCGCTGCCGTTCCAGCTCTTCAATCGAGCGTTCCAGCGCCTCCAGGGCCAGCGCCGCCTGTTCCAGGGCCAAATAGGAAAGCTGAAGCTCAATATTATGGCTGCGGGCGAGTTCCCGGGCTTCTTCCACGGTCAGTTCCATAACGGTTTCGTCGCCCGCGGTAAAGCCGGGTACGATCCCCGGAAGCAGGGCCAGGCACAAAGCGGCGCACAGGGCGGCAAACCAGGGCAGCATATCAATGAAAGGGCTTTTCGGTAAAAAAAAGCCGCCTCCCTTCAGCCCAACCCTCTTCTCTCCCCGGAGGGAGAAGAAGTGATGCGGCCGGGTGGCCGGATGATACTTTTGTTCAAACATCGGCGCCGACTCCTTTCCAGAAGAGGTCCATCAGGCGGTCCAGGTGTTCCTCGGTGATTTCGATCCCGTCCAGGGCCATCATCCCTCCCAGGACGACGAAATGAATAGCGTTGAAACAGCGCGCCGCCAGCCCGGTATCGATATCGCGGCGCACTTCGCCGTCCCTGACGCCCTGTACGATCAAACCCTCAATCCCCTGGATCAGGAGCCGGCGGCGCTCTATGAACCACTCTTCCAGCCCCTCGATCTGGACCGGCCGCTCGTTGTAGAGAAAACGGACCCACCGGCTGTTCTCGAGTAAAAATCGCAGCTGGATATGCATGATATTGCGCAGGTTTTTCCAGCAGGAGGCGTCGTGCTCGTAAAACTGGTCGAAGAGGTCGAAATAGGATTCGATGGAGGTGGTGATGCCGGCCATGAAAAGCTCTTCCTTGCTGCTGAAATACTCGTAAATGGTCCCTTTCCCCACCCCCGCGATTTCGGCGATCTCTTCGACCTTTACCTGCGCATAGTCACGGTCCAGGAAGGACTGCACCGCCGCCTGAATGATCCGCTCCCGCTTTGATGGCCGGGCGCCCCGGCTTTCAATTTCGGCCACCATGCTTACCTCCCGTCAGTAATTAGTGCTTAAATCCCAATGCCCGGCAATCAGGGCAATTCTTTGCCGGGAAGCGGCACCGCTCCCCGGCGCCTTCCCCCCAGCAAGGCTGTAAACCGGTGTCCCCATTCGTCAGTTATTTTGTACACGGCGGGAACCAGGAAGAGGGTAACCGCGGTGGAGAAGACGAGGCCGCCGACGATTACCGTGGCGAGGGGAGCCTGGACTTCGGCTCCCGAGCCCAACCCTAGCGCCAGCGGAAAAGTCCCCACCACCGTAGTGCCCGTAGTCATCAAGATCGGCCGCAGCCGGGTGGTGCCGGCTTCCAGGAGCGCCTCCTCCAGGGGGTAACCTTCTTCCCGGCGCAGGTAATTGATATAGTCGACCAGGATAATCCCGTTATTGACGACGATGCCGGACAGGAGAACCACCCCGATCAAGGCGACCACGCTCAGGGAGTAGCCTGAAATATAAAGGGCCAGGATCACGCCGGTCAGGGCCTGCGGCAGGGAAAACATGATGATGAACGGGTAGAGCAGCGATTCAAACTGCGCCGCCAGGACCATGTAAACCAGCGCGACGGCGAAAAGGATTGCCAGGGCCAGGCTGCGGAAAGAACTTTCCATATCGGCCAGCTCCCCGCCGTATTCCAGGGTATAGCCGAAGGGAAGTTCCAGGTCGGCCAGGGCCTCCTTGACCGCGGCGCTGACATGCCGCAGGTTTTCTCCCGCAGCCAGCTGGGCGCTGACGTAACCGACCCGTGATTGCCCCTCCCGGTCGATGCTGGTCGGGCCCAGGTCATAAGTGAATGACGCCACCTGGCTTAAGGGAACCCTGGCGCCGGTGGGGGTAACGATAAGCAGCTGCTCCAGGGCGGCGCTGTCCCGCCCCATGGACGGATCTCCTTTCAGGTATACTTCCACTTCCCTGTCGTCCTGCTGCAGCCGGGTAACCATTTTACCCTGCAGGGCCATCTCCACCAGGGTTCCCACGTATGCAGTGTTCAGCCCCAGGTTGGCGGCCCTGTTCCGGTCAACCCTGATCTGCAGTTCGGGATTCCCTTCATCAAAACTGGTGCGCACATCCCTGGTGCCGGGAAGCGGCTCGATCCGGCCGGCCACTTCACGGGTCAACTCCTGCAGAACTTCCAGCTGCCCGCCCTTGATCATAATTTCGATCCCGCCGCCTAAATAATTCGACCCGGTCACATCCATGGGGGTGACAGTAATGCCGGCGCCGGGAATACGCCGCAGCCTTTCCCTCATCTCTTCGGCCAGTTCCCGGATGTTTTTGCGCCGTTGTGATTTTTCCGAAAGCAGCACATTGAACACGGCCTCTTCGGGGGTGCTGCCCAGAAAAAGAATGTCCGAGGAACCGATAGCGACATTGATATGCCGGACCTCAGGAAAGGCGCGGATAATTTTTTCGATCCGGATCACTACTTGCTCCGTTTCCTGCAGGCTTGTCCCGGCGGGGAGTTTCAGATCCACCACCAGTTCTGAGCTGTCCGGTTGGGGCAAGAACTCCGCCCCGATCCGGCCAGTCAGTCCAAGGGAAGCGAGCAGCATCAGCAGCACCGCGCCGGCAAGCAGGTACGGATGGCGGAGCACGCGCGCCAGACCGCCGCGGTAACGATCCTTGAGCCAATCGACGCCCCGGTTGAAAGCGGCCAGCGGACCGCGGTGAGAAAGCCGCGGCATCGGCAGGCGGGCCGAAAAAGAAGGGATTACGGTCATGGCTACAAACAGCGAAGCGAGCAGCGAGAAGGCCACGGTGTAGGCGAGGGGGCTGAAAATAATCTTGGTAATCCCTTCAATGAAGAATACCGGCAGAAAAACAATGATGCTGGTCAGGGTAGCCGCGGTGATGGGAGCGATCATCCGCCCCGCGCCCCGGGCTGCCGCTTCCCGGTGCTCCATGCCCAGGTCGCGCAGGCGGTGGATGTTTTCCAGGATCACGATCGAGTTGTCCACCATCATCCCCACCCCCAGGGCCAGCCCTCCCAGGGTGATGATGTTTAAAGTAAAACCCCGGAAGTACATCAAGATGAAGGTGCTGAGGATGGAAAGCGGGATCGCTCCGGAAATGATGGCGGTCGCCGAAAAGCTGCGCAGGAATAAGAAGATTACCAGGGCGGCCAGGATCCCTCCGGCCAGGGCGATCCGGGACAGGTCGAAGATGGAGTTGCGGATAAACAGGCTCTGATCCGTAGAAACGGCAAAACTGAGGTCCCCGGGCAGTTCCCGTTCCATCGCCTGCAGTTCTTCCTTGATCGCCTTGGTGACCGTAACCGTGTTGGCGTTTGAACGCTTGCGGATGGAGAGGATCACGCTCCGCGCAGCGTCCAGGCGGCTGATCCGCCTGCCGCTGTAAAGCTCTTCGCGTACTTCGGCCACCTGCCCCAGGGTAACCGCACCGGCCTGGTTGGCGCCGACTACAATTTGCCTGATCTCGTCGAGACTTTGAAATTGACCGATGGTGCGCACCGCGTAAACCAGCGTTCCGTCATCTAGTTCACCGCCGGGGTAATTGAGGTTTTCCAGGAACAGACCCCTGGCCAGGTTCTCCATGTTGACGCCGTAAGCCGCCAGCCGCCCGTAATCCACCTCCACCAGGATCCGTGGCGTGCAGCCGCCGGCAACAGTGGCTACGGCCACGCCGTCGATCCGCTCCAGGCGGGGTTTAATCACCTGCTCGGCGATCCGGGTCAACTCCTCGATCGGCAGGCTGGAGGCCACCCCCACCTGCATGACCGGCAGGAGGCTCGGGTCCATCTGGATCGTGACGGGATCCGTGGCGCCTTCCGGGAGCAGGTTGCGGATTAAATCGAGTTTTTCGCGTACTTCCGTCCCTGCCAGGTCCATCTCTTTCCCCCAGCTGAAGCTGGCCAGAACCATCGATCCGGCCGAGGTGGAAGAAGAGGAGATGCTTTGCAGATCTCCCATTGTGGCGAGGACCTCCTCGATCGGCCGGGAAACCATCCTCTCCACCTCTTGGGGTGAAGCCCCTTCGTAACCGGTTAACACCATGATCATGGGCAGCTGCATCTCGGGCAGCAGGTCCAGCGGCAGGCGGAGGAGAGATACGGCGCCGACGGCGACGATCACAAATACCACCATTAAAACACCGATGAAACGCTTTACCGCCAGGCCGGCCAAAAACAAAGCGCTATTCCTCCTCCATTACCTCGATGATGCTGCCGTCCTGCATTCCGGCGGGGATCCGGGAAACATAAAGCTCGCCCGGCTGCAGACCTTTCACAATTTCTACTTTCCCGTCCCGGCGTAAACCCGTTTCCACATCCCGCCGGGCAACCCGGCTGCCGGTAACGATAAAGAGACAGGACCGCCCGTCCTCCTCCCGCAGGGCGCCGCCGGGAACAAGGACGCCGCCCCGGCTCTCCCCTTCTACGAGGACGCGGGCGAACATGCCGGGTTTTAAATCGGCTTCCGGGTTATCCACCGTTACTTTCACCTGGAAGGTACGCGAACCGGGGAGAGCCGCCTGGCTGATATAGCTGACCACACCCCGGCGGGGCACCCCGCCGAGGGCGGGGATTTCAACCTGCACGGCCATTTTCGCGGAAAAGACGGAAAGCTGGCCCTCGTCCACGGTCAGCTGGACCAATACTTGATCAATGTCCATCACCAGCGCGGCCTGGGTGTTCCCGATCATCTCCCCCTCCCGGGCCCAGATATAGCCGACCACTCCCGCCAGGGGGGACTTAAGGAAGGTGACATCATAAGCGTAGCGGGCCAGTTCAAGCAGGGCTTCGCCCTTGGCCAGTTCTTTCCGGGCCTGGCGCAGCGTATACTCGGCCGCGGCGCCCTGCTCCACCAGGTAGGCCAGCTTTTCCACTTCAAGCCTTCCTGCTTCCACTTCAATCTCTGCCTGGCGCAGCTGCAGCGCCTGCTGGGTGTTGTCCATGCGGATGATCAGCTGTCCTTCTGCAACCCGATCCCCTTCCCGCACTTTGATCTCGGCCACACGCCCCGGAATGGGAGGAACTATGAGTACCTGGCGCAGGGGGGCCAGTTCTCCGCTCAACTCGAGGCGCCTTCCCAGATCTTCCTGCCGGGCCTCGGCCACGTTTACGGTAAAGATGCGTTGTTTATCTCCGCCGGTTTCGGAAGCTTCCCGGCTGCAGCCGGCGGTGAGATGCATTAGAATGAAAAGAAACAGGAGCCCCAAGCACATCCTTCCACGCCAAGAAATGATGCACGAATGCAAACGCACCCCTCCAAACCGTCCGACCGGTCAGTCAGTTTTC
The DNA here is from genome assembly GCA_020060545.1 of Desulfovibrio sp. GTDB lineage: Bacteria > Bacillota > Dethiobacteria > DTU022 > DTU022 > JAGUZX01. The sequence goes on along the minus strand of JAGUZX010000057.1, from coordinate 23,960 downwards.
CACATTATAACATCGCGCCAAAAAATCTGCAACCCTTTTCGGCATGGGCGCTTCCAAATTTTACGTTGGCAGGCGGACATCTGTACACCCGGCCTTTGAATGCTCAAAGCCGGGCGTCGTTTTAAAACAATGAATTTTAGATGTGATTCAACCAAATAATACAAAAAAAATAGAGTAATTTATTGGCGCTAAATTACTCTATTGAAGCTAGCGTTACTTGACTGAACTTTACTTCTGAAAAACCTTCGTTTTCTTGGCCAGGTACTCCAGCAAGTACGGATTGAGGACCTTGATGTAGGTCCCTTTCATCCCCAGGGAGCGGGATTCGATTACCCCCGCGCTTTCGAACTTGCGAAGCGCGTTGACGATTACGGAGCGGGTAATCCCGAGCTGGTCGGCGATTTTGCTTGCTACCAGCAGGCCTTCATCACCGCCGAGTTCTTCGAAGATATGTTCAACCGCTTCCAGTTCCGAGTAAGAGAGGGTGGCGATGGCCAGTTGGACTACGGCCTTGTTGCGGGCTTCTTCTTCGATTTTTTCAGCCTTGGCCCGTAAAACCTCCATCCCGACCACAGTAGCACCCGTTTCCGCCAGGATTAAATCCTCGGCGTCAAAGAGTTCGTTGAAGCGGGCCAGCAGCAGTGTCCCCAGGCGCTTGCCGCCTCCGATAATCGGGATTACCGTAGTGATCTTGTTGGTAAAAAGGCACCGCTCGGCATCGATAAACACGCAGTCGTTTGACTTCTGGCGCAGGTTCACCCGGGACTCCTCGCTTTTGAGGAGGAACTCATTATATTCCTCGGGAAAACGGCCTTCCTTCAAAACGTTTTTTAACATCAATTCGCATTCAAATTCATCCACGATCGCAAAACCGAGGATTTCGCCCTGCCGGTCGGCGAGATAGATATTGGCGTGGATCACGTTTTTCAACACGTCGGCCACTTCCTTGAAGTCGACATGTTGACCGGCGGTTTTTTGGAGAATCTTGTTAATGCGACGGGTCTTCTCAAGCAGCGGAGAAGAGAGCACGTCTGAACACCTTCTTTCTTTGACATTTATTTTATAAAATATATTTACTTAAATCCTTATTTTTAACAATTTTTTGGATTTTATTCTCCACATACCCCCGATCAATCACAATTTCTTGGTTTTTTAAACCGGGCAGTTCAAAAGAGAGCTCTTCCAACACCTTCTCCATGATTGTGTGCAAACGCCGGGCGCCGATATTTTCCAACTCCGCGTTCAACTCACATGCTATCCCGGCAATCGCATCGATGGCATCCCGGGTAAATGTCAGGCTTACCCCTTCCGTTTCCAACAGAGCCGTATATTGTTTGATTAAGGCGTTATTGGGTTCGGTAAGGATTCTTTTAAAATCATCTTCCGTCAAGCTTTGCAGCTCCACCCGGATTGGAAAGCGCCCCTGCAGTTCCGGGATTAAGTCTGACGGTTTGCTCGCGTGGAATGCTCCCGCGGCGATAAACAGCATGTAGTCCGTTTTCACCGGGCCGTACTTGGTGACTACCGTGGAACCCTCAACGATGGGCAGGATATCCCGCTGAACCCCTTCCCTGGAAACATCGGGGCCGGCTCCATGGTAGTTCTTACCGGCAATCTTGTCGATTTCATCGAGAAAAATTATACCCAGCTGTTCCGCCCTCTGAATAGCCTCACTGATTACCGCGTCCATGTCAATCAGCTTTTGCGCTTCTTCCTGCTTCAGAATTTTGCGGGCCTCTCCCACGGCAACCTTTCTTCTCTTTTTCCGCGGCGGGATAATGCTGCCCAGCATATCCTGCAGGTTGACCCCCATCTCCTCCATTCCCTGGCCGGAAAATATTTCGAGTATGGGCGGCCTGCGGTCTTCCACCTCTATTTCGACGAGCTTTTCTTCCAGTTCTCCCTTTTGCAGGCGTTCTTGAACCAGCTTCTGCTCTTCCCGGGCCGCCTTAAGCCGCTCCTGAAAACTGGTATCTTCAACCGGGATTTCCTCTTGCACGGGAGCGGATTGAAAGAGGAAGCCCAGCGGGTTAGTTGAACGCCGCTTCCTTTGGGGCAAAGGAGCGAGCAGGTCAACCAGGCGTTCATCCGCGGCCCGGGCGGCTTTATCTTCCACCACCTGCATCCGCTCGCCCTGGACGATACGAATCGATGTCTCCACCAGGTCCCGGACCATGGCTTCAACATCCCGTCCCACGTAGCCGACTTCCGTGAACTTGGTCGCTTCCACTTTAACGAAAGGAGCTTTGACCAGGCGGGCCAGGCGGCGGGCGATTTCTGTTTTTCCCACACCGGTAGGGCCGATCATGATGATATTTTTCGGTATAATTTCCTCCTGCAGATCGCCGGGCAGCATCCGGCGCCGGTAACGGTTGCGCAGCGCTACCGCCACACAGCGCTTGGCGTCCGTTTGCCCGACGATATAACGATCCAATTCCGCCACTATTTCCCGGGGCGTCAATTCATCCGTTGCCATTACTGCCATTCAACCTTTCTATAGCTCTTCCACCATGATCTGTTCATTAGTATAGATGCAAATTTCTGCGGCTATGCCCAGCGCTTTACGGGCGATTTCTCCGGGAGAAAGAGCGGTATTCCGCCGCAAAGCCTTGGCCGCGGCCAGAGCGTAAGGCGCCCCGGAGCCGATGGCCGCAATATTGTCGTCAGGTTCAATTACTTCCCCGGTTCCTGAGATTAAAAGGAGCGCGTCGCGGCCGGCAGCAAGGAGCATCGCTTCCAGGCGGCGCAAAATACGGTCGGTTCGCCAATCCTTGGCCAGCTCAACCGCGGCCCGCAACAGGTTGCCCTGGTAGGTTTCCAGTTTTTCTTCAAACTTTTCACAGAGCGTCAGGGCGTCAGCCACGGAACCGGCATAGCCGGCGATAACCTTGCCTTCATACAAGCGGCGGACCTTTTTGGCGCCGTGTTTAATCACGGTGGAGCCGCCAAAGGTGACCTGGCCGTCCCCGGCGATCGCCACCCGGTTGTCGATTTTTACCGCGATAATGGTTGTACCCTGAAACATGGGCTCCCTTTCTCTTCAGTTATTTACGCGGGTGGGCCAGGCGGTATATGTCCCGCAGGTGCTCCCGGGTAATGTGCGTATAGACCTGGGTCGTGGAGATGCTGACATGACCCAGCAGCTCCTGAACCACCCTTAAATCAGCACCCCGTTCCAGCAGGTGCGTGGCAAATGAGTGCCGCAGGGAGTGGGGCGTAATTCCTTCTTTTTCAGAAACGCGCCGGATATATTTCTTAAAGATCAACCGGACGCCCCGATCGCTTAAAGCGCCGCCGCGGCTGTTTAAAAAAAGAGCGCCGCAGTCCGTCTCGTCTTTTGCAGCTGCCAGCAGTAACGGCCGGATCCGGGTCAGGTATTCCAGAAGGAAACCCGCCGCTACCCTTCCCACAGGTAAAATCCGCTCTTTTCTGCCCTTGCCGTAAACCTTGACTAACCGATCTGCAAACCGGCACGAATCTACCTGCATGCCTGCCAGTTCACTGACCCGCAGGCCGCAGGCGTACAGCAGCTCCATGATGGTCCGGTCGCGGTAACCGAGCGGGGCGCCGCAGTCGGGCGACTCTAGCAAGGCTGTCACCTCGTGATAGTATAGAAAACGAGGCAGCAGCTTCTCCTGTCGCGGCCTGGAAACGCAGATCCAGTTCCCTTTCTGCAGGCAGCCCTCCCGGTGTAAAAAACGCAAAAAAGAACGCGTTGCGGAAAGCTTGCGCGCTACCGTGCCGCGAGTGTAACCCCGCTCCTTTAACCAGGCTAGAAAATAACGGAGCATGTACTGATCCGCTTCCTGGATCCGGCTTTCACCCCGGTTAACCAGGTCCAGGAACTGGCAAATATCGTTTCTGTAGCCCTGCAGGGTTAAAGGTGAGGCGTTCCTCTCCACGTCCAGGTAAGCCAGGAACCGCTCAAGCCAGTCATCCACGCCTACCACCCTTTGAATTATCTTAGCATAACTAGATTGGTTATGCAAGCAAATGCCGGATCTCTTTTTGAAAAAATTCCAGCGATTTGATGGAACGGGTACTCATAGTCGATTTTCATTCCGGAGCGGTGTTTTCCTGGCGGCGTCGGGAAAAGACCGGCGTTTTTAAAGCCGGCCAACGGCCCGGCCGCCTCTTGATCCGCCGGGCCTGCCGTCATCTCCGGATCAATTACGCCTTATCCATCCACCGCCGTCTCCACCGGCGCCGCCCTCCTGTAAGCGCACTCCTTGTTCGAACAGCGGACGGCAGGTTTTTTACGGCTGCTGGTTTCCACCAGCAGCTCCCCGCAAACAGGGCATTTTTTGGGGAGCGGTTTTTCCCACACCGAAAAACGGCAGCGGGGAAAGTTACTGCAACCGTAGAAGATGCGCCCCTTTTTGGTGCGCCGCTCGACGAGGATCCCGTTGTCCAGGGGACAGGCCACACCGGTTTCCCGGACGACGTTTTTGGTGTATTTGCATTCGGGATAGCCCGGGCAGGCCAGAAAACGGCCGAACCGGCCGTGCTTGTAAATCAAATTGCGCCCGCACCGGGGGCAGACTTCTTCGCTTTTTTCGGACTGGAGCTCGATTTTTTTAATCTCCTGCTCCGCTTTCGCCAGGCGCTCTTTAAAGGTATCATAGAAGTTATTCAGGACGGCAACCCGTTCCAGGTTCCCTTCCGCGATTCCGTCCAGCTCCGATTCCATCCGGGCGGTAAAACTGACGTCGATAATTTCCGGGAAATAGACTTTCATCAGCTCAACCACGATAAAGCCCAATTCGGTGGGAGCAAAAGCTTTATTCTCCCTGGTCACATAGCCCCGGCTGAGGATGGTTTCAATAATCGGCACGTAGGTGCTGGGCCGCCCGATCCCTTTTTCCTCCAGCGTTTTCACCAGTGAAGCTTCATTGTAGCGGGGCGGCGATTGTGTAAAGTGCTGTTCCGGTAGAAGCTCCACCAGGGCCAACTTTTGTCCTTCTTGCAGCGGGGGCAGGGTAGTGTCCTCATCCTGTCCCCCGGCCCGGTAGACAATTAAAAAACCGGGAAACTGCAAGGTTGAACCCACGGCCTTAAAAGAATAATCCCCGGCGGCAATGTGCACGCGAACCTGGTCGTAAACTGCCGGGGCCATCTGGCTGGCCATAAAGCGATCCCAGATCAGCTTGTAGAGGCGCAGCTGATCCCGGGTCAAGTAAGCCTGCATGGCGCCTGGTTCGCGATGCGCCGCAGTGGGGCGAATGGCCTCGTGGGCTTCCTGGGCCCCTTTCCGTGAACGGTAGTGGGGCGGCTTCTCCGGGGCGAAATCGGCCCCGAACCTGGCGGCGATCAGGTCGCGGGCTTCGGCCTGGGCTTGCTGCGAGACTCGCGTTGCATCGGTGCGGATATAGGTGATCAAACCGACGGTCTCGCCGGCCCCGATATTAATCCCTTCATAAAGCTGCTGGGCCAGCGCCATCGTTTTCCGGCTGGTGAAACCGAGCTTGGATGATGCCTCCTGCTGCATACTGCTTGTGGTAAAGGGCGGGGAGGGGCGGCGGCGGCGGCGGGTGCGGGCAATCTGTTCTACGGTGAAGTCAGCGCTCTTGACCGCGGCGATCACGGCATCGGTTTGCACGCGGCCGGTGAGGTTAATCTTCTTCCGCAGGTGACGGTCGAGCACAGCCTTGAACCGGGTTTCCGGCCCGTTTACTTGCAGGAGCGCTTCCAGGGTCCAGTATTCCTGCGGTGTAAAGCTGTTGATTTCGTCTTCGCGGTCGCAAATCAGGCGCACCGCCACCGACTGGACCCGCCCGGCGCTGAGGCCGCTGCGGATATTGCGCCAGAGCAGGGGGCTGATCTGGTAGCCGACCAGCCGGTCCAGGATCCGGCGGGCCTGCTGGGCGTCAACCCTGTTCTGATCGATTAAGCGCGGGTTTTTAAAAGCCTCCTGGACCGCGGTCTTGGTGATTTCGTTAAATTCGACCCGGCAAGGCCAATCTTCACCCATCTTCAAAGCCTGGCTTAAGTGCCAGCAGATGGCCTCCCCTTCCCGGTCAGGGTCGGCGGCCAGGTAAACCTGCTCCGCTTTTTTTCCCGCCTCTCTCAACTCTTTCAAGATCTGTCCTTTACCGCGGATCGTGATGTAGCGGGGCGAGAAACTGTCCTCGAGGTCGATGCCCAGCTGGCTCCTGGGCAGGTCGATTAAGTGCCCCTGCGACGCCAAAACCCGGTAGTTTCGCCCAAGAAATTTCTTGATCGTGCGCGCCTTGGACGGTGATTCAACAATAACCAGGCAGCTCATTCTTTCTAAGTTAACCCTCCTCCAGTTAAAGCGAAAATGCAGCTCCTGCCTAATAATATCATAAACTAGACGCGGCAGAAATATTTACCGGGCAACTGGTGTAAATACCCCTTCAACTCGAGGTTTAATAAAACCGGGCCGACCATGGCCGCGCTAATCCCGCTGAGGCGGATAATCTCGTCCATGTGCAGTGGTTGATAGGGAATCAGTTCGAGAATGCGCTTTTCTTCCCCGGGCAGGGTAATCTCCTGTCTTGATGCGGCTGCCGCTTCCCCGGAAAGCGGCGCCAGCGCCAGTTCGTCTAAAATGTCCCTGACCGATTCAACCAGGCGGGCTCCTTCCTTAAGCATGCGGTGGCAGCCGCGGCTGTAGGGACTGCCCACGTTGCCGGGAACGGCAAAAACTTCGCGATTCTGCTCCAGGGCATAGTGCGCGGTAATTAAGGCGCCGCTTTTTTCAGTGGCTTCAACAACTACCGTTCCCAGGGAGAGGCCGCTGATAATCCGGTTGCGTTGAGGAAAATGCTGGGGCAGGGGTTTGGTGTCCAGGGGGAATTCGCTCAGCACGATGCCGGATTCGCTGATCGTCTTATACAGGGCGGTATTAACCGGCGGATAACAGCGCTCCGGCCCGCAGCCCAGGACGGCGATGGTGCGACCGTCCGTATCCAGGGCGCCCTGGTGGGCCGCTGAATCGATGCCCACGGCCATGCCGCTAACGACGGCAAGGCCGGCGCCGGACAGTTCCGCGGCCAGCCGGTAAGCCACCTCTTTGCCGTAAAAAGTGCACCGGCGGCTGCCAACGACAGCAACGGCCAGGTAATCTCTTTCCTGCCACTCACCCCGGTAGTAGAGCACCGGCGGCGGTTGGGCGATTTGCTTCAACATGGGCGGATAGGCGGGCGAATTTAGGGAGATGCATGCAATGCGCCGTTCCTTTAACCGGAGCCACTGTTTAACCGGATCGATCAGGCGCCGTTCACGTGAAAAACGCTCAGCCAGGCCTTTTAATTCCGGCACCAGGCCTAGCGCTCCGGGAGAAGCTTCCCATGCACCCCTGGGGGAACCAAAGTGTTTTAGCATCGCCCCAATCCGGACCGGGCCCAAAAAGGGAACCCGGTTCAAGGCGTTTAAATAAATCAGCTCTTCTTCCATGCCTGATCCGCTGTTGCCTGTCCTGCTTCTGAAGATGCCCGACTTGTCAAAAAGCGCTGCTGCAACGGCCTGATTCAACTCTCCTCCATTTCCCGGTTGTCGTATCGCATGATGCGGTTTTCCCAGGTCCTGATCGTCAGGTAATCCTTGCCCATCCCCACCAGGTAGGTGGGAAGAATAGGCGTCTTGCCGTATCCGTGCGGGGCGTTGATAATAAAGGTGGGAATGGCCAACCCGGAGGTGTAGCCGCGCAAATGCTCCATGATCTCGATCCCTTCTTCAACGCGGGTCCAAAAATGGGAAGTGCCTCTCACCCGCTTCGAATGAAAAATATAGTATGGGCGGACCATGATTTTAAGCAGCTCCTGGTTGAGTTTGCGCATGATAAAAGCATCGTTGTTCACCCCTTTCAGGAGGACCGCCTGGTTTCCCAGGGCCACCCCGGCCCGGGCCAGTTTCATGCAAGCCTCGCGGGCGGCGGGAGTAACCTCCAGGGGGTGATTAAAATGCGTGTTCACATAAACGGGCAGGTGCGAGGAAAGGATCCGGCAGAGCTCGTCGTCGATGCGGTAAGGCAGCGTTACCGGGGTGCGCGTGCCGAAACGTTTTATTTCCACGTGAGGGATCGCGGAAAGCTGCGCCAGAAACCAGGCGATCTTTTTGTTGTTCAGCATGAACCCGTCTCCGCCGGTCAGGAGCACGTCGCGGATCTCTTTATTTTTACGGATGTACTGTAGAGCTTCCTCGATATGATCCCGGGGAGTGGCGAGATCCCGCTCTCCGATGTTGCGGCGGCGCTGGCAATGGCGGCAGTACATCGGGCACTGATTGGTGACATTGATGATCAGGCGATCCGGGTAACGCCGGGTGATGGCGGAGGCGGGCGAAGTGTATTCTTCATCCATGGGGTCGCTTTCGCCGTATTTGTCGGTGTATTCGAGAATGGTCGGTACGGCCTGGCGCCGGATCGGATCCGCCGGATCGGCGGGATCGATCAGGCTGAGGTAATATGGCGACACCCCCCAGCGATAGCGAGAACCGGCCGTATCGATCTCTTCGATTTCTTGCGGGGTCAGGTGTAGAAACTGCTGCAAAACCCGCGTGGTATTAATGCGGTTTTTGATGTGCCAGCGCCAGTTGTGCCATTGCTCGTCGGAAGCGCCGAAATATGCTTTGATCCGCGCCTGGTGCTTCAAGATCGCAGGCCAACGGCTGAACCCGGTGGGGATAATTTTTTGAGCGTATTGGTAATCTTTAATCGCTTTTTTTAGCTCTTCCACCCGGTTTAGGGCGATCGTCCGTTTCACGACTACCCCTCCCCTCTTACACTTTGATCAACCTTTCTATACGGTATTCTATGTTCGGTACTAGTGTAACTATGTTTTTATAATATCATATTACCGCCAGGCAGTCAAAAAAGACTGAAGTGAATTCTGAATTCGAATAATTCGGAGGCAGTATCCTTAATTCCCGGCCGGGAACTCCGGAGACAGTATCCTTAATTCTCCACCGGAATTCCGGGGACAGTATCCTTAATTCTCAACTTTAAGTAAATTTAAGTCAATTTGTGCGTACACTTAACCCCGATCATTTTCTTGCAGGATATTGTTAAATTTAGTATGCTGTCCGGTCATTTTCCTTGGCGGATAGTGCAAAATTATGTATACTGTCCCCCTAAATTTTTACGATGATGTTGTCGATCAGCCGGGTCCGGCCGATTTTAATCGCCCCGGCCAGGACAACTGTGTTGCGCAAAAGTTTAAGCGGCCGCAGTATTTCCCCGTCCACCACAGCCAGGTAGTCGATCGAAGCCAGCGGTTCCGCGTTGATTACCTGCCGCATCCGTTCCTCCACGGCCGCTCCGTCCCTCTCCCCCAGGGCGATAGCCGCTTCACCTTCGCGCAGGGCGCGGTAAAGCACCACCGCCGCTGCCCGCTCCGGTGGGCTGAGATAGCTGTTGCGTGAACTCATGGCTAAGCCGTCGCTTTCGCGGACGGTCGGGCAGATCACAACTTCCAAGTCCATGTTCAGGTCGGCAACCATTTTCTTAATCACCTGCGCCTGCTGGTAATCCTTCTGTCCGAAGTAGGCTTTTGCCGGCTGGACCAGGTTAAACAGCTTGGCGACGATCGTGGCGACCCCGCGGAAATGGCCGGGCCGGGAGGCGCCGCAAAGGCCTTCCGTCAAGCCCTCCACAGTAACGTAGGTATTGTAACCGGGCGGGTAGAGCTCCTCTTCCCGGGGCAGGTATACCAGGCCGCAGCCCGCAGCGCGGGCTTGCCGCAGATCGCCGGGCAAATCGCGGGGGTAGTTGTCCAAATCCTCGCCCCGGCCGAATTGCAGCGGGTTTACAAATATGCTTAAAATAACGTAGTCCGTCTCAAGGCGGGCTTTTTCCAGGAGGGAGAGGTGGCCCCGGTGCAGGAAGCCCATCGTCGGCACAAATCCGGTAATCACTTTCTGATCCTGAAGGACGCGGACTTTCTCCCGCAGCTCGTTAATGTTCTCGGCGATTTCCACTGGCATCCTCCCGACAATAAGTTAAGGGGTCTGACCCTTTAACTTTTCAATTACGGACTCGGGCATGCCGAAACCGTGTTCCTCCGAGGGGAAACAGCCTTCCTGCACTTCCCGGATGTAGGCGGCTACCCCTTTCAGCATCTCCTCGCGCGCATTGGCGTACTGTTTGACGAACTTGGGCCGGTGGCCGGTATAAAGCCCCATCACGTCGTGGTAAACCAAAACCTGCCCGTCGCAAAAGAGGCCGGCCCCGATCCCGATGGTGGGGATGGTAAGTTTCTCGGTGATCAACTTGGCCAGCGGCCAGGGCACGCACTCGAGCACTACGCCAAAGGCGCCCGCCGCCTCGAGGGTCAGGGCATCGTCAAGAAGCTTGCGCGCGGTGGCCGCATCTTTCCCCTGTACCTTATAGCCGCCCAGCTGCCCCACCGATTGGGGGGTCAAGCCCAGGTGGCCCAGGACGGGCACCCCCGCCCCGGTGATGCCGCGCACCGCCTCGGCGATCTCCGCGCCGCCCTCAAGTTTGACGGCCTGTGCCCCGGTTTCCCGGATCACCCTGCCGGCGCTGGACATGGCCTGTTCCCGGCTGATCTGGTAGGTCATGAAGGGCAGATCGATAATTACCATCGCCCGTTTGACCCCCCGGGCTACCGCCCGCCCGTGGTGGATCATATCGTCCAGGGTAACGGCCAGAGTATCGGTGTACCCCAAAACGACCATACCCAGGGAGTCTCCGACCAGGATCGTGTCAACTCCGGCTTCGTCCACCAGCACCGCGGTGGGGAAGTCATAGGCGGTGAGCATCGTTATCTTTTCGCCCCCGGCCTTTTTCTCCCGCAGCGTCAGCGTGGTTACCTTCTGTGCGTTCAACTTTAACACCTCCATGCATAATTTTCGGAAACGTCTCTTTCAACTATCCTGGTGCAGCAAATTCTGAAATTCGCGCCGGCCCGCCTCGTCCAGGGTCCCTTTGGCCCTGGCCGTTTGGGCGGTTTGCCGGCCCAGGCTGCAGTAAAGCTCCTTTGCCGCCGGCATTACCTCCTCGATTACCCGGAGATGAGCGGCGACGGTGCCGTGATCGCCCCGGTCGATCGGTCCGGTAAGCGCCGCCGGCACGCCGACCCGCTTGATATTGTTCAGCGTACCCTCAACCAGGGGCAGCAGCGCCGGCAGCGCCTCCCGTCCCGGCACGCCGGCCTTCTCCATCATCTGCAAGGCCAGGCCGATTAAACTTACAAAATAATTACAGGCTACGCAAGCGGCGGCATGGTAGAGCGGTTTCATGGCGGTGGGGATGGTCAGCGGCCGGCCTTCAAGCGCTTCAACCAGGGCGAGGCCGACCGGCAGCGCGCGCTGATCCCCTTCCAGCGTAAAGTAGGAACCCTTTAAATTGCGGATACCGGCTTCCACATCGGGGAATGTCTGCAGGGGATGCATGGAGAGAACCGCCGCTCCCCTCTCCCCGGCGGAGGCGAGGATGGAGGAGCTGTGCGCCCCGCTGGTATGCAGGACGACCTGCCCGGGACCGACCGCTTCTTTCCCGGCCAGGCGGCGGCATACCGCCTCGATGCTGCGGTCAGGCGTTGTTATGAAGACAATCTCCGCCCGGCGGGCCAGGGCGCCCGGATCGGTAAAAATAGTGCAGCCCAAGCGCCCGGCGGCGCGGCCGGCCGACGCTTCCGTCCGGCAGCAAACCCCGGCCAAAGCGTATCCCTTGTCCTGGAGCACCTGGGCCAGGGCGGTGCCCACATTGCCTGCGCCGATTACGGCGATTTTTTTCACTGCTCTCCCTCCCAAAAAAAGACCTTCCTTAAAAGAACAGGAAGGTACTTTTGCTTCTCTTTCCACTGGCGCGTACCTCTGTCCCGGTCCAAAGGCTCCAAGCAGAGTCAGGTCCATTCAATTTTTTGACATAGACAGCCTTAAAGCCGGTCAAGCGCTTGCCATAAGCTGCCATCCGGCGCCTCCATTTTAAACCCAATCCCCGGGGCAAGTCAAGCTTTTTTTCCGTCCCCCTACGGCCACGGGGTCGCGCACAGCTTTTCCAGCAGGGCGGCGGCATGCCGCACGTCGCCGGCGTCGACCATCTCCGACGGGGTATGCACGTAGCGGCAGGGGATGGAAAGGGTGCCCGACGGGACCCCCTCCCTGGATACGTGGATTGCGCCGGCATCGGTACCGCCACGTTCAAGGACTTCGAGCTGGTAGGGGATACCGGCCGCGACGGCTGTATCGATCATGAATCCGCGCACCCGGGGATGGCTGATCATGGAACTGTCTTTGACTTTAATGGCCGGGCCCTTTCCCAGGGCAATATCCATTAACGGAGCTTCGGGAGTATCACCGACCCTGGTCACATCGACGGCGAGGCCGTAACCGGGGTTCAACCGGTAGGCGGCGGTAATGGCGCCGCGCAGCCCCACCTCTTCCTGCACGGAAAAAACAAAACAGACCGACCGGGGCAGCTCAGGCGGCAGCCGGCGGGCAACCTCCAGGAGGATGGCGCATCCGGCGCGGTCGTCCATGGCTTTGCCCAAATAGCGTTCCCCCAGGACGGCAAATGGCTGGTGCAGGCAGGCCAGGTCTCCCACTTCGACGCGCTTCCGGGCCGCCGCAGCGCTCTCCGCCCCGATATCCAGGTAGAGCTTGGACCAGTCCAGCTCCTTGATCTCTTTCAGCTTTTCATGGTAAACGGTCCCTACCGTGCCGTCCTTGAAGCGCAGCCTTTGCCCCACCAGCAGGTGGGGGAGCAGGCCGCCGACAGGCGCCAGGCGGATAAAACCTTTCTCGTCGATGTGGGTGACAATAACGCCGATTTCATCCATATGCGCCGAAACCATGAGCAGCGGCGCCGGGCCTTCCCGGAGCGCAAAAAGGTTGCCCAGGTTGTCGGTAAAGGTGCGGTCCACGTGTTCCTTGATCAGGTCCTCGAGCAGCGTCCTGACAAGGGTTTCCTCCCCGGACGGGCCGTAGGCTTCCGACAGGTCTTTGATCAGAGATTCCAATACCATCTCCACCTTGCTGATTTATTTACGGTACGGCCGGCCGGCTCAGGCCAGCGACTCCAGCCAGGCCCGCACCAGGTTTACCGTCTGTTTATAATCGCTCTCCTTCAGGATGCTCAGGGGAGAATGGATGTAGCGGCAGGGCACCGCCACCACCCCCGCCTTGACCCCTTCCCGGGACAGGGCGATCGCTCCGGCATCAGTGCCTCCCCCGGTAAAGCGTCGGAATTGAAAAGGCACGCCCGCGTTCTCTCCCGCCTTGATTATCTGCTGCAGGATCTCCCGGTTTACAATCAAAGACCGGTCCATGATACTGACGGCCGGGCCGCACCCAAGCATCGTGCTTGATTTTTCCTTCGCGGTGCCCGGGGTATCCGCGGCGGCGGTCCCCTCCAGCGCCAGGGCGCGCTCCGGTTTCAGCGTGTACGCGGCCACCCGCGCCCCCCGCGCACCGACCTCTTCCTGAACGGTAAAAGCCGCGTCAAAACCGGGACCGTCTTTCTCCATCAGCAGCTCCAGGATTGCGGCGCAACCGGCCCGGTCATCGAAGGCTTTGCCCAGGCAGCAGCCGTCGCCCAGTGCAGCGAAGCCGGTATCAAAAGAAACATAGGCGCCGATCTTCACGTATTTTTCGGCCTCTTCCTTGTTTTTCGCCCCGATATCGATAAAAAGCTGCTCTACTTCGTAAGGCTTTTTCCATTCCGCCTCTTTTTGCAGGTGCACCGCCTTGCCGCCGATCACCCCGGGGATGCCGTCCGGGCCGACCCGCACCGTTTTGGCCACAAGGACACGGCTGTCGATCCCCCCCACGGCTTTAAACTTGAGCAGGCCGTTTTTCTCGATCGAAATCACCATCAGCCCGACTTCATCCATGTGCGCGGCCAGCATGGCCCGGGTGCTCCCGCCGCGGCCCTCTTTCCGCACCAGCACATTGCCCATGCTGTCACTGCCAACCCGGACCGGTTGGCCGTTCAAAAGTTCAATGATCGCCCGGCGGACCTTTCCCTCATCGCCGGAAACACCGGGCAGGTTGGAAAGCTCTTCTAGATACACTTTAATCCCTCCACGAACGGGCGGTCCAGGCGGCGGGCAAATACGGCCAACAGCCGTCCGGCATTCAAAAGGTCGTCCAGATTCAACAGCTCCACCGGTGTGTGCATGTAGCGCAGCGGCACGGAAAGGAGCGCGGTGGGAATCCCCTCCCGCGATACCTGGAACACCCAGGCGTCTGTGCCCGAAACTCCCGGAACCGGCTCAACCTGGTAAGGAAAGCGGTTCTCCCGGGCCGAGTCCTCCAGAGACCGCGTCAGGGCGGGATGAAAGTTGGGACCCAAACCGATCGCCGGGCCTTTGCCTAGCTCAAACACCTCGGGATAGGAAAGGCCGGGCCATTCCCCATGGGTTACGTCGACGGCTATGGCCAGGTCGGGAACGAGGCCGTACGCGGCGGTGATCGCGCCGCGCAGGCCCACCTCTTCCTGCAGGGTAGCCGTAAAATAGACGTTGCAGCGGTGGCGGACACCCGCGAGCTCCGCCGCGCAAACGATTAACGCCGCCACCCCGGCGCGGTTGTCCAGCGATTTACCGGAGATGCAGCCCCCCGCCTGCATGGCCAGGGGAGCCTGCGCGAGGGATACAAAGTCGCCTACCCGGACCTGTTCCGTCGCCTGCGCTTCGTCGAAGCCGATGTCGATATAAAGTTCTTCCATTTTTAACTCTTTCTGGCGCTCTTTTTCGGTAAGCAGGTGCGGCGCGAGCGCCCCGATTACCCCTTTGAGCCTGTTCCGGCCGTGCACCTCCACCGCCTGGCCCAGCAGGACGCGTGGATCGATGCCGCCGATACCGGTAAAGCGGAGGAACCCGCTTTCATCGACCTTTGTCACCATCGCCCCGATCTCGTCGATATGCGCCGCCAGCACCAGGGAAAAAGGCGGATCACTAGTTTCCTCTCCCTGTTTGAAGGCGATCAGGTTGCCAAAACGGTCCCGCTCCACCTTTGTCACAAACGGCTGCAGGCAGCGGGAGGCCACAGCGACGGCATCGCCTTCCTGCCCGGATACCCCGGCGGTGCGGGAAAGTTCCATCAACACCTCTTGCAGCGCTTTTTCATCCATTGTACGGCTCCCTCTTCGCTAATCTATCCGCCAGGGAGGCGGTCAAACGGTATATTCTTTCGGCCAGGACCGGCTGCAGCGTACCGGTGCCGCAAGAAGGGGTAATCATCAGCTGCCGGCGCAGCCTGGCCTCGTTTACCCCCTGGCCGGCCAGGGTCTCCATTCTTTCAAACAGCAACCGCTGCAACGAACCGGCGTCCTCTTCCAGCGCCTGCTCGGAAGCCGGAACGATCCCCCAGGCCAGGGCGCCCCCGTTGGCCAGGAACAGGTCAAGCGCTTTGCTGTATACCTGCAGCGAAGAAAAATAAGCGTAAGCGTCAAAACTAATCATCTCCAGGGGCAGCTCCAGGAGCAGCGACCAGTCCGGGCCGGCGCAGCAGTGCACCCCGGTCATCCCTCCCGCACCGCGGATACCCTCGATTACCTCGCCCAAGGCGGACTGGATCTCGGATCGCCCCAACCCGACGGAGATGGAGCTGCCGTAGCCGTACAGGCCGGGGTCGTCAATGAAGACCAGGGCCGGCAGGCCCAGCGACTTAAGACATTGTGTTTGCCAGCGGGCCTGCCCCGCCAGCGTCTTGACTAGTATTTCCCGGAGGGTGTCATCGTAAAAGGATGGCCGCCCATAAGGGTCGTTTACCTGGAAACCGAGGGTAACCGGGCCGCTGATCTGCCCCTTCACGCAAAGTGCCGCCCCGGGAAAGCGCTCCGCGGACTCCAGGAAAGCATAAAACCCGGCGGCCGCTTCCTGAGGAAAGGCAAATTCCGCCAGGTTTTTTTCGTCCAGGAGCATTTCATAGAAACTGAAGGCGCGCGCTTCCCAATGGGGATCGTCGGTGGTAAAATAAGGAGAACCGGCGGCGTTTAGGGCGATTAGGCCCCGTTTGAAAAGAGGGGCGAGATATTGGGCGGCGAACCCTTCGGCGGCGCTGCGCCGGGGAAGCTGGGGCCAATGCGGGACTGCTTTCAAGTATGTATCAATTAGCGCCAGGGCTTCCCCGGGACAGGTATGAGGCGTACTGCCGATTCCCGTGGCAAAGCCGTAGAGTTCTTCAACGGGCATCGCAACCCCTCCGTCATAGCGAGTATATTTTCTTGCCGGAGCGCCTGTTCAATAAAGTATATCCGTCTTGAGTTGTCGGAGCACCCCTTTTACGTTCTCCAGTTCGGTTCCGGGCAGCCTGCGGCAGATTAAACCGTATTCCAGGCTGTCAACCAGGGCCAGCCAGCTGGCCTCGATGATGTTTGTGGAAACGCCGACCGTCCCCCAGCTCTTCTGATCGTCGCGGGATTCGATCAACACCCGCACCTGGGAACCCGTCCCATCCTTCCCGTCCAGGACGCGGACCTTGTAGTCCGCCAGTTTGATCTCTTTCAGGGCCGGGTAAATCCCCTCTAGGGCTTTACGCAAAGCGTTGTCCAGGGCGTTGACCGGCCCGTTCCCTTCCGCCGCCGTGTGCACCTCCTGGTCGCCAACCCGGACTTTAATGGTAGCTTCGGAATAAAGCCGGCCATTATCTCTTTTCTCCACGATCAACCGAAATCCTTCCAGCTTGAACAAAGGAGTATAGGCCTGAAGGGTTTTTAAAACCAGCAGCTCGAAAGAGCCGTCGGCCCCCTCGAACTGGTAACCGGCGTGCTCCATCTCTTTGAGCAGCTCCAGGACCACTTTCGTCTCGGGGTGCTCCTTCAGTAAGGCGATATTATTTTCCCTGGCCTTGAGAAAAATATTACTGCGCCCGGCCAGCTCCGAAACGAGAATGCGGCGCCTGTTACCCACCGCCAGCGGATCGACGTGCTCGTAAGTCTCCGGGCGCTTGCTGACGGCATCCACATGGATGCCCCCTTTATGGGCGAAAGCGTTGTAACCCACGTACGGCTGCTGTTCCATGGGCACGATATTGGCCAGCTCCGCCACGTAGCGGGAAAGCTTGGTCAGCCCCTGGAGCTGTTCCGGGGAGACAACCGCCAGGCCAAGCTTTAACTGCAGGGTGGGAATAATCGTGCAGAGGTTGGCGTTGCCGCACCGCTCACCGTAACCGTTGATCGTCCCCTGGATCTGCGTTACCCCCTTGCGCACCGCCAGCAGGGTGTTGGCGGCGGCCATCCCGGCATCGTCATGGGCATGGATGCCTAAGGGCGCCTTGACAGCCCGTCCGACGGCTTCCAGCGTTTCCTCCAGCTCCCAGGGCATCAGCCCGCCGTTAGTATCGCAAAGGACCACCACGTCTGCGCCGCTTTCCGCCGCGGCGCGGATCGTTTCCATGGCGTAAACCGGGTTGCTTTTGTAGCCGTCAAAGAAATGCTCGGCGTCGTAGATCACTTCGCGGCCAAGAGACTTTAAATAAGCGACGCTCTCTCTGATCATGGCCAGGTTCTCGTCCAGGCTGGTGAAAAGCGCGTTGAAGACGTGGAAATCCCAGCTCTTGCCGAAAATGGTTACCGCCGCTGTATCCGCCTCCACGAGCGCCCTGATGTTCTGATCGTCGCGCACGCCGACCCCGGGGCGGCGGGTGCTCCCGAAAGCGCAGAGGCGGGCCTGCTTGAATTTAACCTCCCGGGCTTTATTAAAAAAATCCATATCTTTGGGGTTTGAACCGGGCCATCCCCCCTCGATATAGTTTACGCCCAATAGATCCAGTTTTTCGGCGATCTTTAATTTATCATTGACCGAAAGGGAAATCCCTTCCCGCTGCGTTCCGTCCCGCAAAGTAGTATCGTAGATTGCCAGGTCTGCCATCCAGTGCCCTCCCCTTCGTGCCGCCGGTAAAATTAAATGTATTATACAACACCCCTTGCTGCGCTGTCTATCCATGAATGTTGAAAATAATCAGCAGCCAATATGCGGAGCGATTCGCTGGAGGCAGGATCCGGCCATCGGAGCGCGAATTGTACAAACCTTGCTGAAATATGGTCACGGTGCTCATCGCGCGGCAGCGCCCGGCGCGGGCCGGCAATATTCAGCTGTTCAGGCAGAAAGGAGCATTGCAGGGTGGACCAGGTGGATGTTGTCATTGTGGGAGCGGGCGTAGTCGGCCTGGCGGCGGCGGTTGAGATAACCAATCGATTTAACCGGTTCTCCGTAACGATTTTGGAACGCCATACCGGGTTCGGGCAGGAAACCTCGAGCCGTAACAGCGAAGTGATCCATGCCGGGATCTATTACCCTTCCCAAAGCCTGAAAGCGTCTCTTTGCGTGGAGGGAAACCGCAAACTTTACCGGTTCTGCGAATCTTCGAAAATCAGCTGCCGGCGCACCGGAAAGCTGATTCTGGCCCGCAGCGACTCTGACCTGCCGCACCTGCAGGCTCTGTATCTCCAGGCCGCTGCTAACGGGGTGACTGATCTCCAGTGGCTCGATCAAAAGCAGGTTTTAAGCCTGGAACCCCACGCCAGGAGTGCGGGCGCACTGTTTTCCCCTTCGACGGGCATTGTTGATTCGCACCAGTTGATGTCGCGCCTGGAGTATCTGGCGAAGCAAAACGGGGCCCTGCCCGCTTACCGCCACGAGGTGATTGGGCTGGATCCCCTCGCTGAAGGCTACCGGGTGGCCTACCGGAACCCCGACGGGACTTTTGAGGCGCTCCGTTGCCGCTGGCTGGTTAATTGCGCCGGCCTGGCCGCGGACCGGGTCGCCGCGATGCTGGGCATCGATCCGGCGGAGGCCGGTTATCAAATATTCCCCTGCAAAGGCGAGTATTTCAGCGTTCCATATGCCAAGGCCGGCATGGTCAAAAGGCTCATCTACCCTCCTCCTCTGGCGGAACTAACCGGCCTGGGGATCCACGCGACGAAAACCTTGGACGGGCGGCTCAGGCTCGGGCCGAACGCCGTGTACGTCGACAGCCTCGATTACAGGGTTGATCCCGGCCACGCGGCGGACTTTTACGGCGCGATCAAAGAGATCCTCCCTTTCCTGGAGCTTTCGGACCTGGAACCGGAAATGGCCGGTATCCGCCCGAAGCTCCAGGGAAAGGGGCAGCCTTTCCGCGATTTTGTGGTCTGCCATGAAGCCGGGCGGGGCCTGCCGGGAGTGGTTAATTTAATCGGCATCGAATCGCCCGGCCTAACCGCCTGCCTCAGCCTGGCCGAAATGGTGGCGGAATTCATAGACTGATTAAAAATTTGGTGCCGGGCGTTTAAGCACCCGGTCATCGCGCCCGTTTAACCCGGGATCCAGATCTTTTTGGCGCTAACCAGCTCGGCCCCGCTCTTAAACATTAACGGGGCGGGGGAGCTGGTAAAGAACACAAGCCCCTTGTACCCTGTCAAGTATTTATAACGGGTTACTACAAAATGGTTCTCCGATGCTACCACCAGCGGCTTGTCCGCTTTGTCCACAATCTGCATGAAGTCTTCCGGGCCGACACTGACTATGGCGCCTGACGCCTTGATCGCCTGAGCGATCGCCGCGGCGGCGGCAGCAGCTCCTCCACCCCCGTAAACCACCTTGAACCACCTCCACAATATTTGAACTAATGCCCACAACTGACTAATTTTTCAAATAGTTCATTTGGTGCCTGGCACCAAATGAACTATTTGCCCGGGCGCCGGCGCCTAAGTTAAGCGGGAAATGACGGCATAAGTGCCGATACCAATGGCGATAGGCTCTAAAGATCCGTTTTTGGCCTCTATCAGAGCAACTCCCAGGGTTTTCCCTTTTTTAACTACCCGGGCGGTGGCCACAATCTCCTTTTGGTCCATGGTCACGGGATTAAGATAGTTCAGCTTCATCTCTGCCGTGGTGATAGTTTCCTTCTCCAAATCCAACAGCTTCAAAAAGGAGACCGCCCCGGCTGCATCCAGGAGCGAAGCCACGGCGCCGCCGTGCATGACAAATAAGAGCTGGCTGAGCTCTTCTTTAAAGGGCATCGCGACCTCGGCATATCCCGGTTCCATGCAGCGGATTTTCATTCCAAGGTGGTTCCAGTAGGGTGACGCTTCAATTATTTCAATCATATCCTTTTGATCCATATCACACCGCCGCCTCCTAGTCGTATTCTTCCGCAATTTCGACATCATAGCACTCGGGAGGAAGTTCTTTTAAAAAAAGGGACGGTCCGCCGGTCGAGGCAACCCAGCCGCGGTATTCGTCCCGGTATGTGGTCAGAAAAAGAAAACGCCGCGCCCTGGTCACCGCCACGTAAAAAAGGCGGCGCTCCTCGGATAGATTGCGCTCGTCATCACGGCGGGGAAAGTGGCCGTCATTCAGGCCGACCACAAAAACCGCCTCCCACTCCTTGCCCTTGGCGCTGTGGATGGTGGAGAGGACCAGGTAGTCGCCTTCACTTTCGGGCGACGCGGCGGCGCCGGCGAAAAGCGACTCCTCCAGGGCCAGCGATTCCAGGAAGGAGGGCAGCGATGCAAACCGGGCGGCGTAGTAAGCGAGGCGCTCGACCCCCCGGCGGCGCTCCTCCGGCTGGTCGGGGTAGTTTTTTTCAAGGATTTGATCATATCCGCCGGTCATCACCGCGGTAATCATGCGGGGTGCGCTTTGATCCTGGGCGCCGGCGGCCCGGAGAATGCCGCGCAGCGACTCCCAGCCCTCTTTCCCCCGGGTGGGCGAGACCTCCCCGGCCAGGACCGCTTCCAGCGGATTGCCGCACTGCTTTAGCTTCAACCAGGTCCGCTCGAAGGAAGCGGGGCCGATCCCGGGCTGGAGGGTGGCGATGCGCCGCCAGGCGCTCTCGTCAAAGGGATTGTAGAAAACCTTTAAAAAGGCGATGACGTCCTTGATATGGGCCTTTTGAAAAAATTTGAGCCCCCCGAAAGTGCGGTAAGAAATACCCCGGCGCACCAGCTCGAGCTCCACGGCGGAAGAGAGGTAAGCGCTCCGGTAAAGCACCGCCATCTCTTGCAGGGGAATCCCCTCCCGGTGAAGCTCGAGGACGCGCCGGACCACGTAGGAGGCCTCCTGGTCGGCGGTGCGTATCCCGGCCACGCGGGGTTTTGCGCCGGAGGGGTTACAGGAATAAAGCGCCTTGGGAAGCTGCGCCCGGTTAAACGAAATGGAGCGGTCGGCGAGTGCCACGATTTCCGGGGTGCTGCGGTAGTTCCGCTCCATGCGGACAACCAGGCTGTGCGGGTATTTTTCTGGAAAGGAGAGGATGTTGCCGACGTTGGCAAAGCGGAAGCCGTAAATGGACTGGGCGTCATCCCCCACCACGCAGAGCGAGCTTCCCCCGGCAAAAAGGTCCACGATGCGGCCCTGGATCACGTTGGTGTCCTGGAACTCGTCCACCAGGACATGTTTAAACCGCTCCTGGTAGCGCTCCCGCACCTGGGGATGGTTTTCGAAAAGATCGAGCCACCAGAGAAGCAGGTCGTCGAAATCGAAAGCGTTGCCCTCCTGTTTCTTGCGCGCATAGAGCTCCGCCAGCTCCCCAATCAAGCCGGCGTACTCCCAGTGGTAAGGGTAATACTCGTCGACAACCTCTTTTACCGTCAGGTTGGAATTACGGGCCTGGGTGATCACCCGTCCGAGGAGCCCCCGTTTGACCAGCAGGTTCCGCTCCTCGTCGTTTAAAGGAGGAGTTCGGGAACCGGCAATCTGTTTGAACAGCGCCCTGCTGTCCTCTTCATCCAGGATCGTAAAGTTGTTGGCCCGGCCGGCCAGGAGAGCATGGCGGCGCAGGATCCGGGCGCCGGTGCTGTGAAAGGTGCCGGCCCAGAGCTCCTGCGGCCAGGCACCGAGCAGCTTTTTTAAGCGCTCCTTCATCTCTTCGGCGGCCTTGTTGGTAAAAGTAAGCAGCAGCACCTCTTCCGGGGAGACGCCGCTTTTCAGGAGGTTGGCGCAGCGGTAAACCAGCGCCCTCGTTTTTCCCGATCCCGGCCCGGCCAAACCGAGGATGACCGGGGCATCAGCCGTGGCAAATGTAAACTGGGCCTCGTTCAGCTCCCGCCGGAGCCGTTCCAGCCAGGCCTGACCGGGTTTTCCCGGCGGGAGGTTGCGGTAATTTTGCTGTTCCACACGTTGCCCTCCTATTGCACGTATACATGTTCGCGTATACATGGCTTTTTAATTTATTTTCTGCTCCACGGCGCAATTTCCCTTTTTCTGCCGGGGCACGCTGACGATCCGGCTGTCTCTCCCCCGCCCTTTCCATTATAATAGAAAAGAGGAAAAATACTTGAGGAGGGAGGCGTTATGAGGATGAAAACTTTACTGCTGACCGGGTTTG
This sequence comes from Desulfovibrio sp., assembly GCA_020060545.1. Taxonomy (GTDB): domain Bacteria; phylum Bacillota; class Dethiobacteria; order DTU022; family DTU022; genus JAGUZX01. The sequence continues at coordinate 1,721 of JAGUZX010000057.1, read as the reverse complement.
AGCCTTTCCAGGGGCTGCCGTCTAACCCCTCGGAACAAACGGTAAAACTGCTGCATCAAAAAAAAATCGGCGGCTGCCGGGTGACGGGACGGATCCTGCCGGTCGTCTTCTTGGAGGCATGGCGGCAAATCAGCGGCTGGATCGAGGAGCTCAGCCCCGACGCCGTGCTCATGCTCGGCCTGGCCGCGGGGCGGACAAAAATCAGCGTGGAAAGAGTGGCCATCAACTGCTGCGCCGGGGCCGACAGCAGCGGCAAACAATACGAAGATGCGCCGATTGAGCCGGCGGGAGATGACGCTTACTTTGCGACCCTACCCCTTCGCGCCATCGTCGAACGGCTCAAAGGAGATGGGCTGCCGGCGGAGATATCCAGCAGCGCCGGCACCTATGTATGCAATTACGTCATGTACAGGGTGCTGCATGCATTCAAACGGCGGGGGCCTGCCGTGCCGGCCGGATTGATCCACCTGCCGGCCGACCACGGGCTGGCCCTGCTGCAGCCGGCATACCCCAGCTGGTCCATCAGAGACCTGTCGCGGGCGGTGCGTCTGGCCGTTGAAACAATCTGGCCGGCCGCCTGACAGCGCCGTCCCGTTCGTGCAAAGGTGGTGTGGACAGCCTACCGGCAATAGGCTAAAATTTAAACGGGCGGCCGGGAAAATGGAAGAAGGGACAGCCGTGCTGCAAGACGTCAGGGAGATTATTTTAGAAGTAATCCCGGCGGTTTCCCCCATTATTGCCGCCATTGTCCTGCTGCAGCTTCTGCTGCTGCGCATACCCGCGGCGTCCTTTGGGCAATTCCTGATCGGGGCGGTCATGGTCACGGTAGGCCTGTTTTTGTTCCTGATCGGAGTACGGGTCGTTTTTTACCGGTGGGAGAAGCCGCCGGCTCGGCGCGAGCGGCCAGGGGTTCGCTGCCGCTTTTTCTGGCCGTCTCTTTCATCCTTGGTTTTGCCATCTAAACACCCGGCCATTAAAGGAGGTTTGTCGATGAAGGATAATTATACCGCGGTCCTGGAAGAGGCGCGGCGGGAGTTCGCCCAGAAAAATTCGATGGAGATGGCCCGCGCCAGCGGCGCCGCCTTCTCTTTTTACCCCCCGCAGTCCTGGCGGGAATACCTGCTCCCTTACCTGGGCCGGGCCTACCGGGTAATCTGGCCGACCGGCGAAGTGCTGCTTTTTTCTTCAAACAAGGAGGCGTCCACCGCCACCGCCCTCGTCCTCCTGCACTACCTCACCAGGGCGGCCGGCACACCGCCGGCGGGGAAGTGGCTTCCTTTCCGCCAGCTGTGGGGAGGGGAGAGCTTCAACACGGCCTTTAAAAAGAGCTGCCTTGACCCGCTGGCGGAACGGTTCGGCAAAGACGCGGCGCTGCTGGGACAAATCGCGCTGCACCGCCTGAACGCCAGGCCGGGCAAAGAGCCGCACAGCTTCCTCTGCCTGGCGCTGCCGAGGCTGCCGCTTTTACTGCGAGTGGAACCGGGTGACGGGGAGATGCCGGCCAGGGCTTCGCTTCTGTTTGACGCCGCGGCCAACGATTACCTGGTCACCGAAGACCTCGCCGCGGTTGGGAATAATCTTACCGCGCGGCTGCTGCAGTGGAGCAGGGAGCAATTACAAGAACCAAGGTAGTGGAAGCAAGAAGCAAGAAGGAGAAAAAAGAAGCAGGATACCGTTAATCCGAAATTTTGATTAACCCCCCTTCGCCAGAAGGGTTTTTC